>JBAVXU010000376.1:0-32468 GCA_049698415.1 Mycobacteriales bacterium
GAGGCGGCGTACTGCCCGCGGCCGCCGGTCCCGTTCCGGTCGGGGCGGCGACGGCCGACCTGCGTGCGCTCTTGCGCGGCGGCAGCCCGGCCGCGGTCCGCGCGTACGTCGATGGGCTCCCGGCAGATGTCGTGCACGCGCTGGTCCAGGCATGCCCGGCGCTGCTCGGCGCCGCCGACGGGGTGCCCGCGCCGGTGCGTTACACCGCCAACCGGGTCGTGATCTCGCGGGCGCTCGCCCGCGCCCGCAGCGACGGTGACTCGTCGCTGGCCAGGCGACTGGATGAGTGGATGCGGCCGGGCCGGCAGTTCCTGCTCGTCGATCTCGCCGGCGGCCGGGTGGCAGAAGTGTTCGGCGATCTCGCCACGGCGGCGCATGTTGCCGTCGTGGTCCCCGGCATCCTCAACGACCCGGGCAACTTCGACACCGACCTGTCGTCTGACGCTCGTCATCTGCATCGCCAGACGTGCCGGTCGGCTCCCGGCCAGGTCGCCACCATCGCGTGGCTGGGCTACCGCACCCCCACCGTGATCACGTCGCCGTTCGACGACGCGGCGGCTGTGGCGGCGGGCGACCTGCGTGATCTCGTGGTCGGCCTGCTGCTGCGATCCGGGGTGACCACGACCGTCGTGGCGCACAGCTACGGCTCTCTGGTCGCCGCCCGTGCACTGCAACTGGGTCTGCGTGTCGATGCGGTCGTCGTTCTCGGCAGCCCCGGGCTCGGCGCCCGCACGGCCACGGGATTGGAGGTGCCGGCAGGCACGAGGCTCTACGCCGCCCGCGCGCCGGGCGACGTGGTGGCGCTTTCAGAGAACTTCGGCCGCGACCCCACCGATCCACGGTTCGGCATCCCGCGGATCACGACCGGTGATCCGCGCGCCGGTGGCCCGGCGGGTCACGGCGACTATCTGCGCGGCGAAAGCGAATGCCTGCGCAACCTCGCCCGCATCGTCAGCGGGGACTACGCCGAGGTGACGACCGTACGCCCGGGTCGCCTCGAGCGGGCGGTGGCACTGCCGAGCCAGGTGTCCGACGTTGCCGGCGCCGGCTCGGTCGCCGTGCACGTCGCCGAGCGCGGGATGGCGGCCCGGCTGCCCGCACCCTTGCGCCGACCCGCAGAGGACATCGTGGAGGCACAGGAGCGGGCCGATCACCTCATCCGGCGGATGCGCGATCCCGACCTCTACGTCGACATCACCGGCGACATCGCAGATCTCAGCCGAACATCGGGATGTCCCCCGAGCGACCCCACTGGACCGAGCTGACATTGCGCACGTACCACCGGCCGTTCGAGGGCCGCCAGACCGCGATGTCGGCCCTCCCGTCGCCGGTGAAGTCACCGGCGACCGGGCGGTCGCTGGATGCGCCGAACGGCACGTCGCTCCCGTTGCGCGTGTGCCAGATTCCCGTCGATGGGCGCCAGACCGAGATCTCGGCCTTGCTCCCGCCGCTGAAGTCCACTGCGGTCGGTCGATCCCCGCCGGTGCCGTACGCCACTGCCCGCAGGCCTCGGACGTACCACGTGCCGTTCGACGGTCGCCAGACCGCGATGTCGGCCTTACCGTCGCCGGTGAAGTCGGCGGCCACCGGGATGTCGCCGCGCGCACCGAACTGCACCGGGCTGTGCCCGCGGATGTACCAAACGCCGTTCGACGGTCGCCAGACCGCGATGTCGGCCTTACCGTCGCCGGTGAAGTCCGCCGGCACCGGCTTGTCGCTCGCCGCTCCGTACTGCACTGACGGCGCTCCGTTGACGTACCACCGTCCGTTCGACGGCCGCCAGACCGCGAAGTCCGCGCGGGCGTCGCCGACGAAGTTGCCCACCAGGGGGACGTCACCGGACGCGCCGTATTGCTGTGCGGGCAATCCCTGGACGTACCACGTGCCGTTGGAGGGTCGCCACACGGCGCGGTCAGCCTTGCCGTCACCGGTGTAGTCAGCCAGTGCCGGTCGGGGAGCGCAGGAATAGACGTTGACGTTGTCGATCCACCAGCCCAGTGCGGCCGAGCCGGCTGCCACCCCGTCGGTGATGATCCGGAATCGCAGCTTCACCGACTGCCCGGCGTAGGCCGACAGCGTTGCCCGGCTGGTGATCCAGTCAGTGCTGTCCCCGCTGAATGCCCTTCGGGACAGCGGCGGATCGAGCGTCGCGTTGTAGCCGTTGTCTGCAATGGACAGTGTCGTCCAGGTCGCGCCGTTGTTGTTGCTGACCTCGACGAAACCGCCGTCGAAGTACCTGTTCGGCGGGCTCCCGTCCGGGCCGACCCAGTCGAAGGCGTAGGCGTGGTCGAAGCGCAGGTGGGTGGTACGCCCGGCCGGCACCACGAACGACGAGGTCGTCGCGATGCTCTTGGTCGGAGTGCTGTCGCTGTCCGAGCCGAACAGCGCGGTCCCCGCCGCAGGATTCTGCTGATAGGACCCGTCGATCGCCCAAGTGCTCACCGGATTCTGGGTCCACTGCGCGAGTCCGGGTGTGTTGAAGTTGTCGGTGAAGATGGGGGTGCCGGCGCACGCGCCCGGCGCGGCCGGCAACGGCGGGTCGTTGACCGGGTACTTGTTCATCTCGACGGCGTCCACCGCGTTCTTCACCTGCACGCAGTTGGCGGTGGTGATGCCTTTGGTCCCGACCAGGTTGGTGCACGACTGCTGGAGCACGTTGTACAGGTCCCGATAGTCAGAGCCGGACGACAGCAGTTGCTGTGCCTCGTAATAGACGGCGGCCACCTTCGGGATCCCCAGGCCGGTCACCGTGACTCCGTTGAACGTCGCGCCGTCGACCATGAGGTACGCGGCTTTGTTGCCCACGCCGCTGTTCTGGTGCACGCCGCCCGAGTCCGCCCACCAGGAATCCCACAGTGAGCTCGAGGTCGTGGCCGGTTGGCCGTCAACCGGCGGATTCTTCATGTCGCGGATCGCACCGCTCGGCAGGTCCTCGCCCAACTGCCAGCGAACGCCCGCGCTGTCGTTGCCGACCCCGTCGGTGAGGTCGACGAACTCCCCGAAGATGTCCGACATCGACTCGTTGATCGCGCCGGACTCGTAGTAGTACAGGAGTCCGGAGGTGTGCTGGGTGACCCCGTGCGTCAACTCGTGTGCGACGACGTCGTCGGCGTTGGCGTAGCCGTCGCCGTAGGTCATCTGGCTGCCGTCCCAGAACGCGTTGTTGTACCCAGAGCATTGAATGCCACCACTCGGACACCATCGCACCGACGAGACCAGCGACATCCCCAGCCCGTCGACGCTGTCGCGACCGAACTGCGCCAGGTAGAAGTCGTAGGTGTCGCCGGAGTAGTCGTAGGCCAGGTTGACGTCGGTCACCGTGCTCGGTGCGTCACCCTCGTTGCGGACGTACGCGGCCGGCAGGCAGGTGTGGTCGGCGTTGGGCACGTTGCCGAAGTCGCAGATGTGCCGGACCTTCGCGTACGCGATCTGGTTGAACGACAAGGCCACCGCGCCGGTGGCTGCGTCGACGAGCACCAACTGGCGCACGGGCACGTCGCTTGTGGCCCGTACCTCGACCCGCCACACCGGCCGGGCGGTTGCCTGCCGGCCCGGGCCGATGAGCGAGGGGTCATACATCCACTGCTCGGGGGTCGTAGCGCGCAGGGCGGAAGGCGCGACCCCGTCGGCCCTCGCTGCGCTCGCGATGGCCACCGTCACGGCCCGCGCCGGTGAGGTCGCGTACACCGTCGGCAGTCCCGAACGTGCGGTCTCGCCGTTGACCGACAGCATGTTGCCCGCCGAGTCGAGAGCGACGTTCAACTCGCCGCCGACGACCGGCAGCCCGTTCATCACTTGTCCGAAGCGGACCACCTGCTGGTTGGCTGCGGAGCGGGTCACCCGCACGCGGCGCAATTCGTTGGCCTGGTCGCGGACTCCGAACAGCGCGCCGTAGCGGGCCAGATGAGCACGCGCGACGGTCTCGGGCGAGGCGGTGGAGGCGAGTCCGGTCGGCCGTCGTACCGGCTGGCCGGCTGTGGTGCCGGCGAAGTGCGCCACCCCGTCGGTCCCTCGAGCTAGCGTGATGTGGCCGCCCGAGGCCGCCCGAAGCGCCTGCTCGGCAGCCACTTCCGGGGGCGGTCCGCCCGTGGCGGAGACCGGCGTGCTCACGGCGATGGCGGCGCTGACGATCAGGGTGAGCGCTGCCAGGCCGGCCGCGGGGCGACGAATCACGGAGTATTCCTTAATAGTAGTCAAACCACTACTAAGAGTAGTGCATGGATCCGCAGGTTGGTTGGCGATTGCCGCTGAGCGCCTACCATCGAGGCGTGATGTCATCCTCCCTGTCGAGCCGCCTGCGCGCCCAGGGCTACCGGATGACCCCACAGCGGCAGTTGGTGCTCGACTCGGTCCAGGCGCTCCAGCACGCGACACCCGAGGAGATCTGCGCGGACGTACGCCGTACCGCCCCCGGCGTGAACATCACCACCGTCTACCGCACCCTGGAACTGCTCGAGAGCCTGGGTCTGGTGACCCACACCCATCTCGGCCATGGCGCACCGGCCTACCACGCCACCGACGGCGAGGAGCACGTCCATCTGGTGTGTCGCTTGTGCGGTGAGGTCGTCGAGGCGCTGCCGACGGTGATCGACAGCGTCGTGCGGGATCTCGCCGAGCAGCGCGGATTCACCGTCGACGTCGGGCACTTCGCGATCTTCGGCGTATGCGCCACCTGCCGCTCACAAAGCGAGGATGCCGACGCTCTGGTCCCGGTCGACGGCGCGATGGCCGACGAGGTGGACGCATGAGCTCGCCGCTGCTGGCCATGCCGGGCGCGGTCGTCGCCGACGGCATCGATGCGGGAGTGGCTGCGCACTACGGCGACCCGTTCGGTGAGCAGCGTGCGTTGGTCGAAGGCGCCGGATTGGTCGACCGGGGCAACCGGGGCGTCATCGAAGTGCCTGGAGCCGACCGGCTGAGCTGGCTGCACAGCCTGACGACGCAGCACCTCGACTCCCTTCCGCCATGGCGGGGCACGCAGGCGCTGATACTGAGCCCGCACGGCCACATCGAGCACCATCTCGTCCTTGCCGACGACGGGGCCTCGACCTGGCTGGATGTGGAGCCCGGCACCGCGTCGGCGCTGATGACGTTCCTGGACTCGATGCGCTTCATGCTGCGGGTCGATCCGCGAGAGGTCAGCGGCGACTGGGCGGTGCTGTCACTGGCCGGCCCATCTGCGACCCAAGCACTGGCGGCTCTCGGCGGCGAGGTGCCGCCCTCGGACTTCGACGTACGGCCGCTGCCTGATGGCGGCTTCGCGCGGCGGATGCCGGCCCCCGGGAGCGCCGCGTTCGACCTCGTGATCGGCCGCAGCGGCGTGCGTGCCCTGGCCGACCGTTTGCTCGCCGCGGGTGCCCGCCCAGCGGGCATCTGGGCGTACGAAGCATTGCGGGTGGCCGCCCGCCGTCCCCGGCTCGGGCACGAGACGGACCACCGCACGATCGTGCAGGAGGGGGACTGGGTCGACACCTCCGTGCACCTCGACAAGGGCTGCTATCGCGGCCAGGAGACCGTGGCACGGGTGCACAATCTCGGCCGCCCGCCTCGCCGGCTGGTCCTGCTGCACCTGGACGGCTCGGCCGAAACGCTCCCCGCGCACGGTGCCCCGGTCAACCGCGACGATCGGGCGATCGGATTCGTGGGTACGGCCGCGCGCCACCACGAGTTGGGTCCGATCGCCCTCGCACTGGTCAAGCGCAACACCCCCGACGAGGCGAACCTGCAGGTCGGCGAGCCTGATGCGGCCATCGACGCCTCCATCGACGCATCCACCGATTCAGAGCGGGCGGCGTTCGACCACGTCTGAACCATGGCTTATGGCCGGTACCCGCCCCCGGCCTGAGAGACTGTGCCCATGCCGAGCACCCTGATCACCGTTGCGCCGACCGGTGCGGAGACCGCCAAGCGTGACGCGCCGGCGCTCCCGGTGACCCTCGCGGAGCTCGTCTCGACCGCACGCGAGTGCGAAGCTGCGGGCGCCGCGGTCATTCACGTACACATCAGGGATGACGCCGGAGAGCCCACGCTGGATCTGGGACGGCTGCGCGAGACGGTGCAGGCGCTGCGGGACGAGACGGACCTGATCGTGCAACTGTCCTCTGGCGGCTCGGTGAGCGATCCCGAGAGTGACCGGCTCCGTGTCCTCGACGCAGCGCCCGACGGGGCGAGCTGCTCGATGGGCACCGTGAACTTCGGCAGCGACATCTTCGTCAACCGCTGGGACTTCATCGTGGAGTTGCACCAGCGCATGCAGGAGCGCCACATCGTGCCGGAGTACGAAATCTTTGACCTCGGCCAGTTGTCGACGCTGCACCGGTTGCTGGACAAGCACGGACTGCCGCACAGCGGTCATGTGCATTGCGATCTGGTGATGGGCGTTCCCGGAGGAATGCCGGGCACGCCGGCCGCCCTCGTGGCTGCCGTCGCCATGTTGCCGGCTGGCGCCACCTTCAGCGCGACCGGTGTTGGACGGGCCACGCTGCCCGTCGCGTTGGCTGCCTTGTCCGCCGGTGGACACCTGAGGGTAGGAATGGAGGACACGCTGACCTACGCTCAGGGTGAACCGGTGCGCAGCAATGCCCAGCTCGTCGAGCGGGCGGCCATTCTTGCCCGCATCGCACTGCGCCCCCCTATGGGCGTCAAGGAGGCGCGTTCGATGCTCGGGATCGCCGATCGCCCGGTCGTGGCCGGCAACGCATCAGGTGTCGGTGTGAGCGGATCAGGGGGCTGAGATGACATCGTTCAGGCAGGGCGGCAAGCGGCGCATCGACCGCATCCTCGACCCCGACTACCTCGTCTCACTGCCCACCATGGAGCTCGACGACTTGCGCCAACGCCGGCACGAGGCCGAGCAGGAGGAGGTCGACCTCTCCTACATCCGTCGCCTTCTGCAAGGTCACATCGACATCTTCCGGGCCGAGCAACATCGACGAGCCGCAGGTGACGAGGATGATGTCGTGGAGCACCTGGCCGAGGTGCTGGCCGATGAGCAGCCTGCTCCGGCGCACGGCCTGGGTCGCCACATCGCCCTCGAGCCGTCCGAGCCAGGCATCCACCGGCGCCGCTACGAAGAAGTGCTCAACGACGCCAGCCTCAGCAACGTGCGCGGGCTGTCCGACGAGGCGCTGGCCAACGCCGAGTCCAGGTTCGACGAGAACGAACACCTCGTGTCGACGCTGCGGCGCGCCGTCCAGCAGATCATGGACCGGTGCAGCGACGAGATCGCCCGGCGCTACCGCGACGGCGAAGCCGACGTGACCAGCCTTCTGGCGGGGGACAAGCTCTGAGCGCTGTGCTCGCCGAGGTCGTCCGTTCCGGTTTCGTCGAGAGCCTGCACCACGGCTCTGCGATTGCGCTCGGCCCGCCGACCGGTGGCCGAGAATCCCAACAGATCTTCGCGCTGGGCGACGTGGATGCCCCGGTGTTCCCGCGCTCGACGAACAAGCCCATGCAGGCAGTCGGAATGCTGAGGTGCGGCCTGTCGCTCGAGCCCGCCGATCTCGCTCTCGCCGCGGCCTCGCACTCCGGTGAGCAGGTGCATGTCCAGCGCGTACGCGACATGCTCGGCTCCGCTGGGCTGACCGACGAGGCGCTGCGCTGCCCGCCCGGGCTGCCGCTGTCCGAAGCGGCCGCCGAGGCCGCATTGCGGACCGGCGCCGGCCCTAGCCGGTTGCAGATGAACTGCTCCGGCAAGCACGCGGCGATGCTGCTCACCTGCCTCGCGGCCGGCTGGCCGATCGAGGACTACGTCGCCCCCGATCATCCGTTGCAGCGCGAGTTGCGCGCGGCCGTCGAGGAACTCACCGGTGACACCGTGACCGCAGTGGGGGTTGACGGATGCAGCGCCCCGGTCTTCGCGGTGTCGCTGCGCGGAGTCGCCCGTGCTTTCGGCCGATTGGTGACCGCCGAGGCCGGCACACACGAGCGGCAGGTCGCCGACGCGATGCGATCGCATCCCGAGCTGGTCGGTGGCACCGGCCGGGACGTCACCGCGCTGATGGCTGGGGTGCCCGGGCTGCTCGCCAAGGACGGTGCCGAAGGTGTCTATGCAGCCGCCCTGCCCAATGGCGCCTCGGTCGCGCTCAAGATCGACGACGGGTCCGCGCGCGCGCGGACCCCGGTGCTGGTGCGCGAACTACGCCGTCTCGGTGCCGATGGCGACGTGCTTGCCGAGCTCAGTGAGGTGCCGGTCCTCGGCGGTGGCGAGCCCGTGGGCTGCGTACGCGTGGCCTACTGACGCTCGGGCAGCACCCGCAACTCGCACCACACCGTCTTGCCCGGACCCGAGGCGTAGTCACTGACACCCCACGCCAGCGACACCGCCTCGACGAGCTGCAGCCCGCGACCATGGGCCGGGATCACCACGCCGTTGATCAAGTTGTCGCTGGTGACCGAGCTCAGCATCCGGCGCGGCCGCTCGGCACTGCCGTCGTTCACAGCGATCCGCAGCAGCCCGCGACGCAGCCGCATCGTCATCCGCAGTGGCGGAGCGCCGTGCAGGACGCAGTTCGAGACCATCTCGCTGACTGCGAGCAGCACCTCGTCGAGGTTCTCCCTCAGCCGCCATTGCAGGAACGTCGCCCGGGTGCACGAGCGGGCGTCCCGAGCGGCCAGCAGGTCGAAGCGCAGGGTCATCGTCTGCGAGACGTACGGCGGAAGGTTCTGCGCTGAGGCGACCGCCGACTCGACGTCGTCGTGTACCGGTACGAAGCGTGACGTCCCCTCAGCGCGTAGCCGCTCGCGTACCGGCTGACCCATCGCAGCGAGGCTCATGCTGACTCCCGGCCAGCCGCCGCCTTCGCGCCAAGCCGCGGGGAACACCGCCGCGCAGGCAGCCTCGATCGAGTTCACCGCATGCAGGTCGAGGACAACCGCGACGGGTGGATTCGACATGATCTTGAGCAGGTGACGGCGGACGATCGCTGCGGCGGCGAAGTCGAGATCGCCGGCGAGGTGGACAACGGTGCAGTCGGCTTGTTCATCCGTCGTGATGAGCACGGCTGCCCCCGCCCATCGCCCGCTGCTCGATGCTGAACATCCGGTGCGTAATCAGAGTGTGCCACCGCGTAAGTGGCCTGTCGACACGGAACCTGCCGGAACGGCGCTGCCGGGTCGGTGTCCATCAGGTCCGCGACGGGCGTGAGCCATGTCACTCGGTAGTGCTAGCTGGAGTGCTTGCAATTGTTAGCACCCGGTCGTACGGTCGGGATATGCAACCCCTGCGGAATCTCGGCGGCTACATCCGCGAGCAGCGCAACGTTTCCCAGATCTCGTTGCGTCAGCTCGCTGCGGCGGCGGGCGTCAGCAACCCGTACCTTTCGCAGATCGAGCGGGGAATGCGCAAGCCCAGTGCAGAAATCCTGCAGCAGATCGCCAAGGCCCTGCGCATCTCGGCCGAGGCTCTTTACGTACAGGCCGGCATGCTCGACGAGCGCCTCAGCGGTTCTGAGGTTTCGCAGGCGATCCACACCGACCTGCAACTCAGCGAGCGGCAGAAGCAGGTCCTGTTGGAGATCTACGACTCCTTCTGCAAGGAGAACGAGTCGGCTGCGGCTCGCTCGACGCGACCTACCAGCACCCCCTCGCCGGCCGACGACACCGGGCAACGAACTCCCGCCCGGCGACCGGCGAAGAAGGCTGCCAAGAAGGCGCAGAAGCGGGCCGTACCACGAAAGACGACAGCCAAGAAGGCCACGAAGGCCACGCGGACCCCCGCGACCAAGACCACGAGTTAGGGAGATAGATGATGGCAAGGAACCAGACACAGTTCACCAAGCCGCTGTACTTCGCTGCCGGCGCCACGGACCTCGCGGTCGAGAAGCTGCGTGAGATCCCGGCCGAGTACAAGCGACTGCAGGACCAGGCCAAGCGCGTCGACGCCGCCACCGTGCGGGTCGCCGTCGAGGACTACTCCTCCAAGGCGACCGTCAAGGCCGTCCAGGTCTATGACGAGCTGGTCGACCGCGGCCAGAAGCTGGCCCGCAATGTCCGCCGCCAGAAGGCCAGCCAGGTTCTCGCCGAGCGGGTCGACGCCACTCGCAGCCAGCTGAAGGGCACAGCCACCACGGCTCGCAAGAGCGCCGCGTCGACCAAGACGCGCGCCAAGGCGACGACCACCTCGGCCAAGAAGACCACCGAGGCCGCTGCCGACGCCGTCAAGGACGGTGCGTCCAAGGTCGGCTGACCAGCCGCAGACCGATGCGACCCCCCGGGACAGCACGTCCGGGGGGTCGCTCGCTGTCTCAGCACGTACCCTGCCGTCATGGCTTTTCTGCGGATCGACCTCGTCGTGCTGGTGATGTGGATCGGTGCGTTGCTGTTGCAGGGATTCGCCGCGGTGCATTGCCTCGTCCAGCGGCAGGATGCGTTCCCTGCCGCCGACAAGTGGAACAAATGGGGCTGGACGGCCATCACGGTCGTGGCCTTCCTGGTCACCTTCGTCTATCGCAACCCGATCAATCTGCTGCCGCTGGTCGGCTTCATCGCCTCGTGCGTCTATCTCGTCGACGTCCGCCCGGCCGTGCGTGAGATCTCCGGCGGTCGGGGTCGCCGGGGCCAACAGGATCCCGGGCGCTGGTAGCCCCGCGGTTGTACGGTCCCCAGCATGTCCACTGATCTCTGGGGTCGAACCACGCGCCTGGAACTGACCGATCCGACGTTGCGCGAGTGGGATGCGACCGTCCTCGCGGCGAGCCCCGACGGAATCGTGCTCGACCGATCCGCCTTCTATCCAGGTGGTGGCGGTCAGCCTCCCGACGCGGGCGTGCTGCTCTGGGGAGGCGTACAGACCCGGATCGTCGGCGTACGACGCGGCGACGATGTGGTGCTCCTGCCGCACGACGACGATCCTGTGCCCGGTGTCGGCGCCTCGGTCCGCGGCGCGGTCGAGGACGGCCGTCGCACCGCCCTGATGCGTACCCACTCCGCCTTGCACCTGCTCTCCGGTGTGGTGTTCCGCGACTTCGGCGCGCTCGTCACCGGCGGCAACATGGAGCCTCTCACGGCGCGGATGGACTTCGATCTGCCCGACCTGCCACCGGATTTCAAGCAGCGTATGGAGAATGCCTGCAACATCGAGGTGAGCGCCGACCGGCGGATCGACGTCCGGGTGCTGCCCCGCGACGACGCGATGCGCATTCCCGACATCATCCGTACGGCGAGCAACCTGCTCCCTCCCGATCTCACCGAGGTACGCATCGTCGACATCGTCGGTCTCGACACGCAGGCCGACGGGGGGACGCACGTCGCGTCGACCCGGCAGATCGGCCGGCTCGAGGTGGTCAAGGTCGAGAACAAGGGCAAGGCCAACCGGCGGTTACGGATCCGGCTGGCCTGAGCCGTACGCAGGATCTGCACTTGATCCGCACCGCATCAGCGCCGGTCCGTCGTCACCCGGATCTAGCATGTGCGCATGCGATCAGAAGTGCGGGCGGTGTGGCGCGACTTGATCGGGGCCGGGACGCTGGCCGGCGGCGTAGGCGCCGTGGCCGTCGGGATCAGTGGAGTCCTGGCCGAGATCTTCGGGGCGACGTTCGGTCAGGCCTTCGTCTCAGGCGACCCGCCGGGAGTGACGTACACCGCTGCAAGGTGCGCGGAGTTCCTGGAGTACGCCCCCAGATCGCGCGATTGCGCGGCCGCCGCAACCACCCACCACTTCGGCGAGGTCGTGCAGTACCGCATCGGTCTTGGCGTCATGGGACTGTTCGCCCTGCTGCTCTGGTGGCTGCTGCGGAGGCGAATCGCCGGGCCGAGGGTGCTGCCCGAGGCATTCGTGCCGACCGTGCTGAGCGCGCTTTTCGGAGTCGCCGCGCTGGGCCTACTTGCCCAGGCGGCCGGTCTCGGCCTCGGCAGCGGTTCGAGTGCCGGCATCGGAGACGCGCTCAGCGGCGGCCTCATCGCTGGCGTAGCCGGCGTGGTGAGCGTTCTCGTCCTCTACCGCGCCCTGCTCGCCAGGGCTGCCCGCGTTGCCGACGGAACGGGCCGGTCGTCGGCCCGGGCGTGACGCCGAACAGCAGAGGAGTTCTCCCCCGGAAGGACTCATCGCAGCGCCTTTCGATGCCGAAGGGATGAGGTGAGCCGAGGCAGCTTGGGAGGACGGCCGTGAACCGCATCGCTCTGCTCGCCGCAGGCGCGACACTCTCGGTGGTCCCCGCCGTCGTCGGCCTCAGCATCAACCAGGTCTTCAGCCACATCGTCTCCGTGCACGTCCCGGCCGGGGCCGAGCACGCGCCCGCCGCTCATCGGAACGGACCGGCGCGGCGATCGAGCCCTGCCGCCGAGCTCCCGGCGGCCACCGCCCAGCCCAGATGGCGTCAGGTGGCTGCGCCGAAACCGGGTCCACTCTCGCGGGGCAACGTCAGCACGGCCGGCGCCTCTGCCACCCAGCCCGCCACGCCGGCGTCCGGGCAGAAGCAGGACGCTGAGGGCGGTCCCGTGGGCGTGACGGATCACGGCGTGGAGGACGGCGGCGACTCGAAGAGCAGCCTCGGTGTCAGAGACCCGGGCGAGGACGAATCGAGCCCGGGCGGTAGCGACGCTGAAGGTCCCGCGGTCGATTGAGTGTCGCGCTGCCGACGTTGCTCGTACGGCGAGATGTGCCCTCGCGCTCGGTTATCCAGTGTGGAGAAGGTTTTGACCATGACGGCAGCACTGCCGCCCAGGCGCCGACCTCGTCTTGCACGTAGGGGTGGCCGCAGGCGTCGATCCTCCACGTGCGTGAGCCGCTGAAGGGCCAGATGTCTGACCCAGTTCTGCTTCTTGACTTCCACTCGAAACAGGCGGAAGCTCGGCTGCAATCGATTGTGGCGGCTAACGATGGTGCTTCCACGCGAGCATGTGACAGAGCGTCAGACACGCCCCACGTAGGGTCCACCCGCAGAAGGGTCCTCAGGTGAATCGACCAAATCGGTTAATGCACGCTACGCAGGTCGTGGCCCTCCTCACTGCGTTGGCGTGCACAGCATCGGCATGCGCTACCAAGTCGAACGGCGCAACCAACAAGAACTCCAAGGGCCCGCTCGTCATCGGCGCGTCGGTCTCGCTGACGGGGGACTTCTCCGACTCGGGCAAGGCGATCCAGCGCGGCTATCAGCTCTGGGCGGCGACCGTGAACGCCAAGGGCGGTGTGCTCGGGCGCAAGGTGCAGGTGAAGATCGTCGACGACGCCTCAAGCCCCACTCAGGTTGTCACCAATTACCAGAACCTGATCAACAAGGACCACGTCGCGCTCACGTTCGGACCGTTCTCGACGCTGCTCACCATCCCCGCGTCGCGGGTGGCGAAGAGGTACGGATACGCGTTCCTTGCCCCGGCTGGCGGCGGCCCCAAGGTGTTCGCCCAAAACCTCGACAACTACTTCTTCGTTCAGCCGGCGCCGTCGACCCGGTCGGGTGACGTTTTCGCCAAGTACGTTCTCTCGCTGCCCGCTGCGGAGCGCCCCAAGACGGCCGCCTACGCAGAGCTCGACGACCCGTTCTCGGCACCGATCGCCGAGAACATCCGCACGAAGTTCGAGGCTGCCGGTATTCAGACGGTGTACAAGCAGGTCTATCCGTCCGAGACACAGGATCTCTCGCCGGTGATGGCCGCGGTCGCCGCCAAGCACCCGGACGTGATCGTCGGCGGCACGCAGAGCGTCGACGCCTATGCACAGGTGAAGAGCTTGGTGCAGCTGAAGTTCAGCCCGAAGATGATGTTCCAGTCCAACGGAGCCAACTCGCCGCTGGAATTCCCGTCGAAGGTTGGCGTCAGCAACACCACAGGGATCATGGCGCCTGCTGACTGGTTCCCGGGCTCGAAAGCTACGGGCAGCGCGGGATTCACCAGCGCGTTCATCGCGAAGTACGGCGGGTCAGCCCAGCAGATCGACGACAACAGCGCCGAGGCCTACGCGGTCGGTCAACTTGTCGAGGCCGTCGCTGCGAAGGCGCACAAGATCGACAACAAGACGATCATCAGCTCGCTGCATTCGGGGAGCTGGCCGACGCTGCTGGGCAACCTCGCATGGACCAGCAACGGCTCGCCGACCGGCGAGTTCAACCTCGTGCAGTGGCAGGGCGGGAAACTTCTGCCGGTCTACCCCTCGTCCGTCGCGCAGGCGCAACCCCTGGTGGTTAAGCCGAACTGGGGCGGGTGAGCCCGAGTGCATGCACTCGTCCAAGGTCTGATCCTGGGAGTGCTCACCGCAGGCGTCTATGCACTGATGGCTTCTGGCCAAACGCTCATCTTCGGGGTCATGAAGGTGGTCAACCTCGCGCAGGGTGCATTGGTGATCCTGGGTGCGTACTTCTCGTATCAGCTGTTCACGTCATTCGGCATCGACCCGTTCCTGGCCATCCCGGTCACGACTGTTGCGATCTTCGTGATCGGGGTGCTTATCGAGGTCGTGTTCCTGCGGCCCCTACGCCGCGAGGATCGCGCGGAGCTGAGCTTGCTCGTCACGTTCGCGATCGCTTTGCTGCTCGAGGGCATCATGAGCGTCACCTGGAACACGTCCGTCCGCAGCATCAACACCACGTACGCCAATTCCAGTTGGACGGTCTTCGGCTACCAGATCACGCTCGTGCGACTATGGGCGTTCCTGCTCTCCCTCGGCGCGCTGGGAGCGCTGTACCTCCTGCTCAATCGCACGCGCTTCGGCCGAGCGGTGCGAGCCAGCGTCCAGAACGCCGAGTCCGCGCAGCTGCTGGGCGTCGACAGCAGCCGGATCTCTGCGATCGGTTTCGGCATCGGTGCCGCGACAGCGGCGGCCGCCGGCTCGGTCTACGGCCTGCTGTACCCGTTCAACTCGGGCAGTCACTACGACCTGATCTCGCGACTTCTGTCGATCGTGTTGCTTGGCGGGCTGGGTAGCATCGGCGGTGCCATCCTTGGCTCGCTGATCGTCTCAGTTTCCGCGGCGGTGGTTGCGGCGACAATATCGCCGATCTGGTCAGAGATGACCTTCTTCGTGATCCTGCTGCTGGTGCTGCTGATTCGTCCGCGCGGTTTGTTCGGCACGGCCGCTAGAGGTGCCATATGAGTCGACCGGTCGAGTTGGGCCGGCGGCTGAAAGGAACCGCACGCGGGGCGGGGTTCTTCGCCGTGCTGGCGGTCTTGCCGTCGTTCAACCTCGCCCACTGGGTGTTGAACATGCTCGTGTTCATGTTGATGTACACAGTGATGTCCAGCGCCTGGAATCTGACCGGAGGCTTCGCGGGCTACCCCTCGCTCGGTCACGCGGCGTTCTTCGGTCTTGGTGCCTATGCCGAGGGATTGTGGTTCGAGCACCACGCCGTTCACTCTGGCTACGAACCGTTCCTGATCCTGCCCTTGGTAGGGCTGCTCGCCGGTGCCATCGGCCTTCCCATCGCCGCAATCGCGATGCGCATCCGGGCAGATGTTTTTGCGATCGTGACGATCACGTTGCTGTTTGTCGCCCAGACTCTGGCGTTCAACCTGCGCGGCGTCACCGGCGGCGCACAGGGGTTGGCGATGCCGGTCGCGCCGTTCTCACTCGACACGTTCGAACGGCCGTTCTATTTCGTGCTACTGCTGCTGCTCGCTGCCGTCATGGGTCTGACCTGGGCAAGCATGCGCAGCAAAGTCGGGCTGTCGCTTGCAGCGGTACGCGCGGACGAGGACAAGGCCGTGGGTATCGGAGTGCACGTCACCGGCGTGAAACTCCTCGGCTTCGCGGTCAGTGTGGGGTTCACCGGAATGGTCGGTGGGATCTGGGCCTACTACGAGGGTTTCATCTATCCGCAGTTCGCCGTCGATCCGCTGGTGACGATCGCGATCGTGCTCATGACGTTCCTCGGTGGGCGCGCGACGCTGTGGGGTCCTGTGCTGGGCGCCGTGATCCTCTCGTTGGCTCAGCAGACTCTCGCGTACACCCTCGGGGGAAACCAGTTCTATCTGATTGCGTACGCCGCAGTGTTCCTGGTCGTCATGCTGTTCCTGCCGCAAGGGATCGTTCCGTCCATCCAGGAACGGCTGCGCAGGAAGCGCCGGCGCAAGGCAGTCGACGCAGGCGCGAGTACCCCGATGGGCTCACCCGACGGTGCGGCGGAGCCGGACGGCCCAGCGGAGCCAGACACCCCCCCGCCGCCACCCGTGACCTCGCTGGCCCGATTCGCCGGCGTCATCAGGGGGAGTGCCTGATGCTGCTGCTTGAGGTCCGTGATCTCACGAAATCCTTCGGCCCCCTCCGTGCCGTCGATCATGCGTCGCTCCAGCTGGCCGAACACTCGATTACCGCCCTGATCGGCCCGAACGGTTCGGGCAAGACGACGCTGTTCAACCTCATCACGGGCTACCTTCACCCGGACGCGGGCCGGGTCCAGTTCGCGGGAACAGACGTCATCCACGCCGACCCGGGCATGTTGTACCGCCGTGGGATGTCCCGGACGTTCCAGCAGGCCCGCGTGTTCTCCCAGTTGTCTGTGCTGGAGAACCTCGTCGTGGCCGGCGGTTACTCCTGGTGGCAACTGTTCCGCGGCAGGGTGAGCACCCTCGACCGGGAACGAGCCGGCGCTCTGCTCGAGGAGTTCCAGCTGGGTCACGTGGCCGACCTGCGTGCGTCCGAGCTTTCCTACGGGCAGCGCAAGCTGCTGGAATTCGCGGCTGTGCTGATGAGCGAGCCTCGCTTGGTGCTGCTCGACGAACCGACCGCCGGCGTCAATCCGGTGATGGTCGAAACGATGGAGCGCCACATCCGGGCGCGGCACGCGAGCGGGATCACCTTCCTCATCGTCGAGCACGACATGAACTTCGTGATGCGGCTGTGCGACCCGGTGATCGTGTTCGACCGGGGTCGAGACATATTCTCCGGCACACCGACAGAGGTGCAGAGCAGTCCGTTGGTCCTCGACGCCTACCTCGGTGCATGACCGTGCCCCCCATCCTTGAACTGCGCGGCGTCGTCGCCGGCTATGGCGCCGGCGACATCCTCAAGGGTGTCGACCTCGACATCCAGGCGGGCACCGTCGCTTGCCTGATCGGTCCCAACGGCGCAGGCAAATCCACCGTGCTCAAGACCGTGAGCGGATTGCTCCGCCCGCGTCTGGGCACCGTTACCTTTCGCGGCGAACTCCTGAACCACCTCACGCCGAAGGCCCGCCTGCTGCTCGGGATCGTGCACGTCCCTCAGGAGCGGAGTCTGTTCCCGTCGATGACGGTCATGGACAACCTGCTCATGGGCGGCTATTCGGTGAAGGACCAGAAGCTCGTCCGCGTCCGGATCGAGCAGGCGCTGGCAGCATTCCCCATCTGTGCCAAGCGGGCCAAGGACCACGCGGGATCGCTCTCGGGCGGAGAGCAGAAGCAGGTCGAGCTGGCCAGGACACTGGTGCTCGACCCGCGGTTGATTCTGCTCGACGAGCCGTCGATCGGGCTGGACCCGAAGTCGCGGGCGCTTGTTTTCGCCAGCATCCGTACGCTCGTCTCCGATGGGGGCCGAACTGTCCTGCTGGTCGAGCAGAACGCGCGGTCCGGGCTGTCTGCCGCGGACACCGGCGCCGTCCTGGAATCGGGAGTCGTCCGCCTTGTCGCGACGGGCGCCAGCCTGCTCGACGATCCCGAGGTCGCCCGCCTCTACCTCGGGGCGGCCGGGTCCGGGCTACGCAATCCCCCCACGGCGGCGAGTACGTGAGCGCCAGCCCGATCGCGGCATCTGCCACGGATCGGGTCTGACGCTTGCGTGTCCTCGCGCTCGGTTATGCCAGTGTGGAGAAGGTCTTGACCATGACCGGCAGTACTGCCGCCCAGGCGCCGACCTCGTCCTGAAGGTAGGACCGGTGGTCGAAGCTCGCCTCGGCACCGAGCAGTCCGATGAACCGGCCGTTGTCGTCGATGAGTTGCAGCGCGGCACTGGTGTGCCCGCCGCCGTAGCCGATGCAGGACGTACCCGGGTTCTCCGACTGGGCAACAGAGCCGTTCTGGGATTGCCAGTAGACCTTGCGGCCGTCGGTGGCCGGGTTGCCGGCGAAGTAGCTGTTGTACCACTGGCGCTTGTCAGCGCCGGTGTTCTGGTTCGACATCAGGCAGGTGCCGTTGGTGCACCTGCTGTAGTTGCCGTAGTAGAAGGACTGGTTGGCGTAGTAGCTGGTCGGGACGCCGTAGTAGTTGACGGCCATCGGGCCCATGATCTGGTTCGAGGCGAAGACCGAGCCCATCGACACACCGGTGTTCGGGTTGGCGTTCGACCCGACCCCCCAGCCCTTCTGGATGGCGCCGGTGCTGTAGTTCCGCATGATGGTGATCGCGGTGAATCCGGCCTGGCTGGAGTCCATCCGATAGGTCTCGTGGGCCGTCGAACTCCACTGCACGTAGAGGTGGCCATAGGCGTCGATCTTCCACGTGCCCGTGACGGCATTGGGCGAGGTGCCGGGCTGGAAGCCGAGTGGCGTACGCACCGTGCAGCCGTACCTGCAGCCGCTCGTCACGTAGCCGGTGTAGACCTTCCACTTCGCGGCATTGCTGTAGCCGGAGATCATGTCCTGCCGCCAGTAGTAGTAGTACTGGGTGACGGTCCCGTCGGCGGAGAACAGGTACTTCGACAGCTTGGAGTACATCGCGCCGTTGACGCCGCCCATCATCGTCACGATGTAGTTGGCACGGCCTGCGGGCAGGTTCGCTGCCAGGGTCGCCGCCGCTGGCGGTGCCGCTGCCGGGGCCGCCGGTGCGGGTGCTGCTTGCGCCGATGGTGCGAGCACAGAAGCCGGCATGAAGACGGCGAGCATCCCCACCATCAAGCCGAGTGCGGTGGTACGGCGCATAGCGCTTCCCCAATCATCGTGGGGGGCTACGACACGCGCGCGCCCTCCCGGCGGCATATACCTGCCTGTATCGGCTGCCGGGTGGTCGAACTGAAGCGCTCACCGCTGGGTGGGCGCCGCCTGCTGTCGGGCGCTAGGCCTGGGTGACCGGTGATCCCTGCGACTGGAAGATCCGTTCGCCGCGGAACAGCCCTGCGGCCGGGTCCCACGGGAAGAAGATCTGCACGCCGAACTCCACCCGCTCGCCGGTCGACGGGCGGCCCAGCCAGGGGGCCTTCCACGTACCCGTGACGTCGGCTTCCTCCCAGACGCCCTGCGGGCCGATCACGATGTTGCGCAGGTCGAAGACGATGTCGGGAAATGCCGTGAGCAGTTCGCCGTAGAAGCGCGCGGCGCCCTCGTGTCCGGGCCACGAGTGCCCGGTCTGCGGGATCTCGTAGACGCAGTCGGGGGTCAGGGTGCCGATCAGGCCGGGCAGGTCGCGGCCGTCCTCGGCGATCGAGTGGGCTTTGTACAACTCCCGGATCTGCGTGTATTCGGCGAGGTCGAGCTCACGGCGGTACTCCTCCAAGACTCGCTCATTGTGTGCCATCGGAGCAGGCTAGCCGGGTGGAGCTCACGGTGGTACGCGGCGATATCACCGAGCAGGTCGTCGATGTTGTCGTCAACGCCGCCAACTCCTCGTTGCTCGGCGGCGGCGGCGTCGACGGCGCGATCCACCGTCGCGGCGGCCCGGCGATCCTGGCGCAGTGCCGTCGGCTGCGCGAGACGGACTACGTCGACGGCCTGCCGACCGGGCAGGCAGTGGCCACCACCGCAGGCAACCTGCCGGCCAGGTGGGTGGTACACACCGTCGGACCGGTGTTCAGCACCCTTGAGGACCGCGCCGGGCTGCTCCGGTCGTGTTATCTCGAATCGCTGCGGGTGGCCACGGACCTCGCAGCGCGCAGCGTCGCCTTCCCCGCCGTCTCGGCCGGGGTGTACGGATGGCCGATCGACGATGCCGCCCGACAGGCGATCGGCGCGGTCCGGGCCGCCATGCCGGGCAGCGTGGAGGTGGTGCGGTTCGTGCTGTTCACCGAGCCGGCCCTTGCGGCGTTCGAGGCCGCGCTGTCCGAAGGGTGAGGCCGGCCCGTCAGCTGACCTGCAGTGCCTCGAAGCGGGCCGGGTCGCCCTCGACCGCCAGGGCGGACAGGTTGAGCCGGCCCCACAGGGCGAGCACCAGGTCGCCGGCCGTGCCGGCCACCCCGGTCGATGCTTCCGCGTCACCGTCGAGCACCGCGCTCTCGTCGAGCAGCGACACCCCGTCGTCGCGCAACCGGACCAGCCAGGTCCGGTTGGCGTCGGTGGCGGTGAGGCGTACCAAGCCGGTGGCGCCGTTGGGATGGGCGGCGCGACCCATGGGCAGGAAGGTGTCGAGCACCTCGCTCACCCCGTCGGCGGCAAGATCGGACTCGATCGGCTGGGCCATGCCCGAGACCATCTGCGCGTCCCAGCGGTGCACCGACGTCTCGTGCGCCATCCGCCTCGACCAGAACACCGCGACATCCGGCTGCCCCGACCAGTTCCACGCCGGCGCGTCGGCGCCGAGGGACTCCGCGCGTGTGAGCAGCGCGGCGAACGCCTCATCGAACCAGGGGAGCAGGTCGTCGTCGTCGGGTCGGCCCGGTCGCTCGGGACGCTCGCCGGCCAACTCGAGAGCAGACCGAACGTAGATGTAGATCCGGCCGACGTGACTGACCAGGTTGCGCACCGTCCATTCCGGACAGCTGGGTACGGGTGCCGATGGCTCGGCTTCGGTGAGGGCGGCACGGAAGGCCGTGCCTTCCTGGCGCAAGGCCGTCAACCAGCCGTCCTTCGACATGTCCTGCGTCCTCTCCATAGGGCGGGAGCCTAGATTGGCGAGCGTGCTGCTGGAAGAACACGTACCCCTCTCCGGGCTCACCACGCTGCATCTCGGCGGCCCGGCCCGCCGGTTGGTGACCGTCACCACACCGCGCGACCTCGTCGATGCCGTCGCGGCTGCCGACTCCGAGGGCGAACCCGTGCTGGTCCTGGGTGGCGGGAGCAACGTCGTGGTCGCCGACGAGGGGTTCGCGGGCACGGTCGTGCTGGTGCGCACCGATCAGGTGTCGATCATGCGGGACGGCAGCGGTGCGGTGCAGGTGGTCGCTCAAGCCGGTGCTACCTGGGACAGTCTCGTGGCGCGAACGGTCAGCGAGGGCTTGTCAGGCCTCGAGTGCCTGTCCGGAGTCCCGGGATCGACCGGCGCGACGCCGCTGCAGAACGTCGGGGCGTACGGCCAGGAGGTGGCCGAAACGATCGTGACCGTCGGTGCCTATGACCGGGCCGAGCGCCGCCTCGTGACGCTGACCGCTGCTGACTGCAGGTTCACCTACCGGCACAGCATGCTCAAGGGGACCGACCGGTACGTCGTTCTCGATGTGACCTTCGCCCTCACCCCCGAGGGGCTGAGCCGTCCCGTTCGGTACGCCGAACTGGCCGCCACGCTCGACACCGAGATCGGTGGCCGGGTGCCGCTCGCCGAGGCGCGCGATGCCGTGCTGGGTCTGCGCCGGCGCAAAGGCATGGTGATCGAGGCGGGGGATGCCGACACCGTCAGCGTGGGTTCGTTCTTCACCAATCCGGTGCTGTCATCGGCCGACTTCGACGCGCTGTCGCAGCGGGCCGGCGCGAGTCCGCCGCACTGGCCGGCACCGGACGGCCGGGTCAAGACGTCGGCCGCGTGGCTCATCGAGCACGCCGGATTCGCCAAGGGCTACGGCACCGGCCCGGTGGCCATCTCGACCAAGCACACCTTGGCCTTGACCAACCGGGGCGGCGCGACCGCGGCCCAGTTGCTCGCGCTGGCAAGGGAGATCCGTGACGGGGTGCGGGGGGCGTTCGGGGTCGAACTCGCGGTCGAGCCGGTGATCCTGGCGGGACCGCTCTAGGTGTTGCGGGCGACCCGCGTGGCGGTCGCCTGATCCAGCGGCTTGACGTCGATCCGGTCGATGTTGACGTGCGCCGGCCGGGTGACCACCCAGGCGATGCAGTCGGCCACGTCGTCACCGGTGAGCGGGCGCATCCCGGCGTAGACCGACTTGGCCCTCTCGGCATCGCCGTCGAATCGGACCAGGGCGAACTCCGTCTCGACCAGGCCCGGGCATACCTCGGTGACTCGCACCGGCTGCCCCAGCAACTCCAGCCGCAGCGTCTCCAGCAGGGCGTTCTGTGCGTGCTTGGCCGCGGTGTAGCCGGCGCCGCCGTCGTAGACCTCGTGGCCCGAGACCGAATTGACACTCACGACGTGACCCGCACCGCTGGCCAGCAGGGCAGGCAGCAGCGACTTGGTCACCCGCATCGTGCCCATCACGTTGACGTCGTACATCCAGCGCCAGTGGTCCTCGTCGGCCTCGGCGACGGGTGCCATGCCACGCGCGCCACCGGCGTTGTTGATCAGAACCGCACACGTGGGTACGGCTTCGGCAAGCGCCGCAACCGATTCGGGGTCGGTCACGTCGAGGGTGACGGCGGTGCAGTCGATCTCCTTGGCCAGCGCGTCAAGACGATCGCGCCGCCGCGCCGCCGCAACGACGTGGAAGCCGTCGGCGGCCAGCCGCCGGGCGGTCGCCTCGCCGATGCCGCTGCTCGCGCCGGTGACAACTGCGATCCGTCCCTGCCAGTCGGAAACCATGCGCGCCATCTTGCCTGATGACCTCGCGTCACCTCGACCCGGAATCTCCCGACGTCGCGGCGGCACGAGCGAGCAACATGGCGCGTTCGCGGGCGTTGCCGGCCATCGCGGCGGCACGTTCGAACTCCGCGTGCGCCTCGGTCGTACGTCCCAGCTTGGCCAACAGGTCTCCACGCACGCTCGGCAGCAGGTGGTAGCCCTTCATCGAGGGCAGGTCGACGAGTGCGTCGACCACGGTCAGGCCGGCGGCCGGGCCGTGAGCCATTCCCACCGCGACTGCCCGGTTGAGTTCGACGACCGGTGACGGGGCGATCTCGGCCAGCGCGGCATAGTGCTCGGCGATCTGGGCCCAGTCGGTGTCCTGCGGTTCGAGGGCGCGGGCATGGCAGGCCGCGATGGCGGCTTGGAGGACGTAGAACCCCGGTGACCCACCCAGCGACCGGGCGAGGTCGTACGACCGCAAGCCGCGCCGGATGAGCAACTGGTCCCAGCGCGCGCGGTTCTGCTCAAGCAGCAGGATCGGCTCGCCGGTCGGACCGGTCCTGGCGGCGGCGCGTGAGGACTGGATCTCCATCAACGCGACGAGGCCGTGCACCTCGGGCTCTGTTGGTGCCAGCCCGGCCAGGATCCGGCCCAGCCGGAGCGCCTCGTGACACAGGTCGGTGCGCATCCAGTCGGCCCCCGTGGTTGCCGAGTAGCCCTCGTTGAACACGAGGTAGACCACTTCGAGCACGGACGCGAGGCGCTCGGCCCGCTCGGCCGGGTCGGGGACGTCGAAACTGATCCGGGCCTCGGCCAGCGTGCGCTTGGCCCGGACGATCCGCTGTGCGACCGTCGCCTCCGAGGTGAGGAAGGCACGCGCGATCTCGGCCGTCGTCAGTCCGCCGAGCAGCCGAAGTGTGAGCGCGACCTGCGCCTGCTGGGCGAGCACCGGGTGGCAGCAGAGGAAGATCAGCCGCAGCAGGTCGTCCTCGATGTGCTCGTCGAGGCCGGCGTCGAAGTCCGGCATGAACGCATCCCCCCGCGAGTGAAGGTCGTGGCCGAGTTCGGTGTGCTTGCGGTCGAGTCGTTCGGCACGGCGGAAGTGGTCCACGGCGCGTCGTTTGGAGATGGCCATGAGCCAGGCGCCCGGATTGCTCGGGACGCCTGACTCAGGCCACTGCTGGAGTGCTGCGACGAGCGCATCCTGCGCGAGGTCCTCGGCCAGACCGACGTCGCGCGTCATACGTACCAGGGCGGCGATGAGCCGGGCGGACTCCCGCCGCCAGACGGTCTCGACCGCCCCCTGCGCTGTCACGCGGCGGGACTACTCGGACGGGAGGTCGTCGGGACCCATCAGCTGGCGTACCTCGACGGTGACCTGCGCCGCGGGCCAGTGATCGACGTGGGCCTGCAGGAACCGGCGAGCCTCCTCGACCGCCTCCTCCTTCGACCGCAGCTCGAACATCGAGTAGCCGCCGATCACCTCTTTTGCCTCGGTGAAGGGACCGTCGGTCACGCTGATCTTGCCGCCGGAAAGGCGCAGTTCGCTGCCCTTGGCAATCGGCATCAGCCCGCCCTGGTCGACGAGCGTGCCGTTCTTGGTCGCCTCCTTGCCGAGCTCCTCGATCGCAGCGAACAGCGACGGCGGCGGTGCTCCCGCCGGCACGGTCTCGTCCAGCTTCACCAGCATCAGGAACCTCATGGCTTTTCTCCCTCGTGAGTATCGGTGTGGGCCGGGTCCGTACCGGCTCTACCGACGCATCGAACGGGGTCGCCAACATTCGACACCGCCGTCGATTTCTTTTCTGAGGCCGGCCCGGAAGGGTCCCCTCAGTGACCTCGGTCGCACATTGGTTGCCCGGTGGGGTTGCTGGGAAGGTAGCCCTCCGGGTTTAGTTGAACTCTGAACGTGGACGAAACGCCACCGAGTGTGCCATTCCGAGGGGTTTCGCCCCAGTAGGGGAAGATGGCGCGCTCCTCGAGCGTTGCGCAGGAGAGGTACCCGATCAGGAGGTCTGCTGGTGGCGGTGACGCGCACGTCCCTGTTCGGACGACATGACCTGCACATCGCCCGCGTCCCGCGCCGCATCGCGACTCTCTCGGTGCACACCTCCCCGCTCGATCAACCCGGCACCGGAGACGCCGGCGGGATGAACGTCTACGTCGTCGAGGTCTCCAAGCGGCTCGCGGAGATGGACGTCGAGGTCGAGATCTTCACCAGGGCGACCTCTAGCGATCTCCCGCCCACCGTCGAGTTGGCGCCGGGCGTGACCGTCCGGCATGTGACGGCGGGCCCGTACGAAGGCCTGGCCAAGGACGAGTTGCCGGCACAGTTGTGCGCCTTCACCAGCGCCGTCCTGCGCGCCGAGGCGATGCACGAACCGGGATGGTACGACCTGATCTCGTCGCACTACTGGCTCTCCGGGCAGGTCGGCTGGCTGGCCAAGGACCGCTGGGGCGTCCCACTCGTACACACCGCGCACACGCTCGGCAAGGTCAAGAACGCCATGCTGGCCGAAGGTGACACGCCTGAGCCGTGGGCGAGGCTGATCGGCGAGGAGCAGGTGGCAGCCGAGGCCGACCGCATGGTCGCGAACACCGTTCAAGAGGCCGAGGCGTTGCTCGACCTCTATGACGCCGATCCCGCACGGGTGGTCACCGTCGCACCGGGTGTCGACCTCGACCAGTTCAGCCCCGCCCCGGCCGGGCCGGCCCGAGCGCGGATGGGCATCCGGCCAGATGCGGTGGTCCTGAGCTTCGTCGGGCGTATCCAACCGCTCAAGGCACCCGACGTGCTGCTCCGGGCGGCCGCCGAACTGCTCGAATCCGACCCCAGCCTGCGAGAGCGGCTCGTCGTACTCATCTGCGGCGGCCCGAGCGGCAACGGCCTGCACCACCCGGAGTCGCTGAGCAAGCTGGCCGCACAACTGGGTCTGTCCGATCTGCTGCGCCTCATGCCCCCGGTCGACTCCGACGGGCTGACCGACCTCTACCGCGCCTCCGACGTCGTCGTGGTGCCGTCCTACAACGAGTCCTTCGGCCTGGTGGCGCTGGAAGCGCAGGCCTGCGGGACGCCGGTGGTGGCCGCCGCCGTCGGTGGACTGCAGACCACGGTGCGGCACGGGAGCAGCGGCCTGCTCGTCAGCGGCCACGTGCCCGCCGACTACGCGCGGTCGATCCGGCGCATCCTGGGCAACCCCGAGCTGCGCAGGCACCTGTCCGCCGGGGCGGTCGCGCACGCGAGCGACTTCTCGTGGCAGCGCACGGCCGACCGGCTGCTCGCGACGTACTCCGAAGTCCTTTCCGCACAGCCGGTTTACAGCGGCGACATCGCCGTGGCCCAATGATGCGGTGACCGACCGAGTCCGCAGCGAGCTCGACGCAGTCATCCGTACCTCCCTGGACGAGCGGGAGCTGGAGTACAACCGCACCGGCGAGGGTTCCTACCTCGTCAAGCTGCCCGGCACGCACAAGCTGGCGACCATGTGCTGGCTGGTCGTCGGGGCGCATTCGCTGCTCGTCGAGGCGTTCGTGATGCGCCGGCCGGACGAGAGCCGCGAACAGCTCTACGACTTCATGCTCCAGCGCAACGCCAGGATGTATGCCGTGGCGTTCAGCGTGGACGCGGTCGGCGACGTCTATCTGGTGGGCAGAGTCCCCCTTCAGGCGGTGACCGCCGACGAAATCGATCGACTGCTGGGCAGCGTGCTCACCTATGCCGACGACAACTTCGACGCGATGCTCGAGATCGGCTTCGCCACGTCGATCCGCAAGGAGTGGGCCTGGCGGGTCAAGCGCGGCGAATCGCTGGCCAACCTGCAGGCTTTCGCCCGCTTCGCCGACCCGGCGAACTAGTCGCTCGGCTCGTCGCCCGTGGCGTCGGCCCGCGCCCGTAGCCGCGCCCTGATCTGCTCAGGGGTGTACGCCGCGCGCTGCCGCTGTGAGCGGGCAACCACCACACCGGTGGCCGCCACGCCGACGAGCCCCGCCAGGCCGAGCACTTTCCACACACGCATCTGCCTAGGCTACGGCTGTGCCGGAACAGAGCATCAGCCTCGATGACGCCCTCGATCTGACCCGTACCGGCGATGTCTGGCTGTTCCGCGGGCGCAAGGTCGCCGACCGAGCGATCCAGGTGACGACCAACAGTCCGGTCAACCACGTCGGCATGTCGGTCGTCATCGACGACATGCCCGCACTGATGTGGCACGCAGAGCTGGGCAGGTCGCTGCCCGATGTCTGGTCGGGCACCCACCAGCGTGGCGTTCAACTGCACGACCTGCGCGACTCGGTCCTGGTATGGGCACACAGGTACGGCCAGCGGGCGTGGTTGCGGCAACTCGACGGCACCGTCAGCCGCGAGATGGAGGATGCGGTGTTGCGCACGATCGCGCGCCTGGACGGGACGCCGTTTCCCTCGACTGCCCGGTTGGCCGGACGGTGGGTACGCGGCCGTCTGCCGTCGGCTCTGCGCGGGCGCGCTGGCGCAGAGCTCGAAACTGCTTACTGCGCCGAGGTCGTCGCCACCACGTACGACGCCATGGGGCTGCTCGATGGCGCGCGTCCGGAGGCCTACGATCCTGGCCGCTTCTGGAGTGGCGATAATCTCGAACTCTCGGCGGGCGCACGGCTCGGGGGCGAGATCGCGGTGCGCGTCCCCCCCGTTCAACCCCAAGCCCGAAGTGATCATGGTGCGGACACGCCGATTTAGTCGCGCGTCGCGCACCATGATCGTTTGGGGGACGCGGTGGTGGCGGTGTTGATGTGATGGTGGCCCGGGGCGCGGGTCAGACTGGGTGCAGTGGCTCGTGGGGCTCGGGCGGTAGGACGGCGCGGATCGGGTCGCCAGGGCGTACGACGCCGCCGGTCACGACGACGCCCATGACGCCGGACTTCCGGATCACGTTGCCGTCAGCGTCGCGGTCCAGCACCGCCGACATCAGACCCGGACGGAAGTCGTCCAACTGCGTGCACGGGTTGCGCAGCCCGGTCACCTCGACGACCGCGGTGTCTCCGATGTGCAGACAGGTGCCGGTGGGCAGCCCGAGCAGGTCGACGCCGCGGGTGGTGATGTTCTCGCCCATCTGGCCGGCTGCGACGTCGAATCCGGCTGCGCGGAGCTCGTCGTGCAACTCGGAGTGGATCAGGTGCACTTGGCGCAGATTGACCTTCGTGGGATCGCGCGCCATCCGCGAGCGGTGCTTGACCGTCACGCCGAGGTGGGCGTCGCCGTCGACACCCAGGCCCGTAAGCAGCCGGATGCTCTCATGCGCCGGCTTGCTGAAGGTGTACTCCGGGCTGCGGCTGACCGCGGTCGCTGTGCCGTCCACGCACGTACTATCCGCTCAAGGACTGTGGCACCGGACGCCGGGGCCTAACGTTGGCCACACAGCGTGAATCGGATAGTGAGGAGCCTGATGACGTTTTCGCCACCGGTCCGCTCCCGAGTGCTCGTCGTCTGTGCCCTCTGTGTCGTTGCCTTGGGGCTCGCCTCGTGCAGCAGTACGAAGAACAACCGCTCGGGTCGACCGGACGGGCCGGTGGCACTGCTGGCGGCGGCCAAGCAGACCATCGATTCCACCGACAGCCTGCACTTCAGTCTCACCAGCTCCAACGTCCCCGACGGCGCCGTACTCCGCGGTGGCGAGGGCAGTGCCGCCAGGCCGGACAAGTTCAAGGGCGACCTCAAGGTGGCCTTCGCCGGCACGACGGCCAACGTCAAGGTGATCTCGGTCGGCGGCAAGTTCTACGCCCAGCTGCCGATCACCCCCGGCTACAGCACGGTCGATCCGGCACAGTTCGGGGTCGGCGACCCCGGCAAGTACATGAGGAAGGACGGCGGCGTGAGCACGCTGCTCATCAAGGCCGAGAACCCCAAGCTGGGCAGCAAATCCAGGGTCAACGGTGACGTCGTGCAGCAGGTGGACGCGACGATCCCCGGCATCGTCATCAAGGATCTTCTGGTCAGCGCCGACCCGGCAACACCGGTGCGGGCGAGGTTCAGCATCGTCGAGGGAAGCAACGAGCTGCGGCAGGCCGTCCTGACCGGCCCGTTCTTCAAGAAGGGTGTCGACAGCACACTGACGATCGTGCTCGACCGGTACGGCGACAAGGTCGACATCAGCCCGCCGAAGGTGGGCTGACCTGCCACAGCCAGCCGCGCGGCGCAGCCAGGTCGTCGTTGCCGCACTCGCCGTCCTGCTGAGCGCGGCAGATGCGTACGTCGTCGTGCTCGCGCTCCCCGACATCATGTCCGGCGTCGGCGTCGGTCTCGACGAGTTGCAGCGGGCTACCCCGATCATCACCGGTTTCCTGCTGGGCTACGTCGCCGCGCTGCCGCTGATCGGCCGGCTGGCAGACATCTATGGCCGGGTGCCGGCACTGGTCGGCTGCCTGGCGGTGTTCGCGTTCGGATCGCTGCTGACTGCCGGCGCGGACGGCCTCGGGATTGTTGTGGCCGGTCGGGCGCTGCAGGGAGTCGGCGCGGGCGGCCTCGTACCGGCAACGCTGGCGCTCGTCGCCGACCGCTGGCCACCGCAGCGCCGCGGAATCCCTCTGGGGGCGGTGGGGGCGGCGCAGGAGGTCGGCGCCGTCGTCGGCCCGCTGTACGGCGGCGCGATCCTGGCGGTCACGAGTTGGCGGGCGATCTTCTGGGCCAATCTCGCCGGTGCCGTGGTGCTGACCGGTGCGCTGGTGGCCGTGGCCGGTCGGCCGGGCACCGTCCGGAGCAGCGGCATCGGCTCGCGGAACCTCGCGGGGGGCCTGGTCGGCGTTGCCGGAGCCGGCGGGGTCGTACTCCTGCTCACCAGGCCGGCCGGGCTGGTCGACAGCGTGCGGTACGGCGGTGTCTACCTGCCGCTGGCCGGGGGGACGGACTGGTTCTCGCCGCTGGCCGTGATGAGCATCGTCCTGCTGGCCGGGGCGGTCGCCATCCTCACCAGCCTCACCGGAATCCAGCGGCTGTTTCGCGAGGTCGACCTCGTTGGCGCCGTGTTGCTGGCGCTGGCCCTGGGCGGCGTGATCCTCGCCTTCGCCGGCGCCGATCCTCGTCGTCAGGTGGTCGGTGACAACGCGGCGGTACTGCTTGCGGTGACGGCGGTGTGCGCGGGCTTGTTGGTCTGGCACCAGCGCCGCATCGCGCATCCTCTCGTCCCGGGCGCGGCGATCCGGCCGAGGCCGGCCTGGGGGGCGATGGTCGTCAACCTGTTCGTCGGCGCTGCTTTGGTCGCGGCACTGGTCGACGTGCCGATCTTCGCCCGTGCCACGCGCTACCCGCACTCACAACTCGGTGCCGCCCTCGTACTCGTCGAGTTCCTGGTCGCGCTGCCGATCGGGGCCTTGGCCGGCGGCTGGCTGACCCACCGGATGCCTCCCAGACTGGTGGCGTCCATCGGCATGGCGCTGGCGACTATCGGGTTCGCGGCGATGTCGCGCTGGACCGGCACCGCCCTCGACGGGCCGCAGAGCACCGTGGTTCTCGTGGTCACCGGGCTGGGCTTCGGCCTGGCGATCGCGCCGGTCAATGCGGCTGTGCTCGCGGCCACCCGGACGAGCGTGCACGGGATCGCCTCAGCGCTGGTGGTCGTGGCGCGGACCCTCGGCATGCTGGTCGGTCTGGCGGCGCTCACCGCGGTCGGGCTGCGCATCTTCTACGGCGAGCAGGATCGCATCGGCAGCCCGCTCACGCTGTGCCCGCGTGACCCCGCGCACTGCCCGGCGTACACCCACGCGATCAAACTGGCGCTGCTCAGCGAGTTGCGGGCGATCTTCGTCGGAGCGGCCCTCTGCGCGGCGCTCGCCACGGTTCTCGCGGCGGTGCTGCTGCGGGTGGCACCGGCGCCGCGGCGCTCCTCCGAAGGTGCCCCGCTGCCCGTCAGATGAGGGCCGCGGCGGCGGGTGCGGCAGGATGGCGGCCATGACTGGGACGCTGGTGTTGCTTCGCCACGGCGAGAGCGAGTGGAACGCCAAGAACCTGTTCACCGGCTGGGTCGATGTCGGGCTCACTGGCAAGGGGGAGGCCGAGGCGCGCCGCGGAGGTGAGCTGATCCGCGAGGCCGGCCTGCTCCCGGACGTCGTGCACACGTCGGTGCAGCGCCGGGCGATACGTACCGCCGAGATCGCCCTCGATGTCGCCGACCTGCTCTGGCTGCCGGTCCGCCGCTCGTGGCGGCTCAACGAGCGGCACTACGGCGCACTGCAGGGCAAGGACAAGAAGCAGACGCTGGAGGAGTACGGCGAGGAGCAGTTCATGTTGTGGCGCCGGTCCTTCGATGTGCCGCCGCCGCCGCTGGCCGCCGACGACCCGCAGCACCCGAGCAACGACCGGCGTTATGCCGACCTGGCTCCGGACCTGCTGCCGGCCAGTGAGTGCCTGCGTGACGTACTGCTACGCATGCTGCCCTACTGGTACGACGCGATCGTGCCGGATCTGCGGGGCGGCCAGGACGTTCTCGTGGCTGCGCACGGCAACTCGCTGCGCGCCCTCGTCAAGCATCTCGACGGCATCGGCGACGACGACATCGCCGGGCTGAACATCCCCACCGGCATCCCACTGCGCTACGACCTCGATGACGATCTGCGGCCGGTCAACCCGGGCGGGACGTACCTCGACCCGCAGGCTGCCGCCGAGGCGGTCGAGAAGGTCAAGAACCAGGGCCGCTGACCCGGCAACGCCGGACGGGCTAGCTGTCGCCGAGTGCCGGTGTCAGCTCGGGATCGGCCTCGGCCGGATCCTCGCCGGTGACGAGATAGACCAGCCGACGAGCCACCGAAACCGCATGGTCGGCGAAGCGTTCGTAGTAGCGGCTCAGCAGGGTCACGTCGATGGCGGGCTCCATGCCGTGTTCCCACGAGTCGCTGAGCACGATCATGAACAGCTTGCGGTGCAGGTCGTCCATCGCGTCGTCGTCGGCCTCGAGCTCGACGGCCGTGGCGACGTCCTGGTCGGCGATGACGCTGCCGGCCTTGGCCACGATCCGCTCGGCCGTCTGGCCCATCTCAAGGACGGTCGAGCGCAACTCGGGCGGGACGGCATGCGCGGGGTACCTCATCCGGGCGATCTTGGCGACGTGGTGTGCCAGGTCACCCATCCGCTCCAGGTCGGCCACCATCCGCAGGCCGGCGACGATGACCCGCAGGTCCTGGGCCACTGGCTGCTGGCGGGCCAGCAGGTCGAAGGCCCGCCTCTCAGTCTGGTGATGGAGCCGATCGATCTCGGCGTCGGCGCCGATGACCGCCTCGGCAAGGCTCAGATCGGCGTCGAGCAGCGCGGAGGTGGCCCGCCTGATGGCCGAACCGACCAACTCGGTCATCTCGACGAGCGAGGAGCCGATCTGGTCCAACTCGTCGTGGAAGGTGTCGCGCATAGGTGCACGGTAGGCGTACTCGACCGCCCGTGTCAGGTTCGGTGATGAACGGCGCGCATCGCAGGGGTGAACAACTCGGCTGCCGGCACGCTTGAGCTGCGGGGTCGCCCCCGGCGACGATCTACAGTTCATGGCGTGGGAGTCGCTCTAGCGCTGCTCGCGGGACTGCTGGTCGGCGCCGCCGCCGGCTTCCTGTGGGCCCGGCAGCGGAATGCCGCCGTGGTGCCCGTCGACCCGGTCACCGTTCCCGACCAGCGGGAAGCCGGCCTGGGACTGGCCCGCCGCAGCATCGAGGCCATGCACCTGGGGGTGGTGGTTCTCGACTCGGACAACGAGGTGGTCATCCTCAACGACGCGGCGCGCCGGCTGCGGATCGCCGACGAGGAGCGGGTGCTGCCCGACCTGCTCAGGCTGGGTCGTACGGCCCGCCAGGACGGCCGGCCCGCCGCCTGCGAGCTCGAGCTTCGCCACGACGTGCCCGATGCCATCGCGGTCCGCGCCCAGGCCAGCCCGCTGGGGGTCACCGGGCACGTGGCGCTCTTCGTTCAAGACATCTCCGAATCCCGCCGGGTCGAGGCCGTACGACGTGACTTCGTCGCCAACGTCAGCCACGAGCTGAAGACCCCGGTCGGCGCGCTCGCCCTGCTCGCCGAGGCCATCGCCGAC
>JBAVXU010000377.1:0-4233 GCA_049698415.1 Mycobacteriales bacterium
GCCGTGCGCTGGCCTGGCGGCTGGGCAGGTGGGACATGCGGGCGTCGGCCGTCGAGGCGCTGACGGCTGGAGGCGACGCGGACGCGCTGCGGCAACTTCGCGCCGAGGACAGTACGGGCTGAGGCGCTAGCTGCTCAGGCCAGCGGTGGAGGCACATCGTGGGTGTCGGCCGCCCTGCTTTGGCGACGTCGAGTCACCCAGATGCCGAGGAAGCCGAGCAACAGACCGACCACGGCGGTGGCCACCCACCACAGGTGGCCGTCGCGCCGCAGGGTGGACAGGAAGACCAGGCTCGCAAGCAGGGCGATGGCCCAGAGCGCGGTGGCGGCGATGACCACCTTGACCGCGTCGACCTCGAGGGGTGCCGGATCCGGGCGGCGCGCGCGCATGGTTCCACGCTAGTCCGCGACACCAAGGGGCGATCGGTAGGCGACCGGGGTTTCGTTAACAAAGCTAATGAGTTATGCTAACGATATGACTTCAGCGACGCGCTCCGACACCGAGTTGGCAAGTGCCCTGCGGATGTCGGTCATGCGCCTCGCTCGCCGGCTGCGCGCGCATCGGCTGGATTCGGGTCTGTCGCTGACCCAGCTCGCGGCCCTGGCCACGCTCGACCGGCACGGCGCGATGACCCCGGGGGAGCTTGCCGAGCACGAAAAGGTCCAGCCGCCGTCGGTGACCCGGGTGATCGCGGTTCTCGAGAGCCGCGAGTTGGCGACGCGTACCCCCCACCCCACCGACGGACGTCAACACATCGTCGCGCCGACCGCCGCGGGCCGGGCTCTGCTGCGTGAGGACCGTCGCCGCCGGGAGGCCTGGCTGTCGACACAACTCGAGGCTCTGAGCGTCGAGGACCGGGCCGTTCTGCGGGCCGCTGCTCCGGTGCTTGAGCGGCTCGGACAACTGTGAGCCCAACCTTCCGCTCCCTGCGCGTCCGCAACTACCGGCTCTTCGCCAGTGGCCAGATCGTGTCCAATACCGGCACTTGGATGCAGCGCGTCGCCCAGGACTGGCTGGTCCTGCAGCTGTCCAACAACAGCGCGGTGGCACTGGGAATCACCACCGGGCTGCAGTTCCTGCCCATGCTGGTGTTCGGCCTGTGGGGCGGCCTGCTCGCCGACCGCTATCCCAAGCGGCGCCTCCTGCTGATCACTCAGACCGGGATGGGCCTGCAGGCGATCCTGCTCGGCGTCCTGGCGATCACCCACATGGCATCCGTCTGGCACGTGTTCGCTCTCGCCGCCGTCCTGGGCCTGTTCACCGCGGTGGACAATCCGGCCCGCCAGTCCTTCGTCATCGAGATGGTCGGCAGCGACGACCTCCCCAACGCGGTGGGGCTCAACAGCGCGACGTTCCACGCCGCTCGCGTGGTCGGTCCCGCCATCGCCGGGCTGATGATCAACCTCATCGGCACCGGGCCGGTTTTCCTCGTCAATGGCGCGTCCTACCTCGCGGTGCTGGCCGGTCTCTACGCCATGCGCGAGTCCGAGCTGCGTCCCTCCGACCGGGTCACCCGTGGCCGCGGGCAGTTGATGGAAGGCCTGCGCTACGTGCGCGCGCGGCGGGAGTTGCTCCTGCCGATGGTGATCGTCGGTTTCGTCGGAACGTTCGGGATGAACTTCCAGATGACGATGGCGCTGATGGCCAAGTCGGTCTTCGGCCGGGGCGCCGGATCGTACGGTCTGCTCGGCACCGCCCTCGCTGTCGGTTCGCTGGCCGGCGCACTCGCCAGCGCCAGCCGTACCCGACCAAGCCGGCGCCTGCTGGTCGGTGCCGCTGTCGCCTTCGGCCTGCTCGAAGTGGTCTGCGGGCTGATGCCGTCCTACACCACCTTCATGATCCTGCTCGTGCCGACGGGGCTGGTGCTGATCACCCTGATGACCACGGCGAACTCCACGGTCCAGATGGCGGCCGGCTCGCGGATGCGCGGCCGGGTCATGGCGTTGTACATGACCGTGCTGATGGGCGGCACGGCATTCGGCGCCCCGATGATCGGCTGGCTCGCGCACGCAGCGGGCCCGCGCTGGGGGCTGCTCGGCGGCGGCCTGATCTGCATCGTTGCCACGGCGGTGGCCACCCTCGCGCTGGTGGGGCGGCCGCGCCGGGTCCGATTCGGCGCCGTCCCGTCGGCCCGCGAGGAGTTGGCGGCAGACAACGCCTACGACGAGGCACGCTCGGCCTGACCGCCGCCTGTGGCAGGCTGCGGCAATGGAATTCGACCGTTTTCTTGCGCTGCTGCGCACCGACGGCGAACGACTGGCCGCAACGGCGGTCGCGGACCTCGATGCAGACGTGCCGCCCTGCCCTGGCTGGACGGTGCGAGACGTGTTGGGGCACACCGCTGAGGTCTACGAACACAAGCTGGCCTGCATCGAGCTACGGGTCAAACCCGATCCTTGGCCACCGCAGTGGCCTGCGGATCGCGACCCGATCGAGTGGTACACCGACGCGCACGGCCGGCTGCTCGACGTGCTGACGTCGATACCACCGAGCACTCCAGCGGCCACGTGGTTTCCCGAGGACCAGACGGTCGGCTTCTGGGTGCGCCGGATGGCCCAGGAGACGGCGGTGCACAGGGTCGATGTGGAGAGCGCCTTCGGCGCGCAGACGCCGGTCGACCCCGAGCTTGCGGTCGACGGTGTCGACGAGGTGCTCACCCGGATGCTCGACGGCGACTGGTCCGACGAAGCGGTCACGACCGAGGGCACCGGGGAGCGGATCGAGGTCAAGGCCGGTGCCCAGCGCTGGCTGGTGACCATCAAGCCCGGTTGGGTAACGGTCGGCAAGCCGGACGGGGAGTCGGTGGACGCCCAAGTGAGCGGTGCGCCATCGGATGTGCTGCTGTGGTTGTGGGGCCGCGTCGGGGACGACGCCGTTGACCTCGGCGGTGATCTCGCGGCGGCGGCGCTGCTGCGCGAGCGGCTCGCCCATTCGACGAACTAGCTCTCGCAGCAGCAGACCCACCGCGATCAGGTCACCAGGCGTAGGCCTCCGGAGCCGGTCCACCGGGACCCGGGAAGATCTGGTCGAGCCTGCCCAGCGCCTTGTCGTCGAGGGTGATGTCCAGCGCCGGCAACGAGCTGTCGAGCTGCTCGATCGTGCGCGGGCCGATGATCGGACCGGTCACCGCAGGCTGTGCGAGCAGCCAGGCCAGGCCGACGTGCGCCGGGTCGTGGCCGAGTTCGGCGCAGAACTGTTCGTACTCCTCGACGGCGGGGCGGTGGTCTTCGAGGGCCTCCTTGGCGCGCCCCTCCAGTCGCCGCTTTCCTTCGTTCTCCTTGCGGATCACGCCGCCGAGCAGGCCACCGTTGAGAGGTGACCACGGAATGACGCCGATGCCGAAGTCCTCGCAGGCCGGCAGGACTTCGAGTTCGACCTCGCGGTGCAGCAGGTTGTAGAGCGACTGCTCACTGGCCAGACCGAAGAAGTTGCGCTGCTCGGCCTTGGCCTGAGCCTTGGCGATGTGCCAGCCGGCGTGGTTGGACGAGCCGACGTAGAGGATCTTGCCTTGGTTGCGCAGCACCTCCATCGCCTCCCAGATCTCCTCCCACGGCGTGTTCCGGTCGACGTGGTGCATCTGGTAGAGGTCGATGTAGTCGGTCTGCAGGCGCTTGAGCGAGGCATCGCAGGCCCGTCGGATGTTGCGCGCCGACAGGAAGGTGTCGTTGGGCCAGTCGCTCATGCTGCCGTAGAGCTTGGTGGCGATGACCGTGCGCTCACGCCGGTCGCCGCCCTTGGCGAACCACCGGCCGACGATCTGCTCGGTGACTCCCTCGCCCTTCTTCCAGCCGTAGACATTGGCCGTGTCAAAAAAGTTGATTCCCACGTCAAGGGCGTGGTCCATGATCGCGTGACTGTCCTCTTCCGACGTCTGCGGCCCGAAGTTCATCGTGCCCAGGCAGAGCCGGCTCACCGAAAGGCCGCTGCGGCCGAGGTGTGTGTAGTTCACGAAGTGCCTCCATTTCTCCCCCTGTTTCCACCCTATGTACGTGGGCGCGGAAAAGCTCGGCGGAGAAAGGGCAGACGTCTGAGACACTTCACACGTTTGGAAATGAGACGAAGATCGTGCGGTGCAACTCCGCCGATGCTCAGATCTTGCGGCCGCGCACTCCGAACACGATGTCGTCCCAGGACGGGATGCTGACGTGCCTGGCCGGCTCCTCGCCGGCAAGAGCGCTCGCGGCCGGTGCTGCCGGGACCGCGGGTGCGACGTGGCCTGCCGGGGGGTCGGAC
>JBAVXU010000378.1:0-2342 GCA_049698415.1 Mycobacteriales bacterium
GCTCCAGCAACGACGCTGGGGCAGACCCGACGCAGATCGTGTCCACCAACAGCTTCTTCGCGATCAGCGGGTTCAACACCGCGGGCGGTCCCGGAGTGGAGGGCTTCAGCGTCAGCGGCCCCGGCGTCCAGGCCCGCAGCAACACCAGCAACGCCTTGACCGCGAACGCCGGATCAACGTCGAACTCGTTCAACGCCGTCTACGGCACGAGCCAGGGCACTGGCAACGCGGTCTTCGGTGAGATGCAGAACACCGCCAACACCGGCAACGCCCTGCTCGGCATCAACCACGGTCCGGGCAACTGCGTGTTCGGCGTCAAGCCAGCGGGCGTGGCCGGCGACGCCGTCGTCGGCGTGGCCGAAAGCGGCCGGGGGGTGTACGGCACCAGCAAGACCGGCCGAGGCGGCGCATTCAGCGGAAGCAAGGCACAGATCCAGCTGTTGCCATCGACCGCGAAGACGCACCCTGTCAGTGGCACTGCAGGAGACCTGTTCGTCGACAGCGCCAAGCGGCTGTGGTTCTGCAAGGGCGGCAGCACCTGGAAGCAGCTCGCCTGACGCCGTCGCAGTGGCCAGGCGTACCCACAAACAGCGACGAAGTTGTCACAAGGATCCTCTCCGTCTCGTCAATAGGCAGAACCACGACGAGAGGAGCTGATCGTGACCTTCATCCTGTGGGCTGTGAGCGGGTTGCTCGGGGTCGTCTTCCTGGGTTCGGGAGTGGCCAAGGCAACCATGTCTCGCGAGCGACTACTCGCGACCGGCCAATCCGCAGTCGCGCTGTTCCCTATGCGTGTGGTGAGAGTCGTCGCCATCAGTGAGGTCGCCGCAGTCGTAGGCCTGTTCGCGCCCTGGCTGCTCGACGTCGACAGGGTGCTCACGCCGGTCGCGGCTCTCGGGCTGTGCGTTTTCATGGGGGGTGCAGCGCTATCCCACGCGTCGCTCCGAGAGCCCAAACAGGTAGCGGTGAACCTCACCCTGCTCGTCCTGGCAGGGTTCCTGGCAGCCGCGCGGATCGCGCAGCTGTCCTGAGGTCAGCAGGACTCGTCACGGTGCGAAACGGTTCGTGGCCTTGAGTCGGTGGTGGCGGCCCCGCCTCACCGGCTAGTCGAGTCGACGCTCAGAAGCCCAGGACCTGCCATTCGAGCGCGGCCTGCTTGCGGTGGCCGGAAATCGACAGGTGTTGGCCATCAGGGGCGAGGTCCTCTGCTGTGATCACCATGCGATAGAGGGCACCGCCGTCGTAGCGGCAGGTCGGGAATCGCTTGCACACGGCCTCGAGTTGCGCGTGATAACCCCGGATGACTTGATCTTGGTAGCGCCAATGCGCCGGGACGGCCCGGCCTGAGGGATTGAACAGGTCGCACGGACCGTTGCCGGTGTTCGCTGCCTTCGCGCGCGGGAGATGCGAGGCGACCTCGCCGTAGTTGTCGACCGTTCCTGGCGGGCTGCTCACAAGCAGGATCGTGGCCTTCGGAGCCTTGGCGCTGATCTTCGCGAGATAGCCCGCCATGGTCTCAGCAAAGTGCTGGTAGTTGGCCGGGTCGGTCCCGTCGCACTTGATGTCGTTGTCGACCTCCTGGATCATGAACAGGTCAGGCACCGGCTTCAGATCCAGCGCCGAGTCGACCTGAGTGCTGAGGTCGTCCGTGTTTGTGCCGTCGATGCCCAGGTGGTTGCTGTGTCCCCGCACGGCAGGGTTCACGGCGAGCAGGCGACTGTAGATGCTGTTCACGGCAGGGTTGTCGCCGGTCGCCCACGAGTTCCGCGGCTCGTCTGTGCCTGGTTTCGAGGGATCGGACTGCGCGCCGGTCGTACCCGAATGTCCGAGCACGACGATGTCGTTCGGGTACTTGGTCGACGTGTGCCGCGCAGATGGCGATGGTTTCGCGGCAGATCCAGAGTCACTCGATGAAGAGCAGGAGACCAACGAGGCCGCAGCGGCGATCAAAGAAACACCAACGAGGATGACCCGCGCCGATGCAGCGATGCCCCGAACCTTCATGATCACCGCTCCGCACTGGCTTGGACTGAGATCCGGCCATGGCACAACTTGCCACAAGCAGAACGAGGTTGGGGCGGACTTCGCGGTTGCGCCGGCCTCACCGAGCAGCCACGCACCGACCAGAGCCGAGTTCCATCCACCCGTCGGTAGCTGATCCTTGACCGTGACTGGAGTGCTCTGATCAGTTGTCGGGTCGCCCGACATCTGCGGCAATGCGGCGGACGATCTTGGCGGCCGGCTCGGCGGACACGCGGCGCCAGCCAGTGCCGGCCCACAGGTTGGGCACGCTTGTGTCGCCTGCCTGGGTGGCCGCGGTCCGAAGTGGCCGGGTGAGGTGG
>JBAVXU010000379.1:0-3608 GCA_049698415.1 Mycobacteriales bacterium
CACGACCGGGGCCATCTGTTCCGCGCGGTCTACGAAGGGATCGCGTTCGGCATCCGGCAGATCCTGGACTGCCTCGACAGCGCCGGCGGTCCGCCCGAGCGGATCCTGGCGGTCGGCGGCGGCACGCAGGGCGAGTTGTGGACGCAGATCGTCAGCGACGTGACCGGCCGCGACCAGCTGATCCCGGTGCAGACGATCGGCGCGAGCTATGGAGTGGCGCTGCTCGCGGCGATCAGCACCGGCCTCGTTCCTGCCGACACCGATTGGGCCGAGGTCAAGGCGGTCGTCGAACCCTCCGACGATGTCCGCGAGGTCTACGACGGCCTCTATCAGACCTACTGCGAGCTGTATCCCGCGACGCGCGAGCAAGTGCACCGGCTCGCGGCCATGCAGAGCCACCCGCCGGACCTGCCGGCCGGCTGACTCTTGCTAGGCATCCGCTTCGGCTCTGCGCCGCCGGATCCGCCATACCACGTACGCGAGCAGCACCACGGCCAGCACCCCGACCGCCGTCCCCCGGCCTACCGTCTTCTCCACCGTCTTGTACGAGTTGCCGGCGAGATAGCCGAGCAGCACGAAGCCGACCCCCCAGGTGATGCCGCCCGCGGCATTGAAGAGCAGGAACTTCGGGTACGGCATCTTCGCCGTGCCGGCCAGCGCCGGCATGACGGCGCGGAAGAACGCGACGAACCGGCCCAGGAAGACCGCCCACCCGCCACGCCGACGCAGGAAGCTCTGCGCGTCGTCGAGCCGCTTGCGGTGCCGGTTGAAGATACGCACCCGCAGGATGCGTGAGCCGAAGGTCCGCCCGACCTCGTACCCGACCGAGTCACCCACGATGGCGGCGAACACCACGATGACGATCATCAGCCAGAGCCGGACGTGGCCCCGACTGGCGTCGACTCCGCCCAGGACGGCTGCGGTCTCGCCCGGCAATACGAAACCGACGAACAATGCGTCCTCTGCGAAGACCAGTGAGCCGACGATGAGATAGACGAATGCGCCGTTGATGCTGAGGATGTGATCGAGCAACCGGCTCATCAGCCCCGCCCTTCGAGCCCATGTGAGGCGCATCGGACCCGGCGGTCCCCGTCCCCCTCATCGAACCAGGCGTGGCGCTTGAAGGAAGCATGGCTGGCGGAATGCCGAGGCGGTGACCTTCGACTCGAAGTGGAGGCTTTCGGCCCTGCCCGGACGGTCGACGACGTAGCAGGATGGGGCCGTGGCAGCAATCGCGCGGACCCGCCGGCGGATCGTCGTCGGAATCAGCGGCACAGCGGCATCGCTCGGGGCGCTGTCGGTGGCCACTTGCGAGGCAACGCTGCACGATGCGACGCTGCACGTGATCACCGTGTCCGAGCCGGAGTGGTCGACCGGATCCGCGAGCGGATCCCCACCGTCCACGAACATCTGACCGGACATGCTCCAGCGTTGCTGACCCACGCGGCCGAAGGAGCACAACTGCTCGTCGTCGGCCGCACCCGCGGCAGCCAGCAACTCGGCCCCACCGCACGAGCATGCGCCGCCAACGCTTCGTGTCCCGTACTCGTTGTCGGCCAAGAGGAAACCGCGCAGTAGCCCGCACCCGAGCTTTCCTATGCGTCGCCTTGGCCGGGGGGCTGTCAGGCTTCTGCTGCCTTGGAATTGAGGTAGCGCTGCTCGGGGATGCTCGTGGCCAGGCTTGCCGCGCAGGCGTAGGCCTTTCGGGCGCCCTCCACCTGTCCGGCCATCTCGAGCAGGTGCGCATGCACAGCATGGATGCGGTGGTGTCGGCGCAACTGCCGGTCGTCCAGGAGCGGTTCGAGCATGGCGAGTGCGGCGGCGGGGCCGTCCACCGCAGCGACGGCGACGGCGTGGTTGAGGGTGACGGCGGGACCGGGGGTCTGTTCGGCAAGCATTCGGTAGAGCGCCTCGATCTGTCGCCAGTCGGTGTCGGCGGCACTCGGCGCCTCGGCATGGACGGCCGCAATCGCCGCCTGCAACTGGTACGGGCCAACCGGCCCCTCGGGCAAGGCGGCTTCGACCAGCCCGATTCCCTCGTCGATGAGGGGCCGGTCCCAGGCGGAGCGATCCTGCTCGGCGAGCGGTATCAGTGAGCCGTCGGCGGCCGTACGTGCAGCCCGCCTGGCTTCGGTGAGCAGCATCAGCGCGAGCAACCCGGTCACCTCCCCGACGGTGGGGAGGTGACGGTGCAGCTGCCGGGTCAGCCGGATCGCTTCGCGCACCAACTCCGGATCGGTGAGACGCGAGCCCGATGTGGAGGTGTGCCCCTCTGTGAAGATGAGGTAGAGCACATGAGCGACGGCAGCGACGCGGTCCGGGAGTTGCTCGGCAGCGGGGATGGTGAACCGCGCTCCCGCCGTCTTGAGCTGGGTCTTGGCCCGGCTGATCCGTTGGGCCATGGTGGCCTCGGGCACCAGGAAGCCACGAGCGATCTGCGCCGTGGTCATGCCGCCGACGGCCCGCAACGTCAGAGCCACCTGCGACGGGCGCGTCAGCGCAGGGTGGCAGCAGAGCAGCAACAGTGCCAGTGATTCGTCGCGCTCACCCTCGCGCGGAGTGTCGGCGGAGGGCGCATGTGGAGTCGCCGCGCTCCGGTGCGCGACCAGTTCCTCGCGGCCGGCCCGGGCGTGCTCCGAGCGCCACTCGTCCACCAGCCGGCGCGACGCCACTCGTATCAACCAGCCCTTGGGGTTGTCGGGCATCCCCTCGACCGGCCACTGCCGCGCCGCGGCCAACAGCGCTTCCTGCACTGCATCCTCGGCGGCCTCGAAGTCACCGAACCGACGCATGACTGCGGCGAGGACGTGTGGCGCACAATCGCGCCACACGTCCTCCATGCCGTCGACGATCAATTGTCATCGCCGCCAGGCCACATCGCCGGCCGGAGCTCGACGGTGCCACCCGGCTGTGCGAAGTGTGCGGCGATCTCCTCAGCGCGCGTGCGGGTCTCGCAGTCGATGAGGAAGAACCCGGCCAGATGCTCCTTTGCCTCCGCGTAGGGACCGTCGGTGGCCAGGTGCCCCTCCGGGCTCCAGCCGTACAGCGTGGACGACGCGGGGTCGCCGAGCGCCTCGGCGGTCACAAGCTCCCCGGAGGCGGATATCTCCTCCATCAAAGCCTCGAACTCGCGGTCCATCTGCTGGGTCCGCTCGGTGGAAAGAGCCCGCCCTTCTTCGGTGTACATCTGCGTCGGGTGCCCCCAGGGGCGTGGGTTCGAGTGGATCAGGATGACGTACTTCACCAGCTGTCTCCTTCGTCGATCAGCCATCCGCGGGATCGCGGCTGCACTGGGGACGTCGGAGCCAGCATCGCGTTCTCGACACCGCAGGAGCTAATCGCCCTCGGACGCGGTCTCCTGGTCGACCTCGGCCTCGACCGTCCCGTGGTGGCAGCGGCCGGTCACTTGATATCGGGTCGTGTCCTGGACGAACACGACACGGACCGAGTTACGGCTGGTCTGATCCGGACGCATGTGCCAGCCGGCAGCGGGGGTCGCGTACACAAGATTGGCGACATCTCCCGAACAGCTGACGGCCAGCGTCCCGCCTGGGGATCGGATGGTACGAGAAACGGTCGCGGCGCCGGCCGGTTGGCTCGGCTTGGCC
>JBAVXU010000380.1:0-15428 GCA_049698415.1 Mycobacteriales bacterium
CGACTAGCCGGCGGACAACGAACGCAGAGCGTCGGCGACCTCGCGAGCCGTCGCCGGCCGGTGCACGGGGTCGGGGTGGAGACAGGCAGCGATCACCGCCGCGGCGTCGGCACCGACGATCGGCAGGATCTGCGGGACGGTGCTCATCACCTGATGCAGAGCCAGCAACGGATCGTGCTCCGGCAGGTCGCCGTAGATCCCGGCCCCGGCGAGAACCCGGTGCAGGCTGACGCCCAGTGACCAGATGTCGGTGGCCCGGGAGGCCTGCAGCCCACGGAACAGCAGCGGGTCGACGTACTCCACCGAGCCGATCGGAGCCATCGCCGTCACCGCACCGGTGCGGCTGAAGACCTGAGCCAGGCCGAGGTCGGACAGTCGCGCACCCGTGGGGCTGAGCAGGATGTTGCCGGGCCGGATGTCCCTGTGCACCAGCCCCGCCTCATGCAAGGCGTGGGCGGCCTCCGCGGCATCGGCAACGGCCGCGAGGGTCTCGGCACGGGACAGCGGCCGGGCAGGCGCGGCCAGCGACCCGGCGGGGTGGTATTCCATCGCGTAGTAGAAGGTTCCGCGATCCTGACCGGCATCGAAGAGCGTGACCAGATAGGGCGAAGTGACACCCGCGAATGCCTGCAGTTCTCGGGTCGCCCGGCGCACGGTCTGCTGCGTGGTGCTGCCCACCAGCACCTTGACCGCGACGTACTCCGCCTCGACCGGCAGCCGGGCCGGAGTCCGGGCGAGGAAGAACTCGCCGTTGTTGCCCTGCCCGAGGGAGCGTACGAAGGTGTAGTCGGCGATACCGTCCAACGCTTCTCCCCCATTCCGGGTGTCGCCCTGCCCTATGTTATGGCTGACATGATCTTGAATCGGTGGGCGCCACGGTGACCTCGCCACCCATCGCCACGATTCTGCTCGAATTGGCCGGCATCTTGCTGGTGGCCCGGCTGATGGGGCAGTTGTTCCGCCGGATCGGCCAGCCACCGGTGGTCGGCGAGATCCTGGCCGGCATCCTGCTCGGCAAGACCGTCCTGGACCACATCGGCCCCGGCTATACCGACGTGCTCTTCCCGCCGGCAGCCGTGCCCTACCTGAAGGTCATCGCCGCCCTGGGTCTGGTGCTGTACATGTTCGTCGTCGGCATGGAGATCGACACGTCGCTGATCCGCGGCAAGGAACGGACGGCCGCCAGCATCTCCGTGGGCTCGATCCTGGTGCCGTTCTCGTTGGGGATCGTGCTGTCGCTGTGGTTGTTCACCCAGCACCGCAACGACAAGGGCCTGTTGCCGTTCGCATTGTTCGTCGGCGCGGCGATGTCGATCACGGCGTTCCCGGTGCTCGCTCGCATTCTCACCGACCGTCGCATGCACCGCACCGAACTCGGCGGCATCACACTTGCCAGCGCCGCGGTCGACGACATCATCGCCTGGTCACTGCTCGCCGTCGTGGTCATCGTCGCCGGCACCGGAGAAGCCCACCAGTGGCACATCGCGCTCGCCGTGCCGTACCTCGCCGTCATGTTCTTCGGGGTACGCCCGCTGCTGCGCCGGCTGGTCGCCGCCTATCACCGGGCAGAGCGACTCACACCCGACCTGTTCGCCATCGTCCTGGTCGGGGTGCTCGCGTCGGCCTGGGTCACCGAATGGCTCGGTGTGCACTACATCTTCGGTGCCTTCCTGTTCGGAGCGCTCTTCCCGCGCGAGGGTGCGACGGCGCTGCTGCAGGACATCCTGGAGCGCCTCGAACACGTCAGCGTGCTGCTGCTGCTGCCGGTCTTCTTCGTCGTCACCGGGCTAGGGGTCGACATCGGCAAGCTCAGCCCGGCCCTGCTGGGGCAGCTCGGCCTGATCCTGCTGGTGGCCGTCGGCGGGAAGTTCCTCGGCGCCTACCTGGGTGCGCGGGTGCAGCGCATCCAGCCACGCCGGGCCGGAGCGATCGCCGTGCTGATGAACACCCGCGGCCTGACCGAGTTGGTCGTGCTGGCCGTCGGGCGCGAGGCGGGGATTCTCGACGAAAGCCTCTACACCCTGCTGGTGGTGATGGCGATCGTGACCACGATCATGACCGGGCCGCTGCTCAAGCAGGTCTACCCCGACCGCTGGGTCAACCGCGACGTCGCCGATGCCGAGCGCCAGGCCTTGGGCATTCCCGATGCCTATCGCGTCCTGGTGGCCGTCGACGATCCGGGGGCCGCGGAGCACCTCGTCGATGTCGCGGCCGGACTCATCGCTGGGGAGCGACCGGCGGAGGTGGTTCTGACCACGATCCGGCCGTACGCCACGAAACGGCTCGAGGTCGGCAGCGGCCTGCGCTCCGAACTGCTCGAGATGGCCACTACGGCCACCGCACTCGATGCCCTCTCCGCGAGAGCTGCGGTCCACGGCGTTCCCTGCACCGTGCTGACCCGTCTCGGCGACGATGTCGCCGCCGAGTTGCTGTCACAGGCGACCGCCGTCGACGCCGACGTCGTGCTCCTCGGCGGTCGGGGCGCGTTGTCCGCTGTCGTCCTCGCGGATGCGCCGGCGCAGGTCATCGTCACCTCGGCGCCCCCGGATCTGAGCGGTGCGGTCGAGGTGCTGATGGCGCCCGGCACCGACGGCGACGCTGCCATCGAGACCGGCGTCCGGCTGGCCAGATTCCAGGGCGGGCCGTTGACACTCGTGCACAGCGGCACGTCCGCACGCCGACGCGCCTCGGCGGTCGCGGACCACCTTCGGCGAGCGGGCATGACCGTCGCGGTGGAACCGGCCGGTACGGCCGAACCGCCGGCGTCGCGGCTGCTGGTGGTCGCCGCGTCGGCTCGCCCGTCCGGGCAACCGACCCTTGTCGTACGCGCCGAGGTCGACCGGCGCCCGACCGACTGGGTCCAACTGGTGGGCCGGATCCGTCCGCCGGAGCCTGCCGACCGGTAGCCGCCTCCGGAGGGACGCGGCGGCTAGATGTGCTGGTGTGAGTCGAAGACGAAGGTGCGGCGGCCAACCTGCACGCGGGTGCCGGGCTTGATGACGACCGGCTCGAAGGGCGTGAGCGCCGTCCACACGGACTCCCCCGGCGGTGCGATGTAGGTGCCGTTGACCGAGCCCTTGTCGCAGACGACGACGCGCCACTCCTGCAGCCGCACGGCGACGTGCGAGCGGGAGATACCGCCATCGGGGTCTTCGACCATCAGCGCGAGCGCGCGGCCTTCGCGGACGTCGTCGTCGTAGGCCGGATCTCGCCCGATCACGAAGTCGCTCGACAGGACATAACTCAAGCCGTCATCGAGCACGAGCACCCCCAGTGGGGGGCGCCGGCCGGCCACGACGTGCCGGGTCTGCTGCACCAGACCGATCCCGCAGACACCGCAGTACAGCGCGTCGGGATCGTTGAAGTGCCCACGGCTGCAATAGATCCCGCCGACCATGACGGCCCCGGCCGCCGGCCCCACGTCGATCGCCACCACCGACTGGGTCGGCTGGTCGACAGCCAGTGGGAGCGGACCGGATGGATCCTCCGGTTCGACGGCCTGCGCCTCTGCGCCGACGAGAAGGACCGACTCGAACGTCGGCGGGGTGGTCGTGGCGGGTTGCTGCTCGACCTCGACCGTCTCCGGAGCAGGCGACTCGGTGTCCAGCAGCGGCAACGGCTGCAACCGCTGCGATGACTCGGCCAAGCCGCCCGAGGCGACAGTTGACGGCGGCGGCGCCATGATCCGGAAGCCGGCCCCGGGTACGACGCCCGAGCGCAGGTCGAGAAATTGCTCCGCTGCAGCCACCTGCTGCGCACCGGGGACGGTCGCGACCAACTCGTCGGCGGGCCAGGCGACAAGCCGATCCACCCAGGCAGCTGACTCCCGGCCGGAGATCTGTTGTTCGCCGCCGCGCAGGCGTACGAGCACCTCGGCATCGCCGTGGACGAAGACGATCACGTCGTCGCCGTGCGGTGCCACGACGCAGAAAGCGGGTGGCTCGTCCTCGGCCGCCGCGACAAGGCCGGCCAACCGGCGCACCAGCACACGACCATCGGTCTCACTCGATCCGAACGAGCGGCACGTGTCCACGACCTGCCCCGTCAGGTCGGCCACACCGGGAGCGTCCTCGGCGACGACGAGAAAGACCCCGCCGAAGCGCGCCACGACCCCGGCGCCTGCCATCGGGCGCATCAGCAGATCGGCGAGCGGCTCGGTCATATCAGCCTGCCGCCGCGGAAGCGCCAATGGACGAAGGGGACTCGCATCGGCCCGTTGACCCACAGCCAGGTCACCAACCACACCGCCGCGAAGTCGAACACGAAGGTGACCCCACGGACGCCGTCAATGCCGGGAACTGCGCCGGCGGCGACGAGGGCCCAGACGAGCAGTCCTTCGTTGATGGCCGTGAGCAGGCCGAACATCGTCGGCCAGTCCTTCTCCCAGCGGAACTGCTGCAGCCCGTGGTAGATCAACTCCCACCCCACCCCGAGCACTGTCACCACCACCAGCACCAGAAGGGTGACGGCGTAGGTGTCGGCGAGCGAGCCGCGGCCCGGCAGGAACGGTGTGACGACGAGCGTCACCAGCAGGCCCACCGTGAGCAGGATGAAGATCCGGGTCTGGATCCGGCCGTTCAGCGTGACCAGCATGTGACCGCCTCAGATCCTGCGGTTTCTGGCCCACTTGAGCCAGCCCGAGATGGAGCGGCCGACACCCAGCCGGCGGCAGAAACCGCGTGCGGCGAGATCGTCGCAGATCTCCTGGGCGGCGATCTGCAGGCCGAGGAAGGTGTCGACGCCGGGGAAGTACCCCCCGAGGGTCGCGGTGCCCGACGCGTAGAGCGCACCTGCGCCGCTGCGGGTGCCGCGTACCTCGAAGTTGCGCTCCACGTCGAGCCGGCCGATCGGGTTGCGGCCGGCACCTCCGTGCTGCAGCAGGTCGGCCAGCAGCCGGTGCTCGCCGATGTCGGCCTCAAGGCCGGTCCCGTCGATGATGTAGGCCGCCGGGATCTCCAGTGCGCCGCCTGCGGTGCGTACCCGGGTGATGACCGCCCCCCCGTCGCCGGGCATGATCTGCTCCACCTCGCCGGTGTAGGTGTGATACCAACCCTCGCGCCGACCGCGCGCCATCTGCTGCTGCCACAGCTTGCGCTTGGGCGTATTGGTGCCGCCCATCACCTTGTAGAGCGCGGCGCGATCAGCGCCCTCCAGCTTGCGCATCCGCGCCTTCAGTTGCCCTCCCCACACCGACTTCGGGTAGTTGAAGCCTTGGTACGCCCAGCCGTCGCCGCCGCGGCGACGCATGAACACGCTCGGCCCGTGTGACCCGGTGATGAAGGTACGGAAGATGTGCACGATCTGGGTCTGGGCGCCCTTGTTGAACCGGTCTTCCATCAGCCGCTGCAGGACGCGCGAGGCGACGATCCCGCCACCGCGGACGACCACCGTGCCGGGCTGGCGGAGCAACTGTTCGTAGACGTGCTCGTGCGGCTCGTAGGCGTTGACCACCCGGCTGTGGTCGCCGTAGCGCTCGCGATACCCCTGCAGGTCGGGCAGGAACTTCAAGCCCGGATAGCCGACGGCAACGTGGACGAAATGGCTGCGGTAGGCGACCCGTTTGGGCGCCGAACTACCTTCGGGTGGGGTGAGAACGCTGAAGTATCCGCCGCCGGTGCGCCGGCGCACCATGCGTACCTGGCCTTTGACGACCATCTCCGGATAGCCGATCCGCGTCGCCTCACGACGCATCGCGTGGAACACGTGCCCGGCCCGAGGCGTGTAGTAGTCGGTGAAGATCGGCTCGACGAGCACTTGGAACAGCGGCGCGATGAAGCCGCGCAGCGATTTGGCGGTGAACGCCTCCTCGACCGCGTAGGACGGGAAACCCCAGAGGTTGTCCGGCCGCGACGCGGAATCGGAGCGCAGTCGTTCGTGCTCGGGGATTTGCGAGACCCGGGTCAGGAACTGGTAGGTCTGCCATGGGTAGTCCAGCGTGGTGAGGACCCGGATCGCCGATGTCGGAACGCCGCAGACCCGGAGGTAGTCAGCGGTCACGAAGGACCCGATCCCGCCGCCGACCATCACCATGGGGACGTCCACGATGGGGATTCCCGCCGCCGCAACCATCTCGTCGGTCCACACGTCGGTCGCGATGAGCGCCGGGGTCAGGTCACCGGTGGCGGGCGGTGATGCCTCGCGCGCGCCTACGCCACCAACGCGTTCGCCAGCGGGATCGATGGTGCCCCCTCGGTGATCGCGCCGTCGCCGGCGGTGGTTGCGGACGCTTCGGACAACCTACCGGTGCGCGGATGCCGGTGTACCGTCGTTCGGCGTGAACCTCAGCAATGTCGAGGAGACCCGGAGGGGGCTGCACGCGGTCGGTGAGCAGGTGCTGGCCGGTCCGCAGTACCTCGCGAGCGGGACCATCCGGCTGCGGATCACGGCCGGTGGCTTCGCCACCGTTGCCGATCCCGGACTGCAGGTCGACGGGATGGACCTGGTTTCGGGTGATCAGCGGCTGCCGATCTCGGGAATGACGGCCGAGGCACTGGGCCGTGCGGTCGGTGTGGCCGCCGGAATCCCCGAGGGCCTCTACAACGACCACTCCGGCGTGCGCACGGACAGGGTGCTCACCCTCGATCCCGACGCGGCGCGATGGATCGCCGAGTGCTTCGCCAACGGTGACCAGGCGATGCGGCAGTTGGCTCCCAGCGAGACACCGGTGTTGTGGCCGGAGCACTTCGACGTCGCCATCACGGCCGAGGCGATGGGTTACGGCGTCTCGCCGGGCGACTCCTATCACGCCGAGCCGTACGCGTATGTCACTCCCGCCACCCCTCGGTCGGACGACTTTTGGAGTGCGCCCTTCGGAGCACTGCGCCCGATGCGCGACCTCCCGGATGCCGACTCGCTGCTCGCGTTCTTCACCGAGGCTCGCGACCGCGGCTGATCAGCGGGTCCGGGCGACCCACCACTGATAAAGATCATCACGCTGGTGCGACAGCGGCTTGGCGGTGGGTTTGCGCCGGCGGATGCGCTCGAGCGCCTCGGCCGGCTCGATGTCCTCACGGATCGCGACGATGGCGGCCGCGACGGTCGCCGAGCGCTGCCAACCGGCTCGGCAGTGCACGTAGACCCGCTCCCCCTCGGAGAACCACGCCAGCGCGGCCATGGTGGCCTGATCGATCTGACCCGGGAGCAGGTTGCCGTAGTCGACCAACTGCACCCGACGCTCCTCGATGCCGGCCGCCGCCAGCGCTGCCGAGCAGGCGTCCCGGCCACCGTCGTCGTACTCCACGTCCTGGACGAGGTTGAAGATTCGGGTGACCCCGGCTGCCTGCAACGCGGACACATCGGCGCTGTCCTGCGGGATGGCGCCGATCAGCAGGTCATCGCCGACCTCGGCGAAGCCGAAGCGATCGAACCACTCAGACATCTGCCCCCAGACCTGGCCGCAGCCTCAGAATACGCGGGCCGGGCCGCGCCGACCCACGGCGCGAGCTAGGGTCACCCGGTGTCGGTCCATCCCCGCGCAGGTCAGTTGCCGCAGCCCTCCGACCTGGTCGACGTCCCCCGGTTGGTCTCCGCCTACTACCTCGACCAACCCGATCCCGCGGTTGCCGAGCAGCGGCTGACGTTCGGCACTTCCGGTCATCGTGGCTCGAGCCTGCGGCGGAGCTTCAACGCCGACCACATCGCTGCGGTCAGCCAGGCCGTGGTGGAGTACCGCTCGGCACAAGGCTTCACCGGACCGCTGTTCCTCGTACGCGACACCCATGCGCTGTCCGAGCCGGCGCTGATCACCGCCCTCGAGGTCTTCGCGGGCAACGGCGTGCGGGTGCTGGTTGACAGCCGCGACGGTTACACGCCCACGCCGGTGCTCTCGCACGCCGTCATCACCTACAACCGCGGCCGGACATCGGGGCTGGCCGACGGCGTCGTCGTCACGCCCTCGCACAACCCGCCCACCGACGGCGGTTACAAGTACAACCCACCGCACGGCGGGCCGGCCGACGCCGACGCCACCGGGTGGGTCCAGCGCCGGGCCAACGCCCTGCTCGAGGCAGGGCTGGCCGGCGTGCGCCGCATTCCACACACCCGGGCACGCGCGGCCGACACGACGGGCACCCACGACTTCCTCGACAGCTACGTCGGTGACCTGCCGGCGGTCGTGGACATCGAGGCGATCCGCGGCTCGACGGTGCGGATGGGAGCGGACCCACTTGGCGGCGCCAGCGTCGCCTACTGGGCCGAGATCGCCTCCCGGCACCGACTCGACATCACCGTGCTGAATCCGGCCGTCGACCCCACCTGGCGGTTCATGCCGCTGGACTGGGACGGCAAGATCCGGATGGATCCGTCGTCGCCGTACGCCATGACCGGGGTCGAAGCGCATCGCGACGACTACGACATCAGCACCGGCAACGACGCCGACGCCGATCGGCACGGCATCGTCACCGGCCACGGACTGATGAACCCCAACCACTACCTTGCCGCCGCCATCGCGTACCTCTTTCGCAACCGTCCGCACTGGCCGGCCACCGCAGCAGTCGGCAAGACCGCGGTGTCATCATCGATGATCGACCTGGTGACGGCGGACCTGGGCCGGCAACTGGTCGAGGTGCCCGTGGGATTCAAATGGTTCGTTCCGGGCCTCATCGACGGCAAGATCGGTTTCGGCGGTGAGGAGAGCGCGGGCGCGGCGTTCCTGCGACGTGACGGCTCGACCTGGACCACCGACAAGGACGGCATCATCCTCGCGCTGCTCGCCGCCGAGATGACTGCTGTGACCGGACGATCACCCAGCGTTTTGTACGACGACCTGCGGGAGCGGTTCGGCGATCCTGCGTACGCGCGAGTGGACGCGCCGGCCACCGCCGCCGAGAAGGCAGCCCTCGCCACTCTGAAGCCCGATCAGGTCACGGCAAGCGAGTTGGCCGGTGACCCCATCACCGAAAAACTCATTGCGGCGCCTGGCAATGACGCGCCGCTCGGTGGCCTCAAGGTGTGCACCGACGCAGGGTGGTTCGCCGCACGACCGTCCGGCACCGAGGACGTCTACAAGATCTACGCCGAGTCCTTTCGCGGTCCCGAGCACCTGGCCAGAATCCAGCAGGAGGCGCGTGACGTCGTGTCCGAGGCCCTGCGAAACAGCTAGCCGAGTCACTGCCGGACCGCGCGGAGTGATAGCTGAATGACAAGTTGCTGCGAACTCTCGTTCGCTGCGCTTTCCGGTGGCAGACTCGGGGCTCGCGGGCGCGAACGGACATCGCGTCACAACCCGGGTGATCAAGGCTGGGGGCGAGTCGGTTGGGTGGCAAGCACAGCGCATCGGTGCTCCTTCGCATGCGCCGTCAGCTTGCCGCGCTGCGCCGACGTATGACGGTCCTGCTGCCGGTCCTCACGGTCGTACTCGTCGCGAGCGCGCTGTCGAGTATCCAGTCCGTGGCCAACAGTGCGCCGGGCTCCCACGTTTCCGGGATCTCCGCCGACGGTCGCAGCGTCGGAAGCCCGGTCGACAATGCCCCCGACCTGACCCAGTCACTGGCCGAGGAAGCGATCAAGGATGCCGCGACACCACCCGCGGCGACCGCGGCCCGCGCGGTGCCCAATCCTGGTGCCATCGGCATCAACGCTGTGGTCTTCCAGGCCCATCGCCAGGCGGCCGCCACCCAGGACAGGCTGACCACCCGCTGTCACCTTGCGTGGCCCCTCCTCGCCGGCATCGGTGAAGTGGAGTCGCACAACGCGCGCTCGCGCAACGTGGCCGCCAATGGCGACGTCCGACCCCCGATCTACGGCCCCCGGCTGACCGGCGGACGGTTCGCATCGATCTCCGACAGCGACGGCGGGCGCTGGGACGGCGACAGCCGGTGGGACCGTGCGGTCGGCCCGATGCAGTTCATCCCGGGCACCTGGGCGCGCTCCGGCAAGGACGGCAACGGCGACGGGATTGCCAACCCCAACAATGCCTTCGATGCTTCACTGTCCGCCGCTGGCTACCTCTGCTACGACGGGCGCGACCTCGCGACCGCCGCCGGCCTGAGCGCAGCGATCTTCAGCTACAACCACTCCTGGAGTTACGTACGTAACGTGCTCGGCTGGATGCGCGGGTTCGCCACCGGAAGCGCGCGGCCGGTCACCAGCCTGCCACTCAACATCGCGACCAGCAGGGCCGGCGCGGACACGGCCGGCGGTGTCGTCCCGTCCTCCAACACCGGCCACGTGCCGACCCCGACTCCCACTCCCTCACCAACGATCAAGCCTTCGCCAACGCCGAGCCCGACTCCCACCCCGAGCCCGACCCCGTCTCCCAGCCCGTCTCCCACCCCGTCCCCGACACCGGACCCGAGCCCGACACCGGACCCGACTCCGACGCCGACTCCGGACCCGAGCCCGACGCCGACTCCGGACCCGACTCCGACGCCGAGTTGTTCGCCATCGCCGAGTCCGAGCCCGAGCGAGTCACCGTCACCCACACCGTCACCGAGCGAGTCACCGTCGCCCAGCCCGACCCCGACACCATGTGGGGCCTGAGCCGCGGTCAGTGACTGCTGGACTCGGCCCAGATGTTGATGCCACTGTCGCGGGCGTAGGTGTCGATCTCTGCCAGTTCGTCATCGTCGAAGGCGAGATTCTCCAGTGCGGCGACGTTGTTCTCCAGTTGCTCGACGCTGCTGGCGCCGATCAAGGTCGAGGTGACGCGGGGATCGCGCAGCGTCCAGGCCAGCGCCATCTGGGCCAGCGTCTGATGGCGCCTCGTGGCGATCTCGTTGAGGGCCCGGACCTTGGCCAGGTTGTCCTCGCTCAACTGCTCCTCCGACAGCGAACTGTTGGCGGTGACTCGTGATCCGGGCGGGATGCCGTCGAGATAGCGGTCGGTGAGCAGTCCCTGGGCGAGCGGCGAGAACGTGATGCAGCCGGCACCCACGTCGCCCAGAACGTCGAGCAGGCCTCGCTCGATCCACCGGTTGAGCATGGAGTACGACGGCTGGTGGATCAGCAACGGTGTGCCGAGCCCGCGCAGGATCTCGACCGCCTCGACCGTTCGCTCCGGGGAGTACGACGAGATGCCCGCGTACAACGCTTTGCCCTGACGGACCGCCGTGTCGAGCGCACCGAGCGTCTCCTCGAGCGGGGTGTCGGGATCGAACCGGTGGGAGTAGAAGATGTCGACGTAGTCCAGGCCCATCCGGGACAGGCTCTGGTCAAGACTCGACAGGAGGTACTTCCGCGAGCCATGGTCGCCATAGGGTCCCGGCCACATGTCGTAGCCCGCCTTGGTCGAGATGACCAACTCGTCGCGGTAGCCACTCAGCTCGCCGCCGAGGATGCGGCCGAAGTTGGTCTCTGCCGAGCCGTACGGCGGTCCGTAGTTGTTGGCCAGGTCGAAGTGCGTGATCCCGAGATCGAATGCGCGGCAGACGATCTCGCTCATCACGTCGTAGGAACGGTTGCCTCCGAAGTTGTGCCACAGGCCGAGGGAGACCGCGGGCAGCAACAGACCGCTGCGGCCGGTCCGTCGGTAGTGCATCGAGTCATAACGGTCGTCGGCTGCTTGATAGGTGATGGTCGCCTCCTCTGGACGCGACCACTCAGACGCGGCCGCTCGAAGCTGCCTTCCGGCGAGACAGCGCATCAACACTAGCTGCGACCAGCAACACGATCCCGGTCACGATGAAGACGACGCTGGAGGGTTGGTTGAGCAGTCCCATGCCGTTGATGATGACCGCGATGACCAGGCCGCCGAGGATGGCATCGATCACGCGACCCTTGCCGCCGAAGAGGCTGGTGCCACCGATGACGGCGGCGCCGACGGCATAGAGCAGGGTGCTCGCGCCGCCCGTGCTGGGCGAGATGGAGTTGTCCCTGCTGGCGAGCATGATGCCGCCGATGCCTGCCAGCGTGGAGGAGATGATGAAGCAGGTTAGTTTCACGCTCGCGACATTGATGCCCGCTCGGCGAGCAGCCTCGGTGTTGCCACCGACCGCATAGACATGCCGGCCGAAGGCCGTACGACTGAGCAGGAACGTCAAGGCGACCAGCAGCACGAGCAGCACGAGCACGACAAGGGGCACGCCCTTGATGGACGCGACCGCCGGATTGCGGCTGCGCTCCCCGCTCAAGTAGAAGGTCGCCAGTCCCAACAGCACGCCCACAGCAATGATCTTGAACAGAACGACTGCCAGGGTCTGGTTCGCGAGTCCGCCGGCCCGGCGCTGGGTGTAGCGCCTGAGCAGGAGGGCGGCGAACAAGCCGATGGTGACGACGAAGAGCGCCCAGCCGAGCCAGACCGGCAGGTCCTCGTTGTTGATCGCGAGCAGAACCGTGTCGCGGATGGGAATCGTGCCCCCCTCGCCGATGAGCTTGAGCAGGACGCCCTGCAGGCCGAGGAAGGCCGCCAGGCTGACCACGAACGACGGGATCCCCAGCCGCGCGACGAGCAAGCCGATGCACAGTCCGATCACCGCGCCGGTCGCCAGGCAGGCCAGCACTGCAGCCCACCAGTACCAGCCGTGCCGGGTGGCGGCGATGCCCATGATGGCGGCAGCCGTGCCAGCGGTGAAACCCGCGGAGAGGTCGATCTCGCCCAACAACAGGACGAAGACCAAGCCCATCGCGATGACGATGACCGCTGCCGCTTGATGGATCAGGTTGGCGAAGTTGAACGCGTTGGTGAAGCTGACCGGCCGGAGGATGGCAAAAACTCCGACCAGGACGGCCAGGCCGAGCACAGCCGGCAGGGCGCCGACGTCGCCTCCGCGGATGCGGTCGATGTACTCCTTGGCGGCGCCCACCATGCTGGTCCGGACCGGCGCCTGACCAGGCCCGCTCGTCGCCTCCGTCTGCACAGTCATCGGAGGTCGCCCTTCGACGAGGCAGCACCGGGCTCGGGCTCGCCATTGAGCCCGATCGAGCCGGATCGTCCGGTCGTGATGAGCTCGACGACCTGTGAGTTGTTGACGTCCTTGGCCTTGACCTGGGCCGCCATCGCGCCGAGGTAGAGCACCGCGATGTTGTCGGCCACCTCGAAGACGTCGTTGAGATTGTGACTGATCAAGACGACTGCGAGCCCCTTGTCCGCCAGTCGACGTACCAGTTTGAGCACCTGCTCCGTCTGGGCGACCCCCAGCGCGGCCGTCGGCTCGTCGAGGATGACCAACTTCGAATTCCACAGCACCGAGCGGGCGATGGCCACCGTCTGCCGCTGCCCGCCGGAGAGGCTGGCCACCAGCTGCCGGATCGACTTGACCGTACGAACCGACAGCCCGGCCAGTGTGTCGGTCGCGCGGCTCTCCATCGTGTGCTCGTCAAGCACCCGCGACCGGGTGAGCTCTCGGCCGAGGAAGAGGTTGTCCACGATGTCGAGGTTGTCGCACAGAGCCAGGTCCTGATAGACGACCTCGATCCCCAGCGCGCTGGCCTGCTTGGGGCCGGTCACCGTCACCGTCTGACCGTCGAAGGTGTAGGTGCCGGAATCGAACGGATAGATCCCGGCGATGCCTTTGATCAGGGTGCTCTTGCCGGCGCCGTTGTCACCGACGAGGGCGGTCACCTGGCCCGGATAGGCGTCGAAGTCGACCCCGCGCAAGACTTGGACGGCACCAAAACTCTTGTTGACGGCCCGCAAGGACAGCAGGGGTGCGAGGTCGCCGGTCGGGGCGGGGCGTTCAGCGGTGCTCGGCAGGCTCATGGTTTCGACCTCTCCTTGTGAACTTGTCGGGCCCGGCCGGTTGCCGGCCGAGCCCGACAACTTCTACTGAATACCGGCAGCTGTACACGCAGCCGCGAATGCAGCGGTGCAGATGTCGTCCTTCTTCCAATACCCGTCCGCGATGACGTTCTTCACGGTGTCCTTGTAGATCGCCTCCGGGGTCTCCAGAGCAGACGGCACATCCTTGTTGAGCACGGTGTCCTTGACCGTGTCCTTCGCGATGCTGCTGGCGTCCTTGCCGCCGATGAGCGCGACTGCAAGCTGGGCCGCAGCATCGGCTTCCTTCTTGATGGCTTTGTAGACAGTCATGCACTGGTCGCCGGTGAGGATGCGCTGCAGGCCTTCCTTACTAGCGTCCTGCCCCGTCACCGGGATGATGCCGGTGCGCTTGAGCCGAGCGATGATGCCGCCGGCCATGGTGTCGTTGGCCGAGACCACGCCGTCGATCTTGCCGTTGTTCTGGGTGTAGAGCTGCTCGAATGCCGTGCCGGCGATCGTGGCGTCCCACTTGCCGGTCTGGTCGCCCACCAGCTTGTACTTGCCGGAGGTGATCATCGGCGCGAGCGCCTCGACGTAGCCCTGCTTGAACAGCGCGGCGTTGTTGTCCGTCGGGTCACCGTTGATGTAGACGATGTTGGCCGTTGTCTTGCCCTTGTCGGTCAGGCACTTCTCCAGGCCCTGGCCCATCAGGTTTCCGACCTTCACGTTGTCGAATGAGACGTAGTAGGACGCGCCTCCGCCGAGCGTGAGCCGGTCGTAGTCGATGGTCTTGACGCCGGCCGTCTGCGCCTTCTTGAGGCAGGCGGTGCCGGAATCGGAGTCGAGATTGACGATCAGCAGGACCTTGACGCCCTCGTTGATCATGCCGTCACAGATCGTGCCGAACTTCGACTTGTCAGCATTGGCGTTCTGGATGTCGGACGCGACTCCGGCCGCGTCGAACGCCTTCTTGAGCAGCGGTCGGTCGTTGGCCTCCCAGCGCGGCGAGGTGCTCGCGTCGGGCAGGATCACGCCGACCTTGCTCTTGCTGCTGCTCCCGCCACCACCGCCGTTGCTCGATGAGCTACACCCGGTGAGTGCCAGGGCAACCGCGGACAGTCCCGCGATGGCGGTGAGGAGAGTTCTTGCTGGTGTTTTTCCCATGTGCTGGTGGTCCCTTCTGAGCTAGTGATCTTAGTCCTCCGGAATGGGTCAACCGGCGTGTTCCATCGGACCTCCTCTGTGCATCATTGCCCCTGCGCCAGACGTAGCGGGAGCGGCGCGATCGCCGTCGGATCGGTCAGAACCGCCTCGACGGCCAACCCGGCGCCACCGCGAACGGCAGCCCCGAACGCCAGCGTCGACACGACGACCTCGCAGCCGGAGGCCGGCCCCGCCATCGCCAACCGGTCAAGCTCGCGCTGGGCGGTCGGGAGCACCCGGCCGGCGACCTGCGCGAAGTAGCCCCCCACGACGAGCACCCGCGGGTTGAAGAGGTTGACCAGGATCGAGGCGCCCAGGCCCAGCCAGCGTCCGACGTCCTCGAATGCGGCAATCGCGGCCTTGTCGCCGGCATCCGCTCGGCGCAGGATCTCTGACAGCAACTCGTCGACCTCGCGAACCGGGCCGCGCCCGTAGGCGAGGTCCGGGGCGGCATTGGCGACCAGGACGGCCAAACCGACCTTGGTCTCCCAGCAGCCGATCCGACCGCAGGCGCACTCGATCCCGCGCGGATCCACCGGCATGTGGCCCACCTCGCCGCTGAACCCGTCCGCCCCGCGCAGCAGGACAC
>JBAVXU010000381.1:0-5430 GCA_049698415.1 Mycobacteriales bacterium
GGTGCGGGCAACCTGCTCGGCGGCGAGCAGTCCGGGCACATCGCCGGGGTCGGGTTCGACCTCTACGTTCGGCTGGTCGGGGAGGCGATCGCGGACTTCAAGGGCGAGTCGCCGGCCGACCAGATCATCGACGTCAAGGTGGACCTGCCGGTCGATGCCAACCTGCCGCACGACTACGTCACCGGGGAGCGGCTGCGCCTGGAGCTCTACCGCAAGCTGGCCGCGGTCGGCTCGCCCGACGATCTCGCGGCGGTCACCGACGAGATCGTCGACAGGTACGGCCCGATGCCCCAGCCGGTGCAGAACCTGGTGGCGGTCGCCGCGTTCCGGCTGCACGCCCGGCGCCACGGCGTACGTGAGGTGTCCATGCAGGGCGGCTCGGTGCGCTTCGCACCGGTCGAGCTGCCCGACTCCAAGGTCATGCGGCTGCAGCGGCTCTATCCGCGCTCGCTGTACAAGCACACCGTGCGGACCGTCTCGGCGCCACGCCCCCAGCTGCGTGACATCGCCCTGCTCGACTGGGCACGGGGTTTGCTCGACGGCGTCCTCGGGGAGCCCGCCATCGCGACCAAGAGCTAGCCGGGGACTCGTCGGCCGTGGCCGGGAGCGATCGTGAGAGGGTGGGAGCCTCCGAGCCCCGTACGAGAAGGACCCATACACCCGTGATCCGCAGTGTCTGGCGCGCCTGCGCCGTACTCTCAGTGCTCGCCCTGCTCCCCCTCGCGGCTGCCTGTGAGCAGCACCCCGGTTCGGCCGCCTTCGTCGGCGGCGCCCGGATCGCTGACAGCCGGGTGCAGGACCTGGTCGACGAGGGCTTGCGCGACTCGCTCGTCCGCGCGGGAGTCAAGGACGTCGGCGTCTATCGGGGCGTGGTGCTCAGCCGGTTGATCAAGCACGAAGTGATCGTCCGGGCCGCCGCCAAGTCCGGCGTCAAGGTGACCGACGGTGAAGTGACCCAGATCCTCGGACAGCAGCAGCAGAGCGCCGGCGGCGCCAAGCAACTCGAGACGGCGGTCGCCGCTGCGCCGCTGAGCCTGCCCAAGGACCAGATCGAGCCGTTCTTCCGCGACCTGATCCTGCTCGACAAGATCGGTGCCTACCTCACCCGCAACGAGGTCTACACCGAGGCGGAGTTGCGCGCGTTCTACGACCAGCGCGGTGGTGCGTCGGTCGGCCCGTACGACAAGATCAAGGACCAGGTGATTGCCGCCGTGCGAAGGCAGCACGCCGGTGTGGCAACCGAGGGCTACGTCAAGGACTACCTCCGCACCATCCGGGTCACGGTCAACCCGAGGTACGGCAAGTTCGACGCGTCGAAGTTCTTCGACGCGCAGCAGGCGCCGGTGCTCAAGCCGGCCCCGGACGCCTTCTTCAAGGCCGAGTCGTCCGCACCGCCCGCGTCACCGTCTGCGGCTCCTAGCCCGTGACCGATCGGCTGCTGCTGGTCGCCACTTCGCCGCGGCTACCGGCCGGCCTGCTCAGCTGGCATGCATGGGTTGCCCTGCGGTCCGGTCCGGTGTTCGCCCGGGCGGATGGTCCGCAGGTCGAGGCCGTACGCGCGGCCGACATCGAGGTCACCCTGCTGGCCGGGGACCCGGCCGCCCAGGCGCGCGACCTGCGGGAGCACGCCCGGGCCGGTGGTGTCGTCGTCTGGCTGGCCGGCCCCGACGGCGATCCCGTGTTGGCCCGCGCGCTCGGCGACCTCGTCGCCCGAGACGGCGGGGGCAGCGAACTCGAGGTCGTGTACGGATCCTGGGACCCGCCCGGCGCCCGGCTGCTCGATGCCGTCGCGATCATGGACCGGCTGCGTTCACCCGGTGGCTGTCCCTGGGACGCCGAGCAGACGCACGCCTCGCTGATGCCGTACCTCCTCGAGGAGGCCTACGAGGCATACGCGGCCCTGGAGGATGAGGACACCGACGCGCTGCGCGAAGAGTTGGGCGACGTGCTCCTGCAGGTGCTGTTCCACGCCCGCCTGGCCGAGGAGCTTGCCGACGACGAGCGCTGGAGCGTCGACGATGTCGCCGCGACGCTGGTCGAGAAGCTGGTCCGCCGGCACCCGCACGTCTTCGCCGATACGACGGTGAGCGGAGCGGGTGAGGTGAGTGACAACTGGGAGTCGATCAAGACCGCCGAGAAGGCGCGTACCTCGGTGACCGAGGGCATCTCGATGGGCCAGCCGGCGCTGAGCCTCGCCGCCACACTGCTGCGCAAGGCCGACAAGGCCGGGGTCGCTCCCGAGGTGGGTCCGAGCGGCACGCTCGGCGAGCGGCTGCTGGCATTGGTACGCGAGGCACGTGCCGACGGGCTGGATCCCGAGGTCGAGCTGCGCCGGGAGGCCCGCGCGCTGCGTGACCAGATCATCGCCGCCGAGCAGAACAGGTAGCCGGGCACCCATGAGCGCAGCGTTCGTCACCCTTGCCGAGCAGGTCGTCGACGACCTGCTCGCGACCTCACCCACGGTCGCGCACGAAGCCGGCGACCACCGGTTCGACCACCTGATCGAGGACCTCTCGGACGACAGCGTGGCTCGGACGATCACCCTGTTGAGGTCGCGCTCCCGGGAGCTGGCGGCCCTCGACGCCTCTAGTCTCGACGCCGAGGAGGCGGTCGACCGTGACCTGCTCTCCGCGGGGGTCGAGGCGCGCCTGTTCGAGCTCGCCACGGTCGACGAGCGCACCTGGAATCCGCTGGTGCACAACCCCGGCGTCCTGCTCTATGCCCTGCTGGCCCGCGAGGTCGGCCCGGCGCACGAGCGGCTGGCGGCGCTGAGCGCGCGGTTGACAGCGCTGCCCGATGCACTCGCCACGGCGGAGAAGGTGCTCGGCGAATGTCCCCGCATCCATGTCGAGACCGCCATCAGCCAGCTCAAGGGCACGGTCGGCCTGGTGCGCGACGAAGTGCCCACTCTGCTGCGTCAGGCGCCGCACCTGCGGACCACGGTCGAGCCGGCCGTACGCGGCGCGCTCGTGGCGCTGGAGCGTCATCACGACTACCTGACCGGCCTGCTGGGTCGGGCACACCGAGATCCCCGCCTGGGCCGTGCGCTGTGGGAGGCCAGACTCAGGCACGCCCTCGACAGCGATCTCAGCGCCGCGCAGATCCTCGATGGCGCCCGAGCCGATCTGGATCGGGCCGGTGCCCAGATCCGTGAGACGGCGGCGGAACTCACCGGCTCCGACGACGTGCGTGCAGCCCTGGCGACCCTGGCCCGCGACCACCCCGACGACGCGACGATCGTCGGCAAGGCCGAGCATGCGCTGCTCGAGGCGACCGAGTTCGTGCGCAGCCACGACCTGCTCACGGTGCTCGACGATCCCATCGAGATCGTGCCTATGCCGGAGTTCGCCCGTGGTGTTGCCGTGGCCTACTGCGATGCTCCCGGCCCGCTGGAGAAGCGCGTGCTGCCCACGTTCTTCGCCATCTCACCGACCCCGGCCGGCTGGTCCGCCGAGCGGGTCGCGTCGTTCTACCGCGAGTACAACGACCACATGCTGTTCAACCTGAGCGTGCACGAGGCGATGCCCGGGCACTACCTGCAACTCGCACACGCCCGCAGGTTCCGCGGCACGACCCGGGCGCGCGCACTGTGCGGCAGCGGCTCGTTCGTCGAAGGCTGGGCGGTCTATGTCGAGGAGCTGATGGCCGACCTCGGCTTCGGCGGCCTGCCGGTGCGGATGCAGCAGCTCAAGATGCAACTCCGCATGATCCTCAACGCGATCCTCGACCAGCTGGTGCACTGCGAGGACCTGAGTGAGGCCGAAGCCATGGCGATGATGACCGATCAGGGTTTCCAGGAGGACGGCGAGGCCGCCGGCAAGTGGCGGCGCGCGCTGCTGACCTCGACTCAGCTGTCGACCTACTACGTCGGATACACCGAGGTGTCAGCCATCGCCCGCTCGCAACCCGCCGCTACGACCCGCCACGACTGGCTCAACGCGATGCTCGCCCACGGGTCACCGGCGCCCCGGCACCTGGCCAGGTTGCTCGGCAGCTAGCCCACGGCGGGGCAGCGCAGCGGCCGGGCGGGAGCCGGTTACGCTCCCGGGACAGCCGTTTCGCCAGCCAGCCGTCGACTACCAGGGAGCACAACTGTGGCCACGATCGAGGCCGTCGGCGCCCGCGAGATCCTCGATTCTCGGGGCAATCCCACCGTCGAGGTCGAGGTCGCTCTCGACGACACGACCATCGGGCGGGCAGCCGTCCCCAGCGGTGCATCCACCGGCGCGTTCGAGGCGATCGAATTGCGCGACGGCGACCAGCGCTACGCCGGCAAGGGCGTACGGCGCGCCGTCGATGCGGTGCTGGACACCATCGGCCCGGAGCTGATCGGCATCGAGGCCAGCGAGCAACGCATCGTCGATCAGCGCCTGCTCGACCTCGATGGCACCGCCGACAAGGGGCGGCTGGGAGCCAATGCCCTGCTCGGCGTCTCCCTCGCGGTTGCCCGGGCCGCCGCTGAATCCGCGCAGTTGCCGCTGTTCCGCTACCTCGGCGGCCCCAACGCACACGTCCTTCCGGTGCCGATGCTCAACATCCTCAACGGCGGCTCGCACGCCGACAGCAACGTCGACGTCCAAGAGTTCATGATCGCCCCGATCGGCGCGGCTACGTTCGCCGAGGCGCTGCGGTGGGGAGCAGAGACCTACCACGCGCTGAAGTCCGTGCTCAAGGGCCGCGGGCTCTCGACCGGGCTCGGCGACGAGGGCGGCTTCGCCCCCGACCTTGACAGCAACCGTGCAGCGCTCGACCTCATCGTCGAGGCGATCGGCGAGGCCGGCTACAGCGTCGGCCAGGACATCGCGCTGGCGCTCGACGTGGCCGCCACCGAGTTCCACACCGACGGGGTCTACAGCTTCGAAGGAGAAAAGCGCAGCGCCGACGAGATGATCGGCTACTACGAGGAACTGCTCACGGCCTATCCGATCGTCTCGATCGAGGACCCGCTGGCCGAGGATGACTGGGAGGGCTGGGCCCGGGCGACAGCGATCCTCGGCACCCGTACCCAGATCGTCGGTGACGACCTGTTCGTCACCAATCCGGAGCGGATCAGCAAGGGCATCGAGCTGCAGGCCGCCAACGCGCTGCTGGTCAAGGTCAACCAGATCGGCACGCTGACCGAGACGCTCGACGCGGTGCGCCTGGCCCAGCGCAGCGGTCTGCGCTGCATGATGAGCCACCGCTCGGGGGAGACCGAGGACACCACCATCGCCGACCTCGCGGTCGCCACCGACTGCGGTCAGATCAAGAGCGGCGCGCCGGCCAGGTCCGAGCGGGTGGCGAAGTACAACCAATTGCTACGCATCGAGGAAGAGCTCGATGACGCTGCCCGTTACGGCGGCGCGGCGCAGTTCCCGCGGTTCCGCCTCGAAGGCACGGTCTGAGCGTGGCGCGGATGCCCCGTCGTCGATCGCGGCCCCGTACTCCAGC
>JBAVXU010000382.1:0-4896 GCA_049698415.1 Mycobacteriales bacterium
GTGCTGGCTGAACACCCGCTCGACGGCGACCATGTCGGGACGGAAGTCCTCGACGACCCTGGCGAGGGCATCGGCCAGGAACAGCAATCGCGCCCCGATGTCGGCGTCGGGGGGCGTGCGCAGCACATCCACATGGACGAGGGTGACCGGGCCGCCCGCTCGGCCGTCCACGACGCCGATGCCGCACCGGGTCAGCCCCGGGTCGACCCCGAGCACTCGCACCAGGCCTCCCGCGTCTGCTCACGACTACGAACACGTGTTCGACACGCTACCCGGGTCGGGCGTTCGCGTGTGCCGCCGACACGCCCGGCGAGCTAGCCGAGAGGCTGGCCCGCACGCAGCATCGTCAAGGCCTTGGCCAGCCGTCGCTCACGCGTCTCGTCCTTGCGCGCGCCCGCGATCCACTCGGCGTACTCCCGCCGGTGGGTGAACGACATCCCGTCGAAAGCTGCCCTGGCCGTGGCGTCGTCGGCCAGCGCCTTCGCCAGCTCGGCCGGCACCTCCACGAGCCGGGGTGCGGTGTCGCGCTCGATCTCCAGATCGACTTCGTCTCCGGGCGCCGCTCCCGCGGCCAGCTGGATCTGCTTGCGGAAGGCGATCCCGGTGAAATCCCCCATCCGGAACGACGTGGTGCGGAACGCGGCACCGTTGATCGTGCCGGCGACCGGAATGCGCACACCGCCGCCGAGTTCGGCGCGTTGCTCGTGGGACAGCTCGACCTGCCCTTGCTGCCCGAGCCGGACCCGCAGGTGCACGGTCACACCTCGACCGCTTCGAGCACGCGGTCGGGGATGTCGAAATTGGCCCACACGTTTTGCACGTCGTCGCAGTCGTCGAGCGCGTCGACCAGACGCAGCACCCGGCGGGCGCCGTCCTCTTCGAGCGGCACCGTCACCGACGGCAGCCAGGACACGTCGGCCGACTCGATCGTCATCCCCGCCGCAGTCACGGCATTGCGTACGGCCGGCAGGTCACCCGGCTCGCTCACGATCTCGAAGAAGTCGCCGAGGTCGGCGATCTCGTCAGCACCGGCATCGAGAACCGCCAGGAGAACGTCGTCCTCGGTCATGCCGTCCGTCTTGGTCACGAGGACGACGGCGCGGCGGGTGAAGAGGTACGCGACCGAGCCCGGGTCGGCCATGTTGCCGCCGTTGCGGCTCATCGCGGTGCGAACCTCGGAGGCCGCCCGGTTGCGGTTGTCGGTCAGACACTCGATGAACAGTGCGACGCCGGCCGGCCCGTAGCCCTCGTAGGTGATGTTCTCCCAGTCGGCGCCGCCCGCGAGCTCACCGGAGCCGCGTTTGACCGCCCGGTCGATGTTGTCGTTGGGCACGGAGTTGGACTTCGCCTTGGCGATGGCGTCGGTCAGGGTCGGGTTGCCGGCGGGATCACCGCCGCCGGTCCGGGCGGCCACCTCGATGTTCTTGATCAGCTTGGCGAACAGCTTGCCGCGCCGGGCGTCGACGACCGCCTTCTTGTGCTTGGTGGTCGCCCATTTGGAATGTCCGCTCACGCCAGATCCCTCACCATTCCGACAAACATCTTGTGCACCCGGATATCACCGGTGAGCTCCGGATGGAAGCTCGTCGCAAGCAGGTGGTCCTGCCGCACGGCCACGATCCTACCGGCGGCCGGTCCGCCCTCGACCGACGCGAGGACCTCGACGCCGGCGCCTACGGACTCCACCCACGGCGCCCGGATGAACACCGCATGCAGCGGTTCCCCACCCAGAACGCTGAAGTGCAGGTCCTCCTCGAAGGACTCCACCTGTCGGCCGAAGGCGTTGCGCCGCACGGTCATGTCCATGCCGCCGATCGTGTGCTGACCGGCAGGCCCCCCGACGAGGCGGTCGGCCAGCAGGATCATCCCGGCGCAGGAGCCGTACGCCGGCAGCCCGGCCGCGATCACCTTGCGCAGCGGCTCCAGCAGGTCGAACGCCTCCGCGAGCTTGCCGATGGTGGTCGACTCGCCACCTGGAATGACGATCCCGTCGAGTCCGTCAAGCTCGTCGGCGCGGCGCACCGGCACGGACTGTGCACCGGCCTCGCTCAGCGCGAAGACGTGCTCGCGGACGTCGCCTTGCAGCGCCAGCACGCCGATGACGGGAACGGTGCCGGTCAAGGTCTGCGCGTCGCCGACCCCACGGCGGCACTCACCAGCCGCGGCCGGCGTAGCGCTGCTCTGCCGGCAGGGACTCGAGGTTGATGCCGACCATGGCCTCGCCGAGCCCACGGGACACCTTGGCGATGACGTCGGGGTCGTCGAAGAACGTGGTGGCCTTGACGATCGCCTCGGCCCGCTTGGCCGGGTCGCCTGCCTTGAAGATCCCCGAGCCGACGAAGACTCCCTCGGCCCCCAACTGCATCATCATCGCCGCGTCGGCCGGGGTGGCGATCCCCCCGGCGGTGAACAGCACCACCGGGAGCTTGCCCAGCAGCGCGACCTCCTTGACCAGGTCGAACGGCGCACGCAGGTCCTTGGCGGCTGCGTTGAGCTCACCGTCGTCGAGCGTCGTGAGCCGGCGGATCTCGCTGCGGATGGACCGCATGTGGCGGGTGGCCTCGACCACGTTGCCGGTGCCCGCCTCGCCCTTGGAGCGGATCATCGCCGCGCCCTCGCCGAGTCGGCGCAGCGCCTCGCCCAGATTGGTCGCACCGCAGACGAACGGCACGGTGAACGGCCACTTGTCGATGTGGTGCGCCTCGTCGGCGGGGGTGAGCACCTCGGACTCGTCGATGTAGTCGACGCCCAGCGACTGCAGCACCTGGGCTTCGGCGAAGTGGCCGATCCGAGCCTTGGCCATCACCGGGATGGAGACCGCGGCGATAATGCCGTCGATCATGTCCGGGTCGCTCATCCGCGCGACGCCGCCCTCGGTCCGGATATCGGCCGGAACCCGCTCGAGGGCCATCACTGCCACGGCGCCGGCATCCTCGGCGATCTTGGCCTGCTCGGGGGTGACGACGTCCATGATGACGCCACCCTTGAGCATCTCGGCCATGCCACGCTTGACCCTTGCGGTGCCCACCTCAGGGGTGGGTTCGGTCTCAGACACGCCCTCCATCGTAGAGCGTCAGTGCGGCAGGCTCGTCGGCACAGCCAGGCCGGTGTCGTCGATCTCGAAGTACGCCGGCATCGGCCGCCGCCCGGCCAGCCTGAATGCGCGTACGACCGGCTTGAAGCGCACCGCCCGGGTGTCGCGTACGGCGTCGTTGTAGAACTGCCGGGCCAGCCCGACGCGGGTGGCAGCCACGGACAACTCGGCGACGTCGGGAGCCTCCCGGTCCAGCCCGAGTTGCCTCAGCAGCCGGGACAGGTCGTTCTCGGCCGCCTCGCGGCCGTCGCGCTGCGACTCACGGGCGGCACGGGCCGCGGCGCGTACCCGCTCGGTCCGGTCTCCGCCGAGGGAGCGCGGCAACGCCTCGGCCGCGACCGCTCGCCGCACGAGTTGGGCGTCAAGGGCCGCCTCGGCGGCATCGACGCGAGCATGCAGCCGATCCAGTCGGCCGGCCGTCCATGTCACATAAGTAGCGATCAGCACCACGGCGGCGACCACCGCGACGATGACCTCCATGGCCCCATGTCATATCAGGTCGGCCGCCGCCGCTTGGTCAGCCCGCCGCTGCGGCGCCGCCGCCCCTCGACGGCCTGCGCGGGCTCGTCACTGACCGTCAGCACGTCGTCGGTGGCCTCGACGGAACCGGGAACCACCGCCGCGACGGTCTCGTACACCGCACAGACCGCCGCCGCGACCCGCCGCCAGTCGTAGGCCGCCACCGCGCGGCGCCCCCGCGCGGACAGGTCCGAGCGGCGCTGCGGGTCATCGAGCAGGGCAGCCAGCGCTCGGGTGAGTTCGGCCGAGTCGCCGCTACGGAACAGCACCCCGGAGGTCCCGCCCGCCAGCACGATCCGGAAGGCGTCGAGATCACTGGCCACGATGGGAGTCCCCGCCGCCATGGCCTCGGTGAGGATCATTCCGAAGCTCTCCCCGCCGAGGTTCGGTGCGACGTAGACGTCGACCGAACGCAGCATGCGCGCCTTGTCCGTCTCCGAGACCAGGCCGAGCAGGCTGACCCGATCACGGATCGCGGGCGGGATCTGCTGGCGCAACTCGTCGGTGTCGCCGGGTCCGGCAACGAGCAGACGGACGGCCGGTCGTTCGGCGGCAAGTTGCTCGAAAGCCGCGAGCAGGACCGGAAAACCCTTTCGTGGCTCGTCGAATCGCCCCAGGAAGCCGACCGCACCACCGTCGCCCGGCCAGCCCGGCAACGGCTCCGCCTCGGCGAAGCGACGTACGGCCACCCCGTTCGGGATCTCCACGGCACCGCCGTCAAGATGCTCGACCTGAACCTTGCGGGCCGCCGATGACACCGCGATCCGGCCGGTCACCTTCTCGAGCATGACCTGCAGCACGCTCTGCGCGGCGTTGAGCCAGCGGGAGCGCGGGAAAGCGGTGTGGAACGTCGCGACGATCGGACCGCGCGCCGCCAGCACGGCCAACATCGACAGCGACGGCACCATCGGTTCGTGTACGTGCAGCACGTCGAAGCTGCCTTCGCGCAGCCACTTGCGCACCCTGCCGGCGGTCACCGGCCCGAACGCGAGCCGAGCCACGGAGCCGTTGTACGGAACCGGCACGGTGCGGCCCGGGATGGCCACGACGTACGGCGCGACGGCCGTTTCGTCGTCGGCCGGGGCGAGGACGGACACCTGGTGGCCCAGGTCGATCAGCGCCTCGGCCAGGTCGCGTACGTGTGCCTGCACGCCTCCGGGGACGTCGAAGGAGTACGGGCAGACGATGCCGATCCGCATCGGTCTCAGCCCGCCCGGCCGGCGCTGCGCCCGCTGGGTGCGGCGGCGCCGCCGGCATCGGACGAACCACCGGCGGGTTCGTCT
>JBAVXU010000383.1:0-19008 GCA_049698415.1 Mycobacteriales bacterium
ACCGTGCCGCGCACGAGGAGCCGTCCGGTTCCGACGGGTCAGCGCCCGCGCTCTGCGATGACGTGGATCGCCGTGGCGTCCGCGTCATCACGCTCGATGTCAGGTGGCACGCCCAAGCCGGCGGTGAAGACCTCGCTACGGATCCCGAACACCGAATCCAGATCGTCCGGAGTCGCTCGCCGTACCGTGACCGTCACGACCGGGCCGGCGAGGGTTGGGAGGACGGGGTCGCCACCGGTGGCAGCCCGGCATCTGCCGGAGGCTCTACGGTGACCCGCTGTTCGGGCAACAGCGGCAGGAACACCGCGCGATCGAGGGCGGTGATCTCCGGCGCCGGGTCGACGACCCGGACCCCGCTGCGGCTCGCCAGCTTGGTCAGTGCCTCGGGAACCGCGCGCACCACGAAGGCGTAGACGCAGGCGCACAGCGCTCGGAAGCGCGCTGCCTGGACCCGCAGGAGCCGGGCCGACTGTACGTAGAAGGCGCGCAGCTGGCGTTCCTGTGCGGAGCTGCCGGTCAACTTCTTGACCTGATCGTCGGAATCCTTGGCGTCGCGCTCGACCTGTGCGGCAGCGCTGCGCATCCGGGCTTCGAGGTCGCGACTCAGATCGGTGACGTCGACGGCCCGGATCTCGGTCTGAACGCCGAGCAGTGGCACCCGGAAGAACGCCTTGGACACGGAGTAACCGGCCGCCACGGCGGCGGCCTGGGCCGGCGTGCCGTACCCGGCCAGCGAGACCAGCGCGTACGCCGGCGTGGTGCCTGCCGATGTCAGCCCGGCCAGCTCGCGCCTGGAGGCGGACACATAGCTGGGGATCCCGGTGCCCTCGAGCGCGCCCACCCGGGTGACGCTGCGGGCCTGCGGAGCCGGACCACCACCGTGCAGACCGGTGTTGGCGAGCACGACAGCGACGACCGCCAGCACCGCGATCGCAGCACCGGTCCAGCCGATCCGCGCCCGTCGGCGAACCACGGCGTTGATCAGCCCGGCGAGCGCCGGCACCGCCCGGTCGTCGAGTCGGCGCAGCAGGCTGACCCCACGACGGCTCACGACTCCGCTCGAATCCGATCCAGGGCGGTGGCCAGGTCGGGAGGGTACGGACTCTCGAACTCGACCCAGGCTCCGTCGGCGGGATGCGGAAATCCCAGCCGCTGCGCGTGCAGCGCCTGCCGGGTCATCCCCAGCCGGGCGGCGATCGTCGGGTCGGCGCCGTAGGTCAGATCACCGACACAGGGGTGCCGCAGCGCAGCCATGTGTACGCGGATCTGATGGGTGCGACCGGTTTCCAGCCGTACGTCGAGCAGCGAGGCGGCGCGGAAGGCCTCGATCGTGTCGTAGTGCGTGATGCTCGGCTTGCCTTCGGCGACGACCGCCCAGCGATAGTCCGCAGTGGGATGGCGGTCGATCGGTGCATCGATGGTGCCGCGGGACGGGTCGGGGTGGCCCTGGACCAGTGCGTGGTAGCCCTTGGTCACCGTACGGTCCCGAAAGGCCTGTTTGAGAGCGGTGTAGGCGCGTTCGCTCTTGGCAACGACCATCACCCCGGTCGTGCCCACATCCAAGCGGTGCACGATCCCCTGCCGTTCGGCCGCACCGCTGGTGGATACCCGGTGCCCCATCGCGGCAACGCCGGCGATGACCGTCGGTCCGTCCCAGCCCGGGCTCGGGTGCGCCGCGACACCAACGGGCTTGTCGACGACGACCACGTCGGAATCGGAGTAGATGACCGTCAGACCGGTGATCGGCTGCGGATCCGGCGTTCGCGGGCGAGGGGGTTCCGGCAGGACGACCTCCAGCCAGTCACCGGCATGCAGTCGCTCTGACTTGGCCCGCACCTTGCCCTCGACGGTCGCGTCGCCCCGGTCGATGATCTCCACGGCGGCGGTCCGGGACAGCCCGAACATCCGGGCCAGCGCGGCGTCGAGCCGCATCCCCTCCAGGCCTTCGGGTACGGCGAGCGCCCGACGGTCAACCACGAGCCCGGCCGCCGGTGACATGGCTGCCGTCGATGCGACGGCCGCGGACCTCGAGCAGGACCGCCATGCAGACGCCGATCACCAGCGCGGAGTCGGCGAGGTTGAAGACCGGCCATACCTGCAGGTCGATCCAGTCGACCACCGCTCCGCGAAGCGGGCCCGGGGCTCGGAACACCCGGTCGATGAGATTGCCCAGCGCGCCACCGAGGATCAGACCCAGGCAGACGGCCCATGCCGTCGAACCGAGCCTGCGGGCGGTGCGGATGATGGCGGCCACGACGGCGATGGCGATCACCGACAACACCAGCGTCTGGCCCTCAGCGAGGCTGAAGGCTGCACCGGTGTTGCGGGTGTGGATCAGCCGCACGGCGCCCCCGAGCAGCCGCACCGGTGGCCGGTCCGAGAGCGTGTGGACCACGATCGCCTTGCTGATGACATCGAGGCCGAGAACAGCCACGGTCGTCCCGGCAAGCAGATAGATCCGGCGCGCGGTCGGCCGGATGGGGACGGTGGACTGGGAGTCAGTCGTACCGTCTCTCGGCTCGTTCAGCGACGCTCCTCATGCTGCTTGCAGGCGACGCAGAGCGTCACGCTCGGGAATGCTTCCAGCCGCGCCTTGGGAATGGGATTGCCACAACGCTCACACCGACCGTACGTGCCGTTGTCCAGCCGGTCCAGCGCGTGCTCGACCTGTGACAGCCGGTCGAGGATGCCGTTGGCCAGTGAGATCTCCTGCTCGCGCTCGAAGGTCTTGGTGCCGGTGTCTGCCTGGTCGTCACCGGCCATGTCACCGACCCGGTCCCGCTGCAGGTCGCTGAGGTCGGACATCGCGGCGGCGTACTCCTGCTTGAGGTCGGTCGCGCGCTCCATCAGCGAGCGACGGATCCCGGCGAACTCCTTGGCAGAGGCGCGGCTCACCGGCCGCTTGACCGGCGGCGTCCACGGCTGCGCCGGAGGTGGCTTCTTGGCCGCCTTGCCCGGTGGCGACTTCGGCAGCGGAGGCCGGGTCGCCTGCGCCTGGACAGGGGTGCTCTTGGCAGGCGCCTGCGCTGCCGTCGACTTCTTCGTACCGGCGCCGGTCGCTCTCTCTGTTTTCGCGGCCGGCGGGCCGCCCGTCACCTTGGTCGCGACCGGTTGCTTCGTCGCCGTGGCGGCGGGAGCCTTCTTGGCCGGAGCCTTCTTGGCCGGAGCCTTCTTCGCCGGAGCCTTCTTCGCCGGAGCCTTCTTCGCCGGAGCCTTCTTCGCCGGAGCCTTCTTCGCCGGAGCCTTCTTCGCCGGTGCCTTCTTCGCCGGTGCCTTCTTCGCCGGTGCCTTCTTCGCCGGAGCCTTCTTCGCCGGAGCCTTCTTCGCCGGAGCCTTCTTGGCCGGAGCCTTCTTGGCCGGAGCCTTCTTCGCCGGAGCCTTCTTGGCCGGAGCCTTCTTCGCCGGCGCCCTCTTGGTCGCAGCCTTCTTCGCAGGTGCCCTCTTGGTCGCAGCCTTCTTGGTGGGTGCCTTCGTGGCGGTTGCGCCCTTCTTGGCCGGGACAGCCTTCTTCGTCGCCGCACTCCGGCCGCCCGTGACCGCCGTGGCGGCACGCTTGAGCCGGGCTGCAACCTTCTGCCGCTGGGCCATCTCGGTCCCCCAGGTGTCTTGCCGTCCGAAAAGTGGCGGACGGCTCGCGTAGCCGCACAGAGTACGTGCTCAATCGGGGTGCTACCAAGCAGACAGGCCGAGCGCGTGCCCCGCTGGGGCGAGCGGGCGTCAACAGCGGTGAGTAGCTCCCCTTTTGGGCTCTTTTCGGCAGCCGACGGCAAACGAGGCGCGCGCGGAGCGCGCTCGCCGCTACGATGACGTCACAAGGCGCTGATGGGGACCAGTAGCGCCGGACGCAGCCCACAGCGACCCGGGGACGGTGCGAGCCCGGGGGCCTGGCCGGCACGAACATCACCCCGGAGCCGCCGGAAGAACGAGCCTGCGGCACCCGCAGGCTTCAGTAGACCCGGCACGGCAGGACCAGAGTGGGGTGCCCGGCGGTAACCAACCCGCGGGACCCAAGGAGGGTGGTACCGCGGCCGGGCAACCGGTCGTCCCTCTGACGGCACAGCGCTGGCACATCGGCCGTTGGAGGACTGAGAGTTGTACGAACCGCTGCCATCCCAGGTCGACCTGCCGTCCATGGAGTTGATGACGCTCGCGTCGTGGCGTGACGCCAACGTCTTCGAGCGCAGCCTCGAACAGACCACCGGCGGTCCTCTGTGGGTGTTCTACGAAGGCCCACCGACCGCAAACGGCCTTCCCGGCACCCACCACGTCGAGGCGCGTGCCTTCAAGGACCTGTTCCCCCGCTTCAAGACGATGCAGGGCTTTCATGTCCCGCGCCGAGCGGGCTGGGACTGCCACGGGCTGCCGGTCGAGATCGCGGTCGAGAAGGAGCTGGGCTTTTCCGGCAAGCAGGACATCGAGGCCTACGGCATCGCGGAGTTCAACGCCATGTGCCGACAGTCCGTCGAGCGCCATGTCGACGCGTTCGAGGAGATGACCGAGCGGATGGCGTACTGGGTCGACATGTCCCAGGCCTACCGCACGATGGACGCGCCGTACATCGAGTCGGTGTGGTGGTCCCTGCAGCAGATCTGGAACAAGGGGCTGCTGGTCGAGGACCACCGCATCGCCCCCTACTGTCCGCGCTGCGGCACCGCACTGTCCGACCACGAGGTCGCGCAGGGTTACCTCACGGTGACCGACCCCTCGGTCTACGTCCGCTTCCCCGTCACCTCCGGGCCGCTGGTCGACCTGAACGCGAGCCTGTTGGTCTGGACGACGACGCCGTGGACGCTGGTGTCGAACACTGCCGTGGCCGTGCATCCGGACGTCACCTACGTCGCCGCCCGGATCGGGGACGAGGTTCTTGTCGTGGCCGAGCCGCTGCTCCCCCGGGTGGTCGGCCTGGCGCAGCAGAGCGACGGCACCGTACCGCAGGTGGATGTCCTGCAGAGGTTCGCCGGCGCCGAACTCGAGCACGTCAGCTACTCCCGGCCATTCGGATTCGTCGACTTCGACGACCACGTCGCGCACTACGTCGGCCTCGCCGAGTACGTCACCATCGAGGACGGCACCGGCCTGGTGCACCAGTCGCCGGCGTTCGGGGCCGAGGACCTCGCGGTCGCACGGCAGTACGGCCTTCCCGTGATCAACCCGATCCGGCCCGACGGCACGTTCGAGGCCGACCTGCCGATGGTCGGTGGCATGTTCTTCAAGGCAGCCGACCCGCTGCTGGTCGACGATTTGCGCGACCGCGGCCTGCTCTTCCGGCACGAACCCTACGAGCACAGCTATCCGCACTGCTGGCGCTGCGACACCAGGTTGCTCTATTACGCCCTGCCGTCGTGGTACATCAGGACGACCCAGATCAAGGACCGACTGCTCGAGGAGAACGCCAGGACCGACTGGCACCCCGACGGGATCAGGGACGGCCGATACGGCGACTGGCTGCGCAACAACGTCGACTGGGCGCTCTCCCGCGACCGTTACTGGGGGACGCCGCTGCCGTTGTGGCGCTGCGCGGACAACCACGTCACGTGTGTCGGCTCGCTGGAAGAGCTCAGCAGCCTCACCGGGGCGGACCAGTCCACGCTCGACCCGCACCGCCCGTACGTCGATTCGGTGGTGTTCGCCTGCCCGCAGTGCGGCGAGCAGGCGCAGCGGGTCCCGCAGGTGATCGACGTCTGGTACGACGCGGGGGCGATGCCTTTCGCCCAGTGGGGCGCGCCTGCACGCAACAACGAGCAGTTCGAGGCGGCCTACCCGGCTCAGTTCATCTGCGAAGCACTCGATCAGACCCGGGGCTGGTTCTACACGCTGATGGCGATCGGCACGCTGGTCTTCGACCGGTCGTCGTACGAAACGGTGCTCTGCCTGGGTCTGCTGCTCGCCGACGACGGCCGGCGGATGAGCAAGCACCTGGGCAACATCCTCGAACCTATGCCGCTGATGGACCGGCACGGTGCCGATGCCGTGCGGTGGTTCATGCTCGCGGGCGGTTCACCATGGGCGGCCCGCCGGGTGAGCCACCAGGTGCTCGAGGAGATCGTCCGCAAGGTCCTGCTGACCTACTGGCACACGGCCGCATTCCAGTCGTTGTACGCCCGCGCCAACGGTTGGCAGCCCCTGGATGCGTCGGCCCCCGACATCGCCGACCGGCCGATGCTCGATCGCTGGGTGCTCTCAGAACTGCACCGCACGGCGCAGCAGGTCACCGATGCGCTCGAAACCTTCGACTCCCAGCGAGCCGGAGCCGTCCTGTCGGTGTTCGTGGACGACCTGTCCAACTGGTACGTCCGACGATCACGGCGGCGTTTCTGGGACGGCGACCCGGCAGCTCTGAGCACGCTGCACGAGTGCCTGTACGTGCTCACGCTGCTGATGGCGCCCTTCACCCCGTTCGTGACCGAGCGGGTGTGGCAGGCGCTGATCCGCCCGGTCTGGCCGGAGCAGCCGGACTCCGTGCACCTGGCCCACTGGCCGAAGGTCGACGGCTCCCTCGTCGATCCGACCCTGGCAAAGCAGATGGCCCTGGTGCGACGGGTGGTCGAGCTGGGCCGATCGGCCCGGGCGGAGGCCAAGATCCGGACCCGCCAGCCGCTTCAGTCGCTGCTCGTCCTCGGCAGCGGCTGGGCCGAGCTGCCCGCCGACCTCAGGGCTCTCACGCGCGACGAGCTCAACGTGCTCGACGAGGGCGAGATCGACGCCCTGCGTCAGGTGGTCGACCGGGTGGCCAAGCCCAACTTCCGCTCACTGGGTCGTCGGTTCGGCGCACGTACGAAGGAAGTCGCAGCGGCCATCACCGCGGCGGATGTCGCAGATCTCCAGCAGCCGCATCCCGTGGTCCGGGTCGGCGGCGACGAGATCGCACTGGAGTCCGGCGACGTCACTGTCACCGAGACCCCGCGCGAGGGGTGGGCGGTGGCCAGCGAACCCGGGCTCTCTGTGGCGCTGGACCTTCGCCTCACCCCGGAGTTGACCCGAGCCGGCGTGGCGCGGGAGGTCGTCCGGCTGGTCCAGGACGCCCGCAAGACCAGCGGTCTGCAGGTCTCGGACCGCATCGAGCTGTGGTGGCAGGCGATCGACGAGGAGACCCGGACGGCGGTCCGCGACAACGAGACGCTGATCGCCGACGAGGTGCTGGCCGTCTCTGTCATCAACGACCGGCCGACGGCACCGATCAGCCCGCACGTCGAGGAGTCGCTGGGTCTGACGTTCTGGCTGCGGGTCGCGGGCGGCTGAGCGCCCCTAGCGGCGGCTGGGGCGGTCGAGGCTGCCCAGCAGGTGGGCGTCGGGCCGGCAGCGCCCACACGGGCTGAATCCGGCCTCGCGTGCCTCGCTCACCGGCAACGGGACTGTTTCGCGGCCGATCAACGACGAACACGCACGCCGGTGGTACCGCGGCCGTCCGTCGACCACCAGCACGTCGTCGGAGCGCGATGTCACCCGCGCCACGTCGGCAGGGCTGACTTCCTCTTCGGCCGGCTCGTCGTCAAGGGACGGGTATTCCGTGATGTCGGTGCTGCCGGGGTCGTCGGCGAACTCGTCTTCGGTCTGCTCGCCGGTGTGTTGCTCCGGCTCGTCGGCCGGGTCGGGCTCGGCGGCCCTGCTCCAGTCGTTGTCATGCACCGGCGCACTCGCCACTTCGGCGACCGGCCCGGTCGGCCAGGGATCGTCCGGTGGCGGCGGCGACCACGGCTCTTCGATCTTCTGCGCCCGGCTGGGCCGCGTGAGTGGAGCCTGCCAGGGCTGGACCGGCTCAGCCGGCTCGTCGTCCTCGCTCGTGCGCCGTTGCCGCACGCCGGCGTAGAGCGCCAGGGCTGACAGCAGAGCGGCCAGCACCGCTCCCAACTCCATCTTGATGCTCTCGGCTACCAGCCCGGCGGCGAGCAGGCCCACACCGAGCAGGAAGAACAGCAGCGAGACAACGATCACGCCGGAGTCCTCAGTGTTGGTGGCACCCTGCTCATCTGCGGTTGTCGGTGCCGGTCTGGTTGGGATCCGGCAGGCCTAGGCCACCGATGCCTTGTCGCCCGACGCCGGCGAAGGTGCTCGACGCAGCAGCGCGGCCGGATTCGTTCTCCAGGGTGGCGCCGCGACCGTCAAGATCCCTCAACTGGCTCTCGAGGTAGGCCTTGAGCCTCGTGCGGTACTCCCGCTCGAACGCCTTGAGCTCCTCGATGTGCTTCTGCAGTGCCTGCCGCTTGGCGTCCAGGCCACCCATTGCCTCTTGGTGGCGCATCCGGGCCTCGCGCTCGAGGGCCTCAGCCTTGTTGCGCGCCTCGCGGGTCAGCTCATCGGCCTTGGAGCGTGCATCGAGAAGCAACTTGTCCGCCTCGCGCCTGGCGTCGGCGATGTGCTCGTTGGCGGTGCGCTGCGCGGTCATCAGCACCGACAACGCCTGCTCCCCGTCGGCTCCGGCCGGGCTGGCGCTCGGCACGACAGCACCCTGCGGCGGTGTCGTGGGGGCCGTCTCGGCGGCTTGTGCGGCCTGTGCGGCCTGCGCCGCTGCAGCCTGGGCCTGACGCAGCCGCTGCTCCAACTGCTGGAGCTGCGCCTTCGCCTCGGCGTTCTCGCGCACCAGGCGCTGCTCGTTCTCCGAGGGGCCGGAGGCAGTGGCGGCGGCAGGCGGAGCCGTAGTAGTAGCGGCGGCGGCCGGCCTGGAGCGCTGGGCGCGCTCCACCTGGCTCTTGAGGTCGTTGTTCTCCTCGATCAGGCGGGCCAGCTCTCGCTCAACCTCGTCGAGGAAGGCGTCGACCTCGTCCTCGTCGTAGCCCCGCTTGCCGATAGGAGGTTTCTTGAACGCGACGTTATGCACGTCTGCGGGAGTCAGCGGCATTGGTTCTCCTCGGGATTGGCGGGCACGGGGACGTACCGCGAGACGATCATGTTGCCAGGCCCCTGACCACGATGATGAGGATTTGGACTACCACGAACAGCACTAGAAACGATAGATCCAGGCTGATCCCGCCCAGACGGAGGGGCGGGATAACCCGTTTCAGCGCCTTGAGCGGAGGGTCCGAGACCGAGAAAACCACCTCAAAAACGATCGCGAGCCCACGTCCAGGACGCCAGGACCGTGCAAACATCATGACGTAGGTCACGACAAGCCGCACTATGAGCAGGATCTGGAAGATCCACAGCAGGTCGAAGACGACGGACCAAAAGGGCTTCACCAGGGTAAGTATGTCAACTCTGGTTGAAGAAGCCCCCTTCCGCTATCCGGGCCTTGTCCTCGGCGGTGACGTCGACGTTGGCCGGAGACAGCAGGAAGACCTTGTTCGTCACTCGCTCGATCCGGCCGCGAAGGCCGAAGGAGAGCCCCGCAGCGAAGTCGACAAGTCGCTTGGCATCCGAGTCATCCATCTCGGTGAGGTTCATGATCACTGGCACCCCCTCGCGGAAGTGCTCGCCGATCGTGCGCGCCTCGTTGTAGGTGCGTGGCTGAAGGGTGGTGATCCGGTAGGCGGACACGCTTTCCGCCTCGTCCGCCCGTGACCTGATCCGGGTGTCGAGAGCAAGCCCGCCGCGCGTCATCGTGCCGACTCGATCGATCGGCCGGTCGAAGGAACGGGCCGGCGATCGGTCGGACATCCGCGCCGGCGTCTCGACGTCATCCATGTCGTCGTCGAAGTCCTCGTGGCCGAGTCGGTCCTCGTCATCCTCGACGAGCCCGAGGTAGATCCCCATCTTGCGCATGGCGCTTGCCATCGGGCGTCCTTCCTCGTCGAGCAGTCACGTTCGCTGGTCAGGGACGTTACCCCGGCGGAGGCGTTCGGTGGCCGAGCAACGCCGTACCAACGCGAAGGTGTGTCGCGCCGTGCCGGAGCGCGGCTTCGAGATCGTTGCTCATCCCCGCGGAGATGGCGTGTGCCCCCTCGTGCGCGGCACTCACCTGGGCCGAGATACCGGCGAGCCGGCTGAAGGCATCCCCGGGGTCGGCATCCAGTGGCGCGATCGCCATGACGCCGGTCAGCCGGAGGCGCGTCGCGGTCGCGCACGCGTCCGCCACAGCGGCAACCGCAGCCATCTCGGCACCGCCTCTGCCGGGGTCGGCGTCGAGGCTGACCTGCACCATCACATCGAGATACCGGTCGGCCCGGTGGGCACCCTCGTCGAGCGCGCGGGCCACCTCCACCCGGTCGACGCTGTGCACCACGTCGGCATACGTCGCCACCGATCGGCATTTGTTGCGCTGGAGGCGGCCGACGAAATGCCAACGCAGGTCGGGAGCCGGCGGGTCCAGTGCCGCGAGCGCCCGTGCCTTGTCCCTGGCCTCGGCGTCCCTGTTCTCCCCGAAGTCGCGAAGGCCGAGTCCGGCGAGAGCGAGCACGTCCGCCGCGGGAAAGGTCTTGGTGACGGCGATCAGGGAGACGGCGGAGCGGGCCCGACCGGTGGCATCGCAGGCACGGGTGATCCGCTCCTCGAGGCTGCGCAGGTTGGCGGCGAGCTGCGCGGCCCGCTGATCGCTCACTGCAGCCATACGACCCCGGCGAAGCGCCCCGTCACGCCGTCACGGCGGTAGCTGAAGAAGCGGTCGTCCTCCATCGTGCACGCCGGGTCCGCGACCACGGTGCCGACTCCGGCAGCTCGCAGCTGTCGGACCAGGCCTGCGCGCAGGTCGAGGCCGGGCGCACCGTCGCGCGTGGTCGTACGGCTGCCGGGCAGTGCCGCGTCGACGTCGTCGCGCATCGCGGCCGGAACTTCGTAGCACTCCCCGCAGATCGCAGGTCCGAGGAGGACATCGGTGCGGGCCGGATCCGCGCCCAGGCCGACCATCGCCTCCAGCGTGGCCATGGCGATCCCCGCCGCCGCGCCGAGCCGGCCGGCATGCGCCGCGCCCACGACACCGGCCGTCGCATCGGCCATCAGGATCGGCACGCAGTCGGCAGCCAGTGCGATCAGGGCCACCCCGGGTTCGGTCGTCACCAAACCGTCGCCGGTGGGCACCCGGTCGATCGTCGCCGCCGTCACCCGGTGCACGGACGCGCCGTGGACCTGGCGCATCCATGCCAGCCGCGACTCGGCCAGCCCGATCGATTCCGACAGCCGGGCCCGGTTGGCGGCTACCGCCGCCTGATCATCATCGCTGGACCGGCTGAGATTGAAGGTGTCGTAGGGGGGCGCGCTCGACCCACCGGCGCGTGTGGTGACGACCCGACGGATCCGTGCCATCCGCCTACTTCAGGAAGTCGGGCACGTCGAGGTCGTCCTCGAAGACGACGGTGCGCTTCGGGCGATCGTTCTGGCGGCTCGCCTGCGCCGGCACCCGGGCCCGCTCTCGGCCGTCGGTGGGTTCGCCGTCCGGCAGCCGGATCGAGTCGGCGGGCGGGGTGGCCCGGCGTGGCTCGGACTTCTTGTAGGTCGGGGCTCCGCCGTCGAACCCGGCCGCGATGACAGTCACCCGCACCTCGTCGCCGAGAGCGTCGTCGATGACCGCGCCGAAGATGATGTTGGCGTCGGGATGCGCGGCGTCGGCAACCAATGAGGCGGCTTCGTTGATCTCGAACAGGCCGAGGTCGGACCCACCTGAGATCGACAGCAGGACACCGTGCGCGCCTTCCATGGACGCCTCGAGCAGTGGGCTGGCGATCGCCAGCTCGGCCGCCGAGACGGCCCGGTCGGCACCGCGGGAACTGCCGATGCCCATCAGGGCCGAGCCGGCGCCGGACATGACCGACTTCACGTCGGCGAAGTCGAGATTGATCAGGCCGGGGGTGGTGATCAGGTCGGTGATGCCCTGCACGCCGGAGAGCAGGACAGCGTCGGCGGTCTTGAACGCCTCCATCATGCTGACGTTCTTGTCGCCGAGCTGGAGCAGCCGGTCGTTGGGGATCACGATGAGCGTGTCGCACTCGTCGCGCAGCGCTGCCACGCCCACCTCGGCCTGCGTCGCCCGCCGCTTGCCCTCGAAGGAGAACGGGCGGGTGACGACACCGATGGTGAGGGCGCCGAGCTTGCGGGCCATGCTGGCGACGACCGGCGCGCCGCCGGTGCCCGTGCCACCGCCCTCGCCGGCGGTCACGAAGACCATGTCGGCACCCTTGAGGACCTCTTCGATCTCGTCGCGGTGGTCTTCGGCGGCCTGCTTGCCGACGTCGGGATTGGCTCCGGCGCCCAGCCCGCGGGTCAGCTCACGGCCGATGTCGAGCTTGACGTCTGCATCGCTCATCAGCAGCGCCTGAGCGTCGGTGTTGATCGCGATGAACTCGACGCCCTTGAGCCCGACCTCGATCATCCGGTTGACGGCGTTGACGCCGCCGCCACCGATGCCGACCACCTTGATCACTGCGAGGTAGTTGTGCGGAGGTGTCATCGGACGAATCACCTTTCGAGAGGTGGTCGGATGCGGTACGGCGTACCCTCACCCTCAACTACAGGCTTATAGTTATGTCAAGCTGGCACGATGTGCTGGACGCTATGTTCGGCCGCTCGTCAGGTCAAGAACGTCCGCGGCGTGTCGCTCAGCGAACAGTGGCCAGCCCCGGCGCACTCACGTCGATGACCCGGCCCGGCCGCTTGAGCAACACCCGGACCACCGCGGCTTTCTCTGTCGCGTCGCTCGCGCTCCCCCACACAACACGCCGCCGATCACGCAGCACCAAGTCGACCTGCTCGGCGCTGGTGGCCTCCACCCGCACCAGCAGGGCGCGCAGGTCGGCGGGCAGGGACACCAGCACGGACACCCCGGCAACCGTCGCCGGATCGCCCCGGTCGGGGGTTGCGACCTGCAACACCGAGAGCCCGCCGGGCAGCCGGGCGGCAGTCCCGAACGGCAGGCCGGTCCGGTCGACGAGGAGATACCTGCCGGAGTGGGGCACGGCGGCGACCGCCACCCGCTCGGTGACCACGAGCCGCACCGTGCTGGGCCACTGGCGATGGACAGCCACAGTCGCCACGCCGGGCAGCCGCGCCAGCACACGCCGACGGAGGGCGCCGGTGTCCAGCCGCACCATCGGGGTGCCCAGCGGGACCTGCGCGGCTGTCTCGACCGCGGCGGCGGAGACGGCGTGGGTACCCAGGACTCGTACGGTCTTGACCACGAGCAGGTCGGTGCCCAGCGCGACATAGCCCCCGCCGCCGACCAGGGCCAGCACCACCATCATGACCAGCACGAGCCGGGCCCACAGGCGCCGGCGCCGGCGCTTGGGTGAGGAGAACCGGCCTACGGCCGGCGTCGTCGACGTCGCCGTCAAGACCGCTGCACCAGAACATCGAGGACCTCGGGCCCGATCATCGTCACGTCACCGGCACCCAGCGTCAGCACAAGGTCGCCCGGGCGGGCCCGGTCGGCCAGGGACCTGGCGACGGCCGACCACGACGGCTGGACGAGGACCCGTTCGGCGGGCAGCGGCACCTCGGCGGCCACGAGTGCGCCCGAGACGCCCGGAAGTGGCTCCTCGCGCGCGCCGTAGACCTCCATGACCACCACCTCGTCGGCCAGCCCCAGTGCGGCGCCGAACTCGGTGGCGAACTGACGGGTACGGCTGTACAGGTGCGGCTGGAACACCACGATGAGCCGACCGTGCCCGGCCACCTGGCGGGCCGTGCGAAGCTGCGCGGCGACCTCTGTCGGGTGGTGCGCATAGTCGTCGTACACCCGTACGCCGTCCGCCTCGCCCTTGAACTCGAACCTGCGGCGCACCCCGGAGTAGGCACCGAGCCCCTCGCGCAGCAGGGCGAGGGGCATGTCCAGCCTGATCCCGGTGAGCAAGGCTGCTGCCGAATCGAGGGCGAGGTGATCACCCGGAACGGCCAACCGCACCTCACCGAGGGACTCGCCGTCGAGCGTGGCCCGATAGGACGATCCGCGCGGTCGTGGCGTCAGGTCGGTCATGTGCAGGTCGGCCGTGGCGGTCGTGCCGTAGGTGTGAGTGGCGACCCCCGCGGCCCGGGCACGCTCGGTCAGGGCCGCGGCACCGGGGTCGTCGGCACAACTGACCAGGAAGCCACCGGGGCTGATCCGCCTGACGAAGCCGTCGAAGGCCGCGACGTAAGCCTCGGCCGTGCCGTGGAAATCCAGGTGGTCGACATCGACGTTGGTGACGATCGCGGCGTCCGGGCTGAGCAGCAGGAAGGAGGCGTCGCTCTCGTCGGCCTCGGCGACGAACAGGGAACCGGTGCCCTCGTGCGCGTTGGACCCGGCGTCGTTGAGGTCGCCACCGATGGCGAAGGACGGGTCGACCCCGCAGTGCTGCAACGCCACGGTGAGCATCGACGTCGTCGTGGTCTTGCCGTGCGTCCCGGCCACGGCCACCGCCTGCCGTCCGTGCATCAGTGCGGCCAGAGCAGCAGCGCGCGGGAGGACACGCAGCCCGAGTGTGCGGGCCTGGGCCAACTCCGGATTGCGCTCCCGGATCGCGGTGGAGACCACGACGGTGTCGACGTCGTCGACCTGCTGCGCGGCGTGCCCGAGGAAGACCCGGGCACCCAGCGCACGCAACGCGCCGAGCGTCGTCGAATCCCGTGCGTCGCTGCCGGAGACGGGGACGCCGCGGGCCAGCAGGATCCGGGCGATGCCGCTCATCCCCGCGCCGCCGATGCCGATCAGGTGCACCCGACCGAGGGCCCGGCTGTCGAGTTCGGGTTCGTCGGCGCTTCCCGCGTTCACCGGTGCACCGCCTCCTCGACCGCCTCGTCGACCAGCTCCGCGAGCGCCAGGTCGCCGTCGCGACGGCCGAGCAGCCCGGCCGCTTCGATCATTCTCGCCAGGACGTCGGGATCGGCCAGTACCGGAAGCACCGTGTCGCGGATCCAGCCGGGGCTCAGGTCTGCATTGTCCACCAGCAGGCCGCCGCCGGCCTCGACCACGGCGAGTGCGTTGAGGCGTTGCTCACCGTTTCCGTGCGGCAGCGGTACGTAAGCCGCCGGCAGCCCGACGGCGGTCAGCTCAGCCACCGTCATCGCTCCCGACCGGCACAGAGCCATGTCGGCGGCCGCGTAGGCCAGGTCCATCCGGTCGATGTAGGGCAGCCTGACGTACGGCACCGGACTGTCCACTCCGGACACCTCGGCACCGGCGGGCTGCATGGCGTTGGCCGGCCCCACCGCGTGCAGCACCTGCACCCCCGCGGCCGCGAAGTCCAGGGCGGCACCTCCGACCGCGGTGTTCACCGAGCGCGCGCCCTGCGAACCGCCGAACACCAACAGGCAGGGCAGGTCGGGATGCAGCGCGAAGTGCTTGCGGGCGGCGGCGCGATGAGCGGCTCGATCCAGACCGCTGATCGCGGCGCGCAGCGGCACGCCCACGGTCTTGGCGTGTGGCAGTCGGATCGTCGCGTTGCCGACCCCGACATGCCGAGTGAGCCGCGCCCCCACCCGATTGGCCAGCCCGGCCCGAGCGTTGATCTCGTGCACGACGATCGGCGTACGGGAGCGGCGAGCGGCGAGGTAGGCAGGCAGGGCGACGTACCCGCCGAAGCCCACCACGACGTCTGCGGAGACGTCGGCGATGACCGATCGCGCCGCACGAACCGCACCGGCCACCCGAGCGGGCACCCTCAGCAGGTCGACCGTCGGCCGCCGCGGCAGGGGCACCGGCGGGATGAGCCGCAGGTCGTAGCCCCGCGCCGGCACCAGCCTGGTCTCCAGGCCACGTGCCGTACCGAGGACAGTGATCCGTACGTCGGCATCACGCCGCCGTAGTGCATCGGCCAAGGCGAGTGCGGGTTCGACGTGCCCTGCTGAGCCACCCCCCGCCAGCACAACCGATCGCGGTCCACTCACCGCGAGGTCCGGGAGCTGCGCACCCCATTGGTCGGCTTGCGCTGCGGCGTCTTGCGTTGCTGGGTCTGGCGCTGCTGCCCCCTCCCCCGCTGTGCCCCAGGCCGCGGGTCGGAGAGTCGCACGGGGTCCGGTGGTTGCGGGGCGGGCAACCGCAACAGCCTCGCCAGCCGTGTCGGCCCCCGTGCGGCGATGGCGGCGGCCGCCGCCGGCTCGCTGCGCGCGAACGACGCCAGCATGCCGGTGACGAACATAGCGAGGATCAGCGAGGTGCCCCCGAAGGAGATCAACGGCAACGGGATCCCGGTCACGGGAAGCAATCCCACTACGTAGCCGATGTTGATCAGGGCCTGCCCGATGACCCAGGCGGTGACCGCACCGGCGGCGAGCCGGGCGAAGGGGTCGGCGGTCCGGCAGGCGATCCTGATGCCGGCGTAGCCGTAGATGGCGAACAGTCCGAGGACCACCAGGGCGCCCATCAGGCCGAGCTCCTCGCCGATGATCGCGAAGATGTAGTCGGTGTAGGCGTGCGGCACGTTCCATTTGCCGCTGCTCCCGCCGAGTCCGACGCCCCACCAACCGCCGGACGAGAGCGAATAGATGCCCTGGACCGCTTGGAACCCGGTCTTTTCCGGATCGTCGAACGGGTGCAGGAACGACGCGGCGCGCGACGCCCGATAGGGCTCGACCGCGATGGCGACCAGGATCAGCCCGACCGTCACCGCGCAGACTGTTGCGAAGATGCGCAACGGGGCGCCGACGAGGAACAGCAGGGCGAAGACCACGATGACCAGGCAGATCGTCGTTCCGAGGTCGGGCTCGAGCATCACCAGCAGGGCGATCAGGGATGCGACGGGGACCAGCGGGATCAACAGGTGCCGCGAACGGGTGAGCACCCGGTGCTTGCGCACCAACAGGTCCGCCCCCCACAGCGCCACCGCGACCTTGGCCAACTCCGAGGGTTGCAGCCGGAAGATGCCGAGGTCGAGCCAGCGGGTGGATCCCCCGGTGCTGACGCCGATGCCGGGGACCAGGACGAGGATGAGCATCGCTGCGGAGATGAGCAGCACGGGGTAGGCCATCATCCGATAGGCGCGCACCCGCAGGACGAGTCCCAGCCACAGGGCTGGCAGCCCCAGAGCGACCCAGAGCAACTGCTTGCGGAAGAAGGTGTACGCGGTCCCGTAGTCGACGTAGGACTTGACGCTCGAGGCCGAGAGCACCATCACCAGCCCGAGCAGCAGCAACAGACCAGCACTGCCGAGGATCAGGTAATACGACGTCAGAGGACGATCGAGCCAGGAGGTACGGCCCACCCGGGGTGGCCGCTCCGGCGCTGTGCCGCGACGGGCGGCGGTGGTCGTCGTGGTCACGCCACCCCCAGCGCCCGTGCCGCCCGGACGAACGCCTCCCCGCGCGCCGCGTAGTCGGTGAACATGTCCATCGAGGCCGCCGCCGGGGCCAGCAGGACCACGTCGCCGCGACCGGCCATCCGGCGGGCATGCGACAGGACATCGATCATGGCTCCATCGTCGGTCCTGGCGACCTCGACAACGGGGACGTTGGGGGCGTGTCGGGCCAGTGCCGCAGCGATCTCGGCTCGATCGACCCCGAGCAGCACCACTCCGGCCAGCCTGGGCGCGGCCGCGACGACGAGGTCATCGACGGTCGCACCCTTGAGCAGCCCACCCGCGATCCAGACGATCCGGTCGTAGGATGACACCGATGCGGCGGCGGCATGCGCGTTGGTCGCCTTGCTGTCGTTGACGTACATGACGCCGTCGAGCGTCCCGACCACCTCGTTGCGGTGCCGCCCCGGCCTGAACGCTCCCAGCGCACTGCGTACGGCATCGGCGCTGACCTGCTGGGAGAACGCGAGTGCGGCCGCGGCGAGCGCGTTGGCGATGTTGTGCTGGCCCAGCGCGAGATCGCCGGCATCGGCGAACGGGCCGTGGCCGAGCGCGCGGTCGACCAACTCCGACCCGACCAGGCCGAGTTGGCCGTCGGCCGGCTCGGCCAAGGTGAAGCCGACCCGCCGATCGGCAGCGGCGGTCAGCCGGACGGACCAGGTGTCGTCGACGTTGTAAACCGCGAGGGTTCCGGGTGCGAGAACGCGCGCCTTGTCGGCGGCGTAGTTCTCCATGCTGCCGTGCCAGTCGAGATGGTCCGGCGCCACGTTGAGGATCGCTGCGGCGGCCGGTGCCAGCGACGACGACCAGTGCAGCTGGAACGACGACAGCTCGACTGCCAGCGCCTCGTGCGGCTCGCTGTCGGCCACTGCCTGCACCAGCGGACGGCCGATGTTCCCGGCGGCGAGCGCCCGCAGTCCACCGGCGCGCAGCATCGCCGCGAGCATTTCCACGGTCGTGGTCTTGCCGTTGGTGCCGGTGACTGCCAGCCAAGGGGCAGGCGGGCGGCCGAACGCACCGCGTACGCGCCAGGCCAGCTCCACCTCGCCGATGACCTCGACGCCGGCCCGCGCGGCGGAGCTCAGCAGCGGGTGATCGGGCCGCCAGCCGGGCGAGGTGACCACCAGGTCGACGGCGGCCGGGACGGCGGTCAGTGCGGCGGCGAACGTCGCGCCACCCGCGCTCAACGCCTCCGTGCGCGCAGATTCATTGCGGTCGGTGACGACGACCTTGGCTCCGAGTCGTTGCAGCACCTCGGCGGCCGCGGCCCCGGAGATTCCGGCGCCGGCGACCAGCACAGTGTGACCGGCGTACGGCCCGCTCAAGTCCCTCTGCCGACCAGGAAGTCGTAGTAGAACAGTCCGAGCCCGGCCGCCACCCCGATCCCGGCGAGGATCCAGAATCTGATGACGATCGTCACCTCGCCCCAGCCGGCGAGCTCGAAATGGTGTTGCAGCGGCGCCATCCGGAACACCCGGCGCTTGGTCAGCTTGAAGACCGTGACCTGGATGATGACCGACAGCGTGATGATCACGAACAGGCCGGCCAGCACGACCAGCAGCAGTTCGGTGCGGGTGAGGATGGCGAGGCCCGCGATGAGGCCGCCCAGCGACAACGATCCGGTGTCGCCCATGAAGATGCGGGCCGGCGAGCCGTTCCACCACAGGAAGCCGAAGCACGCCCCGGCAGCCGCGAACGCGACCAGGGCGAGATCGAGTTCGTCACCGCGTACGACATAGCAGCGCACCGTGTCGGCACCGATGCAGGCATGACGGAACTCCCAGAACCCGATCAGGGTGTACGAGATCAGCACCATCACCGAGGTTCCGGTCGCGAGGCCGTCCAAGCCGTCGGTGAGGTTCACCGCGTTCGATGTCGC
>JBAVXU010000384.1:0-8509 GCA_049698415.1 Mycobacteriales bacterium
GAACTGGCCTTGGCGAGGGCGACCAGCCGGGCCACGACGAGGGGCTGGACCGGGCGGGTCCCCGGCCGCCGGGCGATCCGCAGCCGAGTGCCGCGGGCGGCGACGCCCTCGCCCAGCGCCAGGCAGGCGACCGCCGCAGACGATGTCCACGGCAGCACGGGCAGCGAGCCGTAGCGCGAGCTGACCAGGACGTAGGCCACCACTGCCGTGGCCGCAGCCATCAAGGCCAGGTCGCGCACCCGGGTGGGCGTGACCGGCTTCATCGCAGCACCAGGTCGTCGCGCCGGCGCACTCCGGAGACGTCCAACCCACTGACCAGATCGGCCACCGCAATCTCCGCCAGCACCGCCTTCGGTTCGACGTCGAGCCACGGGACGAGGACGAAGGCGCGCTCGTGTGCCCTCGGGTGCGGCAGGGTCAACTCCGGGTCGGCACTGACCTGGGCGTCCACGGTGATCACGTCGACGTCCAGCGTGCGCGGTGCCCAGCGCCGCTCACGCCGGCGACCGGCACCTGCCTCGATCTCGCGCGCCCGCTCCAGCCAGAAGAAGTCGTCGACCTCGGCCTGCACCAGCAGCACGGCATTGAGGTACGGCGCCTGCGGCTCGGTGCCGAATGCTGCCGTCTCGTACACCGCGGACACCGACACAAGATACGGCCGCAGAGCGTCGACCGCCGACTGCAGGTATGCCAGCCGGTCCCCGAGATTGGAGCCGACCGACAGCACTGCGCGGCTCACGTCCGCCGGCGCTCGATGGTCACGGCCACGTCGGCCGTGGTCACCGGCAGCGGGGCGTGCGGTTTGTGGACGGTCACTCGCGCGAGGCGTACCCGGTCGTCGGCCAGGCAGACCTGCGCCAGCCGCTCGGCAAGTGTCTCGATGAGGTTCACCGGCTCGCCGGTCACGACTGCGGCCAACGCCGCGGAGAGTTCGCCGTAGTGCACGGTGTCGCCGACGTCGTCACTCGCGGCGGCCGGGCCGAGGTCGAGTTCGAGGTCGACATCGATGACGAAGTCCTGGCCGGTGACCCGCTCCTCGGGGAGCACGCCATGGAATCCGTACGCGGTGAGCCCGCGAAGGCTGATCCGGTCACTCATCGGCCGGTCCCGGCGCCGACTCGGCTGACGACCGGACTGCAGCGATGAGTCGTACGACGTCGAGGTTGGCGTCGACCTCGTGCACGCGTACGCCCCAGACCCCGGCCGCTGCGGCCAGCGCCGTGGTCGCCATCGTGGCTGCTTCGCGATCCTGAACCGGACGGGGAACGCCGTCGCCGTCCGCCAGCACCCGGCCGAGGAAGGACTTGCGCGAGGCACCGATCAGCACCGGCGGACCGATCGCCACCAGGCGGTCGAGGTGAGCGAGCAGGGCGAGATCGTGCTCGATCCTCTTGGCAAAACCCAGGCCCGGATCGATGACCAGCGCGTCGGTCGCCACTCCGCCGGCGAGCGCGTCGTCGATGCGGGCGCTGAGCTCGGCGATCACTTCGCCGACGACGTCGCGATAGCTGGCCAGCGCTGCCATGTCGCGGCTGTGCCCGCGCCAATGCATCAGCACCCACGGCACCCCCGCCGCGGCGACGACCTTGACCATCGCCGGATCGGCGAGTCCCCCGCTGACGTCGTTGACGACCCGAGCGCCGGCCGCGAGTGCCTGCTCGGCGACACTCGCCCGCGTCGTGTCGATGGACACGGCCACGCCGGCGGCCGCCAACTCGCGGACCACGGGCAGCACCCGCCGGCACTCCTCGGCACTGTCGACCCGCACGGCGCCCGGGCGCGTCGACTCACCGCCGACATCGACCAGGTCGGCGCCCGCAGCGGCCATCTGTACGCCGTGCGAAACCGCGTCGGCAGCGTCGTGATAGCGGCCGCCGTCGGAGAACGAGTCGGGTGTCACGTTGAGCACTCCCACGACGGCGCAGCGTCCCGGGTCCGGCAGGTGAGATGCCGCTCGGCTCACCGGCCGTGGATGAGGCTCATCGCCTCGGCCCGGGTCGACGGCGACGTCTGCAGCACCCCGCGCACGGCAGAGGTGATGGTCCGCGAACCGGGCTTGCGTACGCCTCGCATCGACATGCACAGGTGCTCACACTCGATGACGACGATGACCCCCATGGGCTTGAGAGCGTCGACGATGGCGTCGGCGATCTGCGTGGTCATGCGTTCTTGCACCTGCGGCCGCTTGGCGAAGACGTCGACGAGCCGGGCCAGCTTGGACAGCCCGGTGATCTGGCCGGCCGCGTTGGGGATGTAGCCGACGTGCGCAACACCGTGGAAGGGCAGCAGATGATGCTCGCAGAAGCTCGACAACTCGATGTCCTTGACGATGACCATCTCCTCGTGGCCCTCGTCGAAGACACTGGTGAGCACCTCGCCCGGATCTGCGTGCAGCCCGGCGAAGGCTTCGGCGTAGGCCTTGGCCACCCGCGTGGGTGTGCGTTGCAGCCCCTCGCGCTCGGGATCCTCGCCGATGCCGGCGAGCAACTCGCGTACGGCGGCCTCAACCCGGGCCGAGTCGAACCCGCTCAGGTGTTTGCTCCCGCATCGGGGCGGGGGTAGGGCGCCGGACGCTTGCGTGCCGACACCGAGCTACCGCCGTTGGAGGACGGCTCAACATAGGTCGGCGGGCCGCCGTTGACCCGCGCGACCTCCTTGGGAGTCATCACCGGTGGCTTGTCCGACGGGGCGCGCTTGTCGAAGCCGCCGTAGGCGTTGTAGGGCGGTCGCTTCTGGACCCGGGCGAAGATCCGCACGATCTCTTCCTTGGTGACGGTTTCGTTCTCCATCAGCTCAAGAACCAAATCGTCGAGCACGTCGCGGTATTCGACCAGGATCTCCCAGGCCTCGTCGTGCGCCGACTCGATCAGGCCCCGGATCTCGCTGTCGATGTCGGCGGCGATCTCTTCGGAGTAGTCGCGCTGGTGGCCGTAGTCACGGCCGAGGAACGGCTCGCCCTCGGCGGTGCCGTACTTCACCGCACCAAGCTTCGGGCTCATGCCGTACTCCGTCACCATGGCGCGGGCCAGGGCGGTGGCCTTCTCGATGTCGTTGCTCGCGCCGGTCGTCGGCTCGTGGAAGACGAGCTCCTCAGCGGCCCGGCCGCCGAGCGCGTAGGCCAGCGAGTCGATCATCTCCGAGCGGGTCTGGGTGTACTTGTCCTCCGTCGGCAGGACCAGCGTGTGCCCGAGCGAGCGCCCGCGCGGCAGGATCGTCACCTTGTGCACCGGGTCGGCATTGGGCAGCGCGTAAGCCACCAGGGCGTGGCCGCCCTCGTGGTAGGCCGTGACCTTCTTTTCCTTCTCGCTCATCGCGCGGGTCTTGCGCTCGGGACCGGCGATGACGCGGTCGATCGCCTCCTCGAGGGAGGTGCCGCTGATCAAGTGCTCGTTGTGCCGGGCGGTCAGCAGGGCGCCCTCGTTGATGACGTTGGCCAGGTCGGCACCGGTGAATCCGGGAGTACGCCGGGCGATCGTGTCGAGGTCGACATCGCCGGCGAACGGCTTGCCCTTGGCGTGCACGGCGAGGATGTCCTTGCGGCCACGCAGGTCGGGGCGGTCGACCGCGATCTGCCGGTCGAAACGGCCTGGGCGCAGCAGTGCGGGGTCCAGGATGTCAGGCCGGTTGGGGGCCGCAATCAGGATCACGCCGCCCTTGACGTCGAACCCGTCCATCTCGACGAGCAGTTGGTTGAGGGTCTGCTCGCGCTCGTCATGGCCGCCACCCATGCCGGCGCCGCGGTGGCGCCCGACGGCATCGATCTCGTCGACGAAGACGATGGCCGGCGCGTTGGCCTTGGCCTGCTCGAACAGATCGCGCACCCGGGAGGCGCCGACGCCGACGAACATCTCCACGAAGTCAGAACCGGAGATCGAGTAGAACGGCACGCCCGCCTCGCCCGCCACTGCCCGGGCGAGCAGCGTCTTGCCGGTGCCGGGCGGGCCGTACAGCAGCACCCCCTTGGGGATCTTGGCCCCGATCGCCTGGAACTTGGCCGGGGACTCGAGGAACTCCTTGATCTCTTCGAGCTCCTCGATCGCCTCGTCGACCCCGGCGACATCAGCGAACGTCGTCTTCGGGGTGTCCTTGCTGACCAGCTTGGCCTTGGACTTGCCGAAGTTCATCACCCGGCCGCCGCCGCCCTGCATCTGGCTGATGAAGAAGAACAGCACCAGCGCGATGAGGATGAAGGGGACGAAGGTGAGCAGCACGTTGGTCAGCAGGTTGGGCGTGCTGACCTTGGTGTCGAACTTGAGGCTGCTGTTGTCCTTGCGCTGGGCCAGCAGCAACTCGTAGATGTTGCGGGCGGCGTCGGCGGGATAGGCGGCCTGGATCTTGTCTGTGGACTGGCCGTCAACACTTGTCGCCTTTTTGAGTGAGATCTTGAGCTTTTGTTCCTTGTCCTCGATTTGGACGTTGGTGACGTTGCCGTTCTGGATCTGGGTGAGGGCCGCCGAGGTGTCGACCTTCTTGTAGCCGCCGTCACCGCGCAGGAAGGGGCTGAACAGGAGGAACAAGCCCAGGACGATGAACACCCAGACGAGGGGCTTGCGGAGTAGCTGACGAGTGCGATCCATGTGCATGCGGGAGCGCCGAAATGGCGGTTCTCGCCCTCCTGATTCAGTCCGTTGTGTGGTATCAACTCTACGGGCCCCGGGGATCTGCCTCGGGAAAATGACGGTACACCGGTGCAGAGGCGGTTATCGAACCGTGCTCAGCTCGGCTACCCGCTCCAACGGCCTGCTCCCCGCTGGTGTTCCGGGCCAGTTTCAACGGCCTCTGCGAGCCTCTGTCCCCGGCCTGACTCTCAGCGTTCGTACACCGACGGCTTGAGGATTCCTACATAGGGCAGGTCGCGGTATCTCTCGGCGTAGTCCAGGCCGTAGCCGACGACGAACTCGCTGGGGATGTCGAAGCCGACGTAGCGCACCGACACGTCGACCCGGACCGCCTCGGGCTTGCGCAGCAGGGCCACCACCTCGACCGATGCCGGTTGGCGGCTGCGCAGGTTGCGCATCAGCCAGGACAGGGTGAGGCCGGAATCGATGATGTCCTCGATGAGCAGGACGTGCCGGCCGGCGATGTCACGGTCGAGGTCCTTGAGGATGCGTACGACCCCGGACGACGTGGTCGACTGGCCGTAGGACGAGACCGCCATGAACTCCATCGTCAGCGGGACCGACAGCGCGCGGGCGAAGTCCGCCATGAACATGACCGCGCCCTTGAGCACTCCGACCAGCAACACTTCGCGACCGGCGTAATCACGGGAGACCTCGGCGGACAGTTCTTCGATCCTGGTCTGGATGTCCTTCTCACTGACCACGACCGATTCGATGTCGCCGTTATAGGTCCCCTGGTCCGCCACCGTGTAGTTCCTCCTGCACTAGTCCCATGGCTGCTGGTCGAAGACCAGCCTGCCAGAGGTCCGGAACGCCTCGACACCCCCCGGCAGACTGACCGGCCCCTGCCCGGTCCAACTCGTGACGAGCGAATCGACCATGCTCACGTGCGCGCTCATCAGTGCACCTCCCGGCACACCGGCGGCCAGCGCGGCGGCATGCAGGACACGGCTTCGTACGGCCGGGCCGCACTGAGCGAGCTTCTTGCAGTCCAGGGCGCCGTCTTCGCCGGTGACCTGATGGCCGACTGCCTCGGCGGTCTCCTCCAGAGCGTCGGCGTCGGCGCGCAGCATCGCGGCGGTGCGCGCCAGGCCGGACGTGGCGCCGGGCGCTGCCTCCTCGAGGGCGTGCAGGACGCCGCGGATGCGTACCCTCGCGAAGCTGTCGTCGGCGTTGTGTGGGTCATGCCAGGGTTCGAGCCCCTCACCTGCGCAGGCCTGCGCGGTGATCGCGCGGGTGAGGCTGAGCAGCGGGCGGCGATAGCGGTCACGTACCGGCGCCATCCCGGACAGCGATCGCGCCCCGGAGCCACGGGCCAGCGCGAGAAGTACGGTCTCCGCCTGATCGTCGAGAGTGTGACCGAGCAGCACCACGACTGCACCCGTGCGCTGAGCCGTCTCATCGAAAGCGGCATACCTCGCTGCCCGTGCCGCCGCCTCCGGCCCGCCGACGGTTCCGACGCTGACGGTGCAGACCTCGGCCGGCTCGAGGCCGATGGACTTGCCCCAGCGACGGACCCGTTGGGCCTGCTCGGCCGAGCCCGGCTGCAGGCCGTGATCCACGGTGACGAGGCCGGCCCGCCATAGCGCGCTGCGTGCCTCGAAGGCGGTGGCGGCGGCGAGCGCCATCGAGTCCGCTCCGCCGCTGCACGCGACGAGCACGAGCGCCCGGGCATGCAGGTCACTCAGCGAACGTCGGACAGCCAGGCGTACGGCAGCAACCGCGACCTCCGGCTGAGGCATCGGATCGCTCGGCTAGATGATCTGGGTCGGGGACATGCCGTGCACCCGAGAAATCCATGCGTTGTGGTCGCTGATCTCGGCAGTCGTCGGCAGTGTCTGCGGGGATTCCCAGATCCGGTTGAAACCGTCCATGCCCACACTCTCCACGACCGCGGCCACGAATCGGCTGCCTTCGGCGTATTGCCGCATCTTGACGTCGACGCCGAGGATCTTGCGCAGGGCCCGATCGAGCGGGCCGGTTCCCTTGCGCCGGGCCTGGAACTTCGCCCGGATCGCTTCGACCGAAGGGACGACCCGCGGGCCGACGCCGTTCATCACGAACTCGGCGTGCCCCTCAAGCAGCGTCATCAGAGCCGTCAGCCGGTTGAGGACGGCCTTCTGCTCGGGCGTCTGGACGAGGTCGATGATGCTCAGATCGGAGTCGCGCTCGCGCAGGGCACGGGCCACCTCGGAGATCGCCGAGGTCAGCCGATCCTTCATCGCTTCGGGGTCGGCGGCGTCGACGAAGCTCGCGACCTCGGCCAGGAAGTGGTCACGCAGCCACGGGACGGCAGTGAACTGGGTGCGGTGGGTCACTTCGTGCAGGCATACCCAGAGCCTGAAGTCCCGCGGATCGGCGCCCAAGGAGCGCTCGGCGGCGACGATGTTGGGGGCCACCAGGAGCAACTGGCCCGGTGCTTCGGAGAAGACTTCGTACTGGCCGAGCACCTTGCTGGCGAGGAACGCCAGGATCCCTCCGACCTGCACACCGGTGGCCCCGGCCCCGATGGCCGTGACCAGGGGTCCGGCCCCGCCGGAGCGCTGCCCCTGCAACTTCTCGGTCACGGGTGTGAGCACGGTCCGGAAACCGGCGACGTTGACCTCGGCCCAGTCGGCGCGATCGACGACACGTACGGGCGGGTGTTCGACCTTGGCCTGAAGGTGCGTGAAGTCGAACACGTGCGCCTCGGACTCGTCGGTCGCACGGCGCAACTCCGCCACGACGGCGGCGGCTTCGGCGTAGGTCACCGACGGCCCGCCACCTGCCAGTCGGCTGGCGGTGGCCACGGCGAGATTCCAGTCGACCATCTGCGTCATGGGTCAACGGTACGGGGCCGTCACCCCTGACAGCCGCAGCGGGCCAGAGTCGCAGCGATGCGGTCGAGGGCGGCCTCGGCTGCGAAGATGCCTCCCGGGCGAACCTCGTCGGCGAGCACGGCGAAGGCGAGCAGGCGACCGTCGGTGTCGCGGACGACGCCGGCCAGGGTGCTGACACCGGACAGCGAGCCGGTCTTCGCGCGTACCACGCCTGCCCCTGGCCGGCTGGCGGCGATCCGGTATCTCTCGTTGAGAGTTCCCGAGAATCCGGCCACCGGCAGGCCGGCGAGCAGCGGTCGCAACTCCGGATGCGTTCCGCTGGCAGCCGCGGTGAGAAGTGATGTGACGAGCGCCGGCGACAACCGGTTCAGCCGCGACAGGCCGCTTCCGTCGGCGAGCCGCAACCCCGAGACGTCCACCCCGATCCGGGAGAGCGTCGCCCGGACCGCGGCCGTTGCGTTGGTGAAATCAGCGGGCGCCTTGCTGGCGATGGCGACCTGGCGGATCAGCGCCTCGGCCACGACGTTGTCGGACGGGCCGAGCATCTGCTCGATCAACCTCGACATCGGTGCCGAGCTGACCCGGGCCAGTACGTTGCCGCCGGCCGGTGCCCTGCCACGGATCACGGCCGTCGCCGGTGCGCCGAGCAGCCGCGCGAAAGCCTGCCCGGCGGCCAGATCAGGCGCCGTCGATCTGCGGTCACGCAGCGGGTTGATCCGGCCCCCGTCGACCATCAGGGCGGTGACCGGTGCGGCGAACCCCGCGGAGACGATGTCGCTGTCCCAGCCGGGGCCGGTGGTCGGGCCGCTGAATGCCGAGCCGTCGACGATGACCCGGCGCACCGCCTGCCCGTACGCCGCGCGTACGGCCTTGGCGAGCAGGTCGAGTCGCGCGGCACCTGGGTAGGCCTGCCGGGCATTGATCGAGAGGGTCGGGTCACCACCACCGACGAGGACCACGTCACCGGGAGTCGAGCCGGCCACGACGCGGGTGGTGATCCGCGCATCCGGGCCGAGGGCGGCCAGGGCGGCGGCCGCGGTGGTGATCTTGGCGACCGAGGCCGGCGCGACC
>JBAVXU010000385.1:0-5181 GCA_049698415.1 Mycobacteriales bacterium
GCGCTCTGGGCCGCCGCCGAAGGCGAGGCGGTCGTGGCGATCGGGACGGTGACCGGGCCGGTGGTGTTGCTCCGCACGATGCCCACGGCTGCCCAGGCCATCCCGGCGGCGGCCGCGCTGAACACGGCCAACGCGATGACACCTCCGGCGCTGAGCCACCACGCAGATCGGACTTTCATGGCGATGACTCTCGCACGCGGCCTCCAAAGCCACGGTAAGCCCAGATTAAGTAAGGGTTGTGAACTGACCCCGGGGCTATCCTCGCTGGGTGCCGGTCTTGCTGCTGGTCGAGGATGATCCGGCGATCCGTGGTTCGTTGACCCGCGGAATGACCGAGCGCGGACACGCTGTCCACGCGGTTGCTAGCGGGCTCGAGGCGCTTCGCATCGTGGCCGACGTCGAGCCCGATGTGGTCCTCCTGGATCTGGGGTTGCCCGACCTCGACGGCAAGCGGATCCTGCCCATGCTCCGAGCGGTGACCGAAGCGCCGGTGCTGATCATCACTGCCCGTGATGACGAGGACGAGATCGTCGCCTTGCTCGACGCCGGGGCCGACGACTATCTGGTGAAGCCGTTCTCGGCCCGCCAACTCGATGCGAGGGTGCGCGCCGTGCTGCGGCGTTCGACCGAGCCCGCCGTGGAGGGCGTGATCGAGGTGGGCGGCCTGGCGATCGATCCGGCCAGCCGGGAGGTGCGTCTGGACGGTCGAAGCGTCGACCTGACGCGCAAGGAGTTCGAGTTGCTCTGCCTGCTCGCCCGCCGGGCCGGCGATGTGGTGTCCAAACGAGACATCCTCGCCGAGGTCTGGCGGTTGCCGTACGGCGGCGCGGACAAGACCGTCGACGTGCACCTGTCGTGGTTGCGCCGCAAGTTGGGCGAGTCGGCGAGCGAGCCTCGCTACCTCCACAGCGTGCGTGGCGTGGGTGTGCGGCTGCATCCGCCCTCATGAGACGCCAACTGTCTCTGCTGGTCGCCGTGACGACGGCTGTTGTCGTCCTCGCATTCATGCTCCCGCTCGCCTTGCTCGTACGCGTGTCGGCCGAGGACCGCGCGGTTCTCGCCGCGACCCAGGAGGCGCAGAACATCGCCCTGCTGGTCGCCGTCCTGACGGACAAGGGCCAGCTCGCCTCTGCTGTGGGACTGCTCAACGAGCAGAGCGGCCGGGAGACCACAGTCTTCCTGCCGGACGGCACGGTCGTTGGCGTACAGACCGGGGTGACGGCTGGCGTGCAGAAGGCGCAACAGGGCTCCGCGCTGACCGACAAGGTGGCGGGGGGCCGGGAGGTTCTCCAGCCGGTGAGCACCTCAGCCGGTCAGGCGGTGGTCCGGACCTTCGTGCCGAACGAGCAACTCGACAGCGGCGTGACGCGCGCCTGGCTCATGCTGCTCGCCTCAGGCGTCGGGCTCATCGCGATCGCCCTGGTGGCCGCAGACCGGCTGGCCAAGGGCGTGACCCGGCCACTGGCGGAGCTGGCGACCGCGGCGCACGCGCTGGGTGAAGGGAAGCTGGACACGAGAGTCCATCCGGTCGGCCCGCGCGAGGTGGTCGAGCTGGCGACCGTCATCAACAGGTTGGCCGGCCGGATCCGCTCCTCACTGGTGGCCGAGCGGGAGCTGGTCGCTGACCTCTCACATCGGCTGCGTACACCTATTACCGCGCTCCGGCTCGACAGCGAGGGCCTGCGCGACCCGGTCGAGGCGGGACGGCTCGGTGGCGACGTCGACGCGCTGGAGTTCGCCGTCAACGAGGTCATCCACGAGGCGCGCCGGTTCGCCCGCGAGCCCGCGTCATGCGACGCCTCCGACGTCATGCACGACCGCGTCGAGTTCTGGGGGGCGCTCGCTGAGGACCAGCGACGGCCGGTCGAAACGGCCCTGGTGGCGACCCCCGTCATGGTCGGAGTCGCAGCCGCGATGCTGAGTGCCGCCATCGACGGCCTGCTCGCCAACGTGTTCGCTCACACCCCTGAAGGAACGCCGTTCAAGGTCGTTCTCAACGAGCGCCCGGGCGGCGGCGCCGTAGTGCTGGTCGAGGACGCCGGGCCCGGGTTCGGCAGCGGATCTCTGGAGAGGGGGAGCAGCGGGCGTGGATCGACCGGTCTTGGTCTCGACATCGCCCGTCGTACGGCCGAGGAGAGCGACGGGCGGCTACTCCTCGGCCACAGCGTTACCGGTGGAGCATCGGTACGCCTTGAGCTGGGTCCGCCCGCTCAGTCCTCACCGCGCGCTGCGGCGGACTCGCTCGGGTGAACCGCGTCGGGCTGCTCGCCCGGGTCGTCGGCCTCGGTGTCGTCGGTCTCGGTGTCGTCGGCCTCGGTGGCATCGTCGGACGGGCTGGCCTGGGGGGCGGCCTGGGGTCCGGACCGGGGACCGGACTGAGCCTTGCTCGGTGCCTTGCCCTGAGTGGGCGCTGACACCGCGCCAGGCCCGGCGTTGGTGTGGCTGGCCGGGCCGGCCGGGGCAGGACGGTGCACGACGGTCTCGCACACCTGCCCGACGACCCTGGCCGGAGCCGCGCAGCTGGCGGCCTTGGCTGACCCAGGAGCGGCACCCGTGGCGGCCGCGGGAGAGACGCCGAGGTTCATCACGGCTGTGTAGGCCAGGGCGCCGAGCATGGTCCCGGCCAGAGCGACACCGCTGACGGTGAGAGAAGTACGCATAAGGGGCGGTTCCTTTCGTGTGGACCACCACTGTGCGGCCTAGGCCGGCTAGCCCGGCCCATGGTCGGGTGAAGGTTTCGCTAAGTCGTGAGGGCGCTGGCTTAGCCAGACGTTGACCACACCTGGGGGAGAGCTTTGCGCTCGGCACCGCAGTGTGTCTGGATGACGACAACGCCCAGCCCCAGCGCCCGCGACCGTCAACTGGCTGCCGTACGCCGGCTCACGGTCAGCGGTGCGCTCGCGGGCATGACCCTGACCGGCGCGCTCGCAGGCATGTTCGCACAGGCCGATGCTGCCGCCGCCCCAGCGCAGAACGCACCTGCCGCAACAAAGGCCGCTCCGGCGATGGCGCGCAAGACGGTGGTCGTCTTCGACCATCGAGCCGCCGCGGCCAACGCCGGCGCAGGGCCAGCATCCGCGGCCGCCCGGCTCACCACGGCTTCGGCCTCGAGCTCGAAGTCGACCGTGCAGGCACCGGCTGCCGCGCCGGCACCGGTGGTCACAGCCCCGCAGAAGCCGGTAGCACCCGCAGCGAAGTCGACGGGCTCCAAGCCCGCATGACCATTGCGACCAGTCCCCCGGCGACGGCTCTCGGCACCTACGTCGAGCTGGCCGTCACCGAGGCGCCGGTCCTGCCCGAGGCCAACGCGCTGCTCAGCGCGGAGCTGGCCGCCATCGACGCGGCGTGCAGCAGGTTCCGGGCCGACTCCGAACTCAGCGCGGTCAACGCAACGCCCGGCCGGCCGGTGCCGGCCGGGCCGTTGCTCCGACTCGCGGTCCGGGTCGCGATCCGGGCAGCTCAGGAGACCGACGGACTGGTCGATCCGACGCTGGGCCGCGAGCTGATCGCGGCGGGCTACGACCGGGACTTCGCCGAGCTGGTCAGCAGGCAGGGCGGTTGGCCCACCCTTGCGCCGCAGCGACACCTCCCGCACTGGCGAGCGATCGTCGTGGACGACGCCGGCGAGACGATCACCGTGCCGCCCGGATGCCGGCTCGACCTGGGGGCGACCGCCAAAGCTCTGGCCGCCGACCGCGCTGCGGCCCAGATCGCCGGCGAGCTGGAGGTGGGGGTCCTGGTCTCTCTCGGTGGCGACATCGCCATGGCGGGCGATCCCCCGGAGGACGGCTGGGCAGTGCGGACAGCGGTCAGCGACGTCGAGGGCGACGACGGCGAGACGGTGCTGCTCAACTGCGGTGGCATGGCGACATCGAGTCCGGAGGTTCGCCAATGGCGTCGAGGCGCTGAGCAGATGCATCACATTCTCGACCCGCGTACGGGTCAGCCGGCGAGTCCGATGTGGCGCGGGGTGACCGTCGCGGCCAACTCCTGCGTCGAGGCGAACACCCGCAGCACGGCCGCCGTCGTTCTCGGGCCCAGGGCGACTGCCTGGCTCGGTGCGGCTGATGTGGCAGCTCGACTGGTCGGCCTCGACGGTCGCATCGTCCGCCTTGGCGCCTGGCCCGCGCCGAGTGAGTGGTCGCTGTGAGCCACAACGTGCCGGTGCTGTGGCTCGTTGCGCGCGCCGCAGGGCTGACGGCATTCCTGTTCCTGACCTTGACCGTGATTCTCGGTATCGCCGCTGGAGCACGGTCGTTGCCGTCGTGGTGGCCGCGGTTCCTGACGCAGGGAGTACACCGCGGGTCATCCGCCGTCGCGCTGCTCCTGCTCGCGGTGCATGTGGTCACGCTGGTCATCGACCCGTACGTCGTGCTGACCTGGACCGACATCGTCATCCCGTTCCAGGCCGGGTATCAGCGCACCTGGTCGGCGCTGGGCACGATCGCCGTCGACCTGCTGCTGGTCATCACGCTCACGAGCCTGGTGCAGTTGCGCGTCCGGCTGGGTCCACGACTGTGGCGGGCGATCCACGTGACCAGCTACGCCGCCTGGGTGGTGGCATTGGTGCACGGGCTCGGAGCCGGCACGGACACCAAGATGTCGGCGATCAAGATCGCGTACGCAGCGGCCGCAGGCCTCGTGCTGATCGCCTTCCTCATCCGAACGACCCGTCGCCCGTTGCGTACCGGTGTTCGGCTGACCACAGCGGTGGGCGAGAGATGACGATTCTGGATGTGCTGGCCGGCGATGTCCTCGTCGGCATCTCGGCGCCACGACTGACCCGCGGCCTGTCCGACGGGCGCCCACGGCTGGGCTGGTGGGAGCACCTGACGGTCCACGGCGAAATTCCGCAGGTCATGCTCAACGGGACGGTGGACCTGCTCAACTGGGCAGAGGGCGTCGACCTGCGAGGGCGGGGTGGCGCGCACTTTCCCTTTGCCCGCAAGGCGCGGGCCGTTCGCACGGCGCGAGGTGCCGCCGTCGTCGTGGGCAATGGCAGCGAGAGCGAACCGGCCAGTCACAAGGACGCCCTACTGATGCGCGCGTGCCCGCACCTCGTCCTGGACGGCCTGCAGCTGGCCGCCAACGCGGTTGGTGCGCGCACGATCCGGATCGTGGTGTCCGATCCCGCCGCAGCGGAGTCGATCGCCGCCGCGATCAAGGAGCGGCGGCAGGCCC
>JBAVXU010000386.1:0-6362 GCA_049698415.1 Mycobacteriales bacterium
GGCCAACCCGATCACGGGGTGATGGTGGTCGCCGTACTCCTGCTCGTGGGCCGCGTGCAGCGCCACCGTGCGCTCGACCAGGTGCAGTGCAAGGAAGCCGGCGGCGAAGGTCAGCATCACCGTGGGCACGCCCAGCGTGCTGGTGTCGCCTGCCAGAGTGAAGATCTCGGGCAGCAGGTCGAACGCGACAAGGCCGAGCAGGACACCGGCCGTGAAACCCAGGATCAGGTGCAGCTTGTCCTGCCGCCGGAGCGCGACCACGCCGCCCAAGAAGGTGGAGACCACCGTGAGAAGCGCGAAGACGACCGGCACGCGCCGGAGCCTACACTGAAATGAAAACCGTTGTCATTATGCAAACAGTCGCTGGACCGCCACGGCACCGACCAGCAGCGTCGATAGCAGGCGCAGGAGCCGACCGGCGGGCGCCATCTGCGGCCAGCCGATGAACAGCAGCCAACCCAGGAACAGCGTCACGATGGCCAGCGCCGCGAACGCGAGGACGCCAGTGGTCAGCAGCCCCGCCAGCAGCAGTGCGATCACCAGGCCGAACGGGATCACCCGCGGCAGCGAGGAGATGTAGGTCAGCATGACGACGCTGCGTCGCTCGACGGCATCGCGGAAATTCGCGGGCACGGTGGAGTCTCTTCTCGGTCGATAGATTCGAGCCTCATCCTGACAGGAGCCCAATGTGATGATCGCGGTGTCTCGCTTCGACGTCGCCGAGGCCGACGGCGAATCATTCGCTGTCCGGGCCGGCGCCGCTCTCGCCGCGTTCGGCGCGCGGCCCGGGTATCGCCGGGGGTCGGCCGGGCGCAGCTTCGACGAACCCACCCGCTGGGTCATGGTCACCGAGTGGGAGGGCGTGGGGACCTACCGCCGGGCGCTGTCGTCGTACGACGTCAAAGTCAACGGGGTGCCCCTGCTCGCCGAGTCGATCGACGAGCCCGGCGCCTACGAGGTGCTGGTCAGTGAGGGGATCCGCGCTCCGAGCGACCGGGCCGGAGGCTAGCCTGAAGCTGACGAGCTGACTTCCTCGCTCCGCGCATCGCTCGCTCGACCACTCGCCGACCGCCAGCCGGATGGAGACCACGTGGCAGATCAGATGGACGCAGTTGTCAGCCTGAGCAAACGCCGCGGCTTCGTCTACCCCAGCGGAGAGATCTATGGCGGCCTGCGAGCGGCGTGGGACTACGGCCCCCTCGGAGTCGAGCTCAAGGAGAACATCCGCCGCCAGTGGTGGAGGTCGATGGTCCAAGCGCGCGACGACATCGTCGGCCTGGACTCGTCGGTCATCCTGGCGCGTGAGGTCTGGGAGGCCAGCGGCCACGTCGAGGTGTTCGCGGACCCGCTGACCGAATGCCGCTCGTGCCACAAGCGTTGGCGAGCGGATCACCTCGAAGAGGCCTACGAAGCCAAGCACGGCCGGCCGCCCGAGCGCGGGCTCGCTGACGTCAACTGCCCCGCGTGCGGGACCAAGGGGGCATTCACCGAGCCCAAGATGTTCAACGGGATGCTCAAGACCTTCCTCGGCCCGGTCGAGGACGAGTCCGGGCTGGCCTACCTGCGACCCGAGACCGCGCAGGGCATCTTCGTCAATTACCTCAACGTGCAGGCCTCGGCCCGCAAGAAGCCGCCGTTCGGCATCGCACAGACGGGCAAGTCGTTCCGCAACGAGATCACTCCCGGGAACTTCATCTTCCGTACCCGCGAGTTGGAGCAACTCGAGATGGAGTTCTTCGTCAAGCCCGGCAGTGACGAGGAATGGCATCAGTACTGGATCGACACCCGGCTGGCGTGGCACGTCGACCTGGGTATCTCCAAGGACAACCTGCGGCTCTACGAACACCCGAAGGAAAAGCTCTCGCACTACTCCAAGCGCACCGTCGACATCGAATACCGGTTCAACGTCAGCCCGGGCGGATTCGACGAGTTGGAGGGCATCGCGAACCGCGGGGACTTCGACCTCACCACGCACTCCAAGGCCTCCGGAGCCGACCTGTCCTACTTCGACCAGGAGGCGGGGGAGCGCTGGACTCCCTACGTCGTCGAGCCCGCGCTGGGACTCGGCCGGTCGATGCTGGCATTCATGATCGACGCCTACACCGAGGACGAGGCGCCCGACGCCAAGGGCAAGCTCGAGAAGCGGACGGTCCTGAGGCTCGACCCGCGGCTCGCGCCGGTCAAGGTTGCGGTGCTGCCGCTGTCGCGCAATCCGTCGCTGTCGCCGAAGGCGCGCGATCTCGCCGCCGAGTTGCGCCGTCATTGGAACGTCGACTTCGACGACGCGAGCGCGATCGGCCGACGCTATCGGCGCCAGGACGAGATCGGCACGCCATTCTGCGTCACCGTCGATTTCGAGACCCTCGACGACGATGCCGTGACCGTGCGGGACCGCGACACCATGTCGCAGGAGCGAATCGGGATCGACGGCGTCGCGTCCTACCTCGCGGAGCGGCTCGTCGGCTGCTGACCGACTTATGCCGATGACAACCCCGTTGTCCCGTCACTCGTCGGCGGCTGCCTCGTTAGGCATCGATAGAGGCCCTTACGGGGGTGGCTCTATCGCCCGAACGATGCCATCGAGGTTGGTTTGAGCTAGATTATCCACCGCATAGGTGGGTAAATTGCTCTCAACCAGCGGCTCCCCTCAAGCCCGCCCTTACGGGAAAGGTTCCTGCATGCGCATATTTCCTCGGTTCACCCTGGCCCGCGGTGTAGTCCTCGGAGCCGCCGGTCTGGCGGTCGCGTCAGTCATCTTCCCCACGACGCAGGCCTCGGCGGCGGTCACGCCCACGTACGCGACCTATGGCGCCCCGGCCAACTTCAAGGGCGCACACGATGCCGGTGAGCCCTCGATCGGCAACAACTTCAAGTCCGGCGCCACGATGTACCAAGGCGGGTTTTACACCGCGCGCGTGACGTTCAACGACGCGACCACGCCGGCCACGGCCAGCTGGACCGACGTGAGCGCCAACGCTGCCAGCGGGTGCCCGCAGGGCAGCACGGTCAGCCTCGACCCGATCGGCTACACCGATCACGAGACCGGCCGCACCTTCGAGTCCCAGTTGTTCGTCAAGTCCGCGCTGACCTGCTACACCGACAACGACGGCGCCTCGTGGACTCCGACCACGGGCAACAACCCGATCCTGTCCGGAGTCGACCACCAGACGATGGGCGGCGGCGCCTGGGCGCCCGGCCCGACCGGCACGTCCGTGCTCTACCCGCGCTCGGTGATCTACTGCTCGCAGGACATCGCCTACGCCAACTGCTCGGTCAGCCGTGACGGCGGTCTGACCTACGGGCCGGCTGTCCCGATCTACACCCTCCTCGACTGCGGCGGCCTCCACGGGCACGTCAAGGTGGCGCCGGACGGCACGATCTACGTACCCAACAAGGACTGCAACGGCAAGGCCGGGGTGGCCGTGTCCGGTGACAACGGACTGACCTGGACGGTGCGCACCGACCCGGCAAGTTCCGTGGCCGACAGCGACCCGTCGGTGGGCATCGGTTCGGGCGGCACGATCTACATGGGCTACCAGACGCCGGCCGGTCCGCGCGTCGCGGTGAGTGCCAACAAGGGCACCACCTGGACCAACGACCAGGCCGTCGGCGGCAACTTCGGCATCAAGAACGCGGTCTTCCCCGCGGTCGTCGCCGGCGACAACGACCGGGCAGCGTTCGCCTTCCTGGGCACGACGACCGGTGGCGACTACCAGGCTCCGACGTTCAACGGTGTCTGGCACCTGTACGTCTCGACCACGTTCGATGGCGGCGCGACCTGGACGACGGTCGACACGACGCCGAACGATCCGGTCCAGAAAGGCTCGATCTGCACCGGCGGCACCACCTGTGGCCAGGATCGCAACCTGCTCGACTTCATGGACGCCACGATCGACAAGCAGGGCAGGGTGCTGGTCGGCTACGCCGACGGTTGCACCGGGGCGTGCGCCACCGGTGGCCCGGAGAATTACGACGCCTATGCCACCATCGCCCGGCAGAGCGGCGGCAGCACGCTGTACGCCGCCTTCGGGGGATGAGACACAGCCTCATCTGTGCCGCCGCCCTGGCCGTAGCCCTCACGGGTTGCGGCCAGGGCGGTTCGGGCAGGACTCCCGCCAAGGCCGCCTCCGACACCCAGCCCCCGCGGCCGGCACCGACGGCCTGCGCCGACAAGGTGCCGGCCAAGAAGTTGCCGGGCGGCTTCCCCAAGGCCTTCCGGCTGCCCCCCGGCACCGTGGTGACGGGGTCGGAGATGCGCAGCGGCGATCTGATGATCGTCACGGCGACATCGCCGCAGGAGTTCCGCACCGTCCTCTCGTACTTCAACTCCGAGCTGCCCAAAGCAGGGTTCAAGCCGAGTGGCGGCGAGGTGGAGGACAACGATGCGGAGTCCAACTTCACCGGGGCCAGCTATCGCGGCCGCTGGACGCTGCGCGCCCTGCTGGCCTGCGACGGCGACACGCTCATCACGGTCCTGCTCACACCCCGTTGATCCGGCACCGGCTCACGGCCGAAGCCGGGGGCACCCGATTGGGTCCGCGCTCGGCCCGGAGAGAGCATGGGACGCGGGGCTGGTGGTTTGCCGGCCCGTCCGACGGCTAGATTCGGACGACTAGACCCCGCTGCGAGGAGCCTCCTTCGTGACCAAGTACGTGTACGACTTCAACGAGGGCAACAAGGATCTCAAGGACCTGCTCGGAGGCAAGGGCGCCAACCTCTCCGAGATGAGCAATCTCGGTCTTCCGGTACCCCCTGGGTTCGTCATCACCACCGAGGCGTGCAAGACCTACCTCGAATCCGGCCAGGAGCCCGACGAGCTTCGCGACGAGGTCAGCGAGCACCTTGACTCGCTCGAGAAGGCCATGGGCAAGAAGCTGGGGCAGGCCGACGACCCGCTGCTGGTGTCGGTCAGATCCGGGGCGAAGTTCTCCATGCCCGGGATGATGGAGACCGTCCTCAACATCGGTCTCAACGATGAGTCCGTGCAGGGGCTGGCCAAGCAGTCCGGCAGCGAGCGCTTCGCCTGGGACTCCTACCGCCGGCTGATCCAGATGTTCGGCAAGACCGTTCTCGACATCGATGGCGAGCACTTCGAGGACGCGATGGACGAGGCGAAGAGGTCGCTGGGGACCAAGAACGACCTCGACCTCGACGAGGGAGCCCTGCGCGAGATCGTCGAGCGGTTCAAGGCGATCGTCTCCGAACACGGCGGCCGGGAGTTCCCGACCGATCCTCGGGAGCAGATGGACCTTGCCGTCCACGCCGTCTTCGATTCATGGAACGCGCCGAGGGCGATCCTCTACCGCCGCCAAGAGCGCATCCCGGCCGATCTGGGCACGGCGGTCAACGTGCAGTCGATGGTGTTCGGCAACCTCAGCATGGACTCCGGCACGGGTGTGGCGTTCACCCGCGACCCGGGCTCTGGCCACCAGGGCATCTACGGCGACTACCTCGAGAACGCCCAGGGCGAAGACGTCGTGGCCGGCATCCGCAACACACTCGCGTTGCAGGACCTCGAGAAGCTCGACAAGAAGTCCTACGACCAGTTGCTCGAGATCATGTCCACGCTGGAGGGGCACTACAAGGACCTGTGTGACATCGAGTTCACGATCGAACGCGGCAAGCTGTGGATGCTGCAGACGCGGGTCGGCAAGCGGACTGCCGCGGCCGCATTCGTCATCGCCGCCCAGTTGATCGATGAGGGCGTGATCGATCTCGGCGAGGCCCTGCTGCGGGTCACCGGTGCCCAACTCGGGCAGCTGATGTTCCCGACGTTCGACGAGAACGCCGACAAGCAGCAGATCGCCAGGGGCATGAACGCCTCACCCGGTGCGGCCGTGGGCAAGGTCGTGTTCTCCTCAGCGCGCGCCGTCGAAGAGGCCGCCAAGGGCGAGCACGTCATCCTCGTACGCCGGGAGACCAATCCCGACGACCTCGGTGGCATGATCGCCGCCCAGGGCATTCTGACCAGTCGCGGTGGCAAGACATCGCACGCCGCCGTCGTCGCCCGAGGCATGGGCAAGACCTGTGTCTGCGGAGCCGAAGAGCTCGAGGTCGACCTGCGCGGAGGGAAGTTCATCGCGCCCGGCGACATCGTCGTCAATGAGGGCGACGTGATCTCGATCGACGGCACCAGCGGCGTGGTCTATCTCGGTGAGGTGCCCGTGCAGCCGTCGGCGATCGTCCAGCTGTTCGAAGGCAAGCTCGAGCCGGAGTCCGACGAGTTGGTGGCTGCAGTGCACCGGGTGATCACCTACGCAGACGAAGTCCGTCGGCTACGGGTGCGAGCCAACTCCGACACCCCAGAGGATTCCGAGCGGGCCCGCCGTTTCGGTGCCGAGGGGATCGGGCTGTGCCGCACC
>JBAVXU010000387.1:0-1676 GCA_049698415.1 Mycobacteriales bacterium
TTCGGCGGCGCAGGCATGGTGGCCAAGTCGGCTGTGACGTCGTTCGAGAACCTGCCCGCCGACCTGAAGACCCCGCCGCCACCGCAGCGATCCCGCATCGTCGCCTTCGACGGCACTCCGCTGGCCTACTTCTACGCCGAGAACCGCATCCCGGTGAAACTCGCCCAGGTGCCGGACGTCACCCGCAACGCGGTGATCGCGATCGAGGACAGCAGGTTCTACGAACACAAGGGCGTCGACCTGCGCGGGATCACGCGGGCCTTCGTACGCAACCAGACCGACGGCCAGTTGGTTCAGGGCGCCTCGACGATCACCCAGCAGTACGTCAAGCGGGTGCTGGTGCAAGATGCGCTGCAAAAGGGTGACGCGAAGGCTGCGGCAGCCGCGGTCGACAAGAACCAGGACCGCAAGATCAGGGAGATCCGCTACGCGCTGGCGCTCGAGCAGCGGCTGTCCAAAGAGGAGATCCTCGAGCGCTACCTCAACATCACCTACTACGGCGCAGGCGCCTACGGCATCGGTGCCGCCGCACAGGTCTACTTCGGCAAGCCGGTGTCCAAGCTCACCCTCGCCGAGTCCGCCCTGCTGGCGGGTCTGCTGCAGAGCCCAAGCCGCTACGACCCACTGAAGAACAAAGGGGTCGAGGCGGTCGCCCGGCGCAACGTCGTGCTGGCGCGGATGGGCCAACTCGGCTTCATCTCATCGGCCGAGGCCGACCGGGCGATCGACGAGCCGCTCAAGCTCCACGTCCGCAAGATTCCCAACGGCTGCGCCAGCAGCCCGTACGGCCACTTCTGCGACTACGTCCGCCGCTACCTGCTCGACAGCCCCGACTTCGGCAAGACCCGCGAGCAGCGCCAGGACCGGCTGTTCAAGGGCGGCCTGACCATCCGTACGACCCTGCAGCCCCGGCAGCAGAAGTTCGCCGACGCCGCCGCCGCCAAGTCCTTCCCGGCCAACAGCAGGTACGTCGGAGCATTGGCGGTCGTCCAGCCCGGCACCGGACGCGTCACCGCCATCGCCGAGTCACGACCGTTCAACTCCGACCAGGTCAACTACGTCACCGGCCGCCGGTTCCAGACCGGATCGACCGCCAAGGCCTTCGTCCTCACCGCCGCCCTGTCGGCCGGCATGCCGCTGACGACCACCATCAACTCGCCACACGACTACACCTCGCCGGTCTTCCGCAACGGCAACAAGGCATACAGCGTGTCCAACGACGCGCGTGGTATGTCCGGCCCGTACGACATGCGCTCCGGCATCGCCGCGTCGGTGAACACCTACTACGTCCAGCTCGAGGAGCGGGTGGGCGTCGACAACGCGGTGCGTGCGGCACTGGCCCTCGGCGTCTCCAACCCGGTGATCAACACCACCACCGGTGAGAAGCTGATGGACAAGTTCCTCGCTGACCCGAAGGGCTACGGGTCGTTCACCCTCGGCGTGGCCGGTGTCACCCCGCTCGACATGGCGACGGCCTACGCCACGCTCGCCGCCAAGGGTCTGCGCTGCCTCCCGACCCCGATCGAGTCCGTTGTGGACTCGACCGGCAAGCCGGTCAACGTCGGTCGCCGCAACTGCAAGCAGACGATCGACCCGGGTGTCGCGGCGGCCGCTACCAATGCGTTGTCGTGGGTGGTCAACCCACAGGGACACGTCACCAACGGCAACACCGGTGG
>JBAVXU010000388.1:0-12914 GCA_049698415.1 Mycobacteriales bacterium
GGCCGTGACGGTGCTGCTCCGGGAAGGCGTCGCCTTCGGCCCGGGCTGGGCCGCCGCGCTGGCCGCGGTCGCCGCCGGCGTCGCCGCCTGCCCTCCGGTGGTCTGGTTCCCAGCGCGTTCCGGGCCACAGTCGCCCTGACGCAGCGCCGGCGAGCCGGTGTGAGACTTGTCCTACGGGAGCCCAAGGTCTGTCCAACGGCGACCTCCCTGCGCAGACTTGGTAACCGTCCGCTTAACTACACGGGTCGCTCAGGCAGCCGGGCGACTCCACCTTGTGAAATTCCCGAGGAGCGCACTGGATGACGACAGCCGGCACACGCGCGCCGGGACGGGCCCGGATCGCGGCGCGCACCTTGCGTACCGACCGCTGGTGGATCCAGCCGGTGGTGACGTTCGCGATCCTGGCGGCGTTCGTGGTCTATGCGACCTGGGCGGCCTTCGTCAACCGCAACTACTTCTACGAGCCCTACCTCTCCCCGTTCTACGCGCCCTGCCTGTCGAGCAACTGCGGCACGGTGCCCGGCTCCGAGGGCGTCCCGCACCTGGCGATCTTCGGCGACTGGTGGCGACTGTCGCCCGCCTTGATCATCCTCGTCATCCCGTTGGGGTTCCGCCTCACCTGTTACTACTACCGCAAGGCCTACTACCGGGCGTTCTGGCTCTCGCCGCCGGCCTGCGCCGTCCCCGAGCCGCGGCAGGGCTACACCGGTGAGACGCGGTTCCCGCTCGTCGTGCAGAACATCCACCGCTACTTCTTCTACCTCGGCCTGCTGCTCAACGTCGCTCTGACCTACGAAGCGGTCATCTCCTTCCGCAACCACGAGGGACGGTGGGTCCACGCAGGGCTCGGCACCCTGGTGCTGGTGGTCAACGCGGCGCTGCTCTGGCTGTACTCCCTGTCCTGCCACTCCTGCCGGCACATCTTCGGCGGCAAGCTCACCCACTTCTCCCGGCACCCGGTGCGCTACTGGTTCTGGACCCAGATGTCCAAGCTCAATGCCCGCCACATGCAGATCGCGTGGGTGTCGCTGGTCTGGGTGGCCTTCGCCGACTTCTACGTGCGCCTGGTCGCCGGCGGCACCATCACCGATCTGAGGTTCTTCTAGAGATGACTGAGCTCGAGCGGCATTCCTACGACGTGGTCGTCATCGGCGCCGGTGGCGCCGGTCTGCGCGCGGCGATCGAGGCCCACGAGCAGGGCGCGCGCACGGCGATCGTGTGCAAGTCCCTGCTCGGCAAGGCGCACACCGTGATGGCCGAGGGCGGCATCGCCGCGGCGATGGGCAACGTCTGGCCCGAGGACAACTGGAAGGTCCACTTCCGCGACACGATGCGCGGCGGCAAGATGCTCAACAACTGGCGGATGGCACAACTGCACGCCCAGGAGGCGCCCGACCGGGTCTGGGAACTCGAGGAGTGGGGGGCGCTGTTCGACCGTACGAAGGACGGCCTGATCTCCCAGCGCGACTTCGGCGGGCACCGCTACGCCCGGCTGGCGCACGTCGGCGACCGTACCGGCCTGGAGATGATCCGCACCCTGCAGCAGCACGCCGTGGCGCTGGGCATCGACGTGTTCATGGAGTGCACGGTCACCCGGCTGCTCAAGGACGGTGACCGCATCGCCGGCGCCTTCGCCTACTGGCGCGAGAGCGGGCGCTTCCTCTGCTTCGACGCCCCGGCCGTGGTGCTCGCGACCGGCGGGATCGGCAAGTCCTACAAGGTGACCTCGAACTCCTGGGAGTACACCGGCGACGGTCACGCACTGGCGCTGCAGGCCGGCGCCAAGTTGCTCAACATGGAGTTCGTACAGTTCCACCCAACCGGCATGGTCTGGCCGCTCTCGGTCAAGGGACTGCTGGTCACCGAGTCCGTCCGCGGCGACGGCGGCGTGCTGCGCAACTCCGAGGGCAAGCGGTTCATGTTCGACTACATCCCGGACTTCTTCCGCAAGGAGACCGCCGACTCCGAGGCCGAGGCCGACGGCTGGTACGACGACAAGGCCGCCAACCGCCGGCCACCGGAGTTGCTGCCGCGCGACGAGGTGGCCCGGGCGATCAACTCCGAGGTCAAGGCCGGTCGCGGCTCACCGCACGGCGGGGTGTTCCTCGACATCGCCTCCCGGCGCTCCGCCGACTACATCCGCAAGCGACTGCCGTCGATGTACCACCAGTTCAAGGAACTCGCCGACGTCGACATCACCGCCGAGCCGATGGAGATCGGCCCGACCTGCCACTACGTGATGGGCGGGGTCGAGGTCGACGCGGATACCGAGATGTCGGGAGTCCCGGGGCTCTACGCCGCCGGCGAGGTCGCGGGCGGGATGCACGGCGCCAACCGGCTCGGCGGCAACTCGCTGTCGGACCTGCTGGTCTTCGGCCGGCGGGCCGGGCTGCACGCGGCGCAGTACGCCACCAAGCTCCCCCAGCGACCCGCCGTCGCCGACGACGACGTGTCGACGGCCGCCGCGGCAGCGCTGGCGCCGTTCGAGGAGGAGGGCGGTGAGAACCCGTACACCCTGCAGTCCGAACTCCAGGACACCATGAACTCGCTGGTGGGCATCATCCGTACCGCCGACGAGGTCGAGAAGGCGCTGAAGAAGGTCGGCGAGCTCAAGACGCGGGCCCGCCACATGACCGTCGAGGGCAACCGGCAGTACAACCCCGGCTGGCACCTCTCGCTCGACATCTTCAACATGCTGCGGGTCTCCGAGTGCATCGCCCGGGCCGCGATCCTGCGGCAGGAGAGCCGTGGGGGGCACACTCGCGACGACTATCCCGAGACCGACCCGGCGTGGGGCAGCGTCAACATCGTCCTGCACGAGGTCGGCGGCCAGATCCTCATCACCAAGCAGGAGATCCCCCCGATGCCGCTGGAGTTGACCCAACTGCTCGAGCAGCCGACCGACACCAAGGACGCCTGATGGCCTACGACGCGAACTTCCGGGTGTGGCGCGGCGACGCCGAGGGCGGGGACCTCGTGGACTTCTCCGTGTCGGTCAACGAAGGCGAGGTCGTGCTCGACGTGCTGCACCGGATCCAGGCCACCCAGGCCGGCGACCTGGCGATCCGCTGGAACTGCAAGGCCGGCAAGTGCGGCTCGTGCAGCGCCGAGATCAACGGCAAGCCGCGCCTGCTGTGCATGACCCGGATGAACCTCTTCGCCGAGACCGACACGGTCACGGTCACCCCGATCCGAACCTTCCCGGTGATCCGCGACCTGGTCACCGACGTGTCGTACAACTACGAGAAGGCCAAGCAGGTCCCGGCATTCTCACCCGGCCCACGCGAGGCCGACGGCACCTACCGCATGGCCCAGGTCGACGTCGAGCGGAGCCAGGAGTTCCGCAAGTGCATCGAGTGCTTCCTGTGCCAGAACGTCTGCCACGTCATCCGCGACCACGACCAGAACAAGCCGGCGTTCGCCGGCCCACGGCATTTCATCCGGTACGCCGAACTCGACATGCACCCGCTGGACACGCTCGACCGCAAGCGGACCGTGCAGGAGGACGCCGGGCTGGGCCTGTGCAACATCACCAAGTGCTGCACCGAGGTCTGCCCCGAAGGCATCCACATCACCGACAACGCCATCATCCCGATGAAGGAACGCGTCGTCGACACGAAGTACGACCCGCTGGTCTGGCTGGGATCAAAGATCTTCCGTCGCGGCGAGCAGCCGGACTGACCCCCGCGCGCGGCGAGATCGACCGGCGGCATCCCGTGCTACAACACCCCGCGCAGTGCGTCGACGAGCGGAAGGTCGGCCGGCAACCACGCCACATCGGTCAGCTCCGCAGCGGTCAGCCAGCGCAACTGCGCATGCTCCACCGCGATGGGCTCCCCGTCGACGATCCGCGCAGTCCACACGCGAAGCACGTAGCCTTCATCGGTCGAGCCCGAGTTGATCGCGATGTCGGCGCCGAGCCTGGAGTCGAGCTCGATGTCGACCTCAAGCTCCTCGCGGCACTCCCGCAGCAAGGCCGTCTCGTCGGACTCGCCGGCCTCGACCTTGCCACCGGGGAACTCCCAGCCGCCGGCCAGGGCGGGCGGCCCGCTGCGCTGGGCGGCGAGCACCCTTCCACCGCGCACGATCGCTGCACCGACAATGATTCCCACGAGGTGGCACTCTGCCAGAGCGGATGGGGACACGCAGAGGAGAGCTATGGCAACGCTGCTTAGCGCACAGGACATCGTCAACGCCCTCGACCGGTTGCCGGAGTGGTCGGGAGGTGTCGAGGGACTCGTCCGGTCCGTACAGCTCTCCGACGAGCAACACCTCAGCGCGCAACATCAGGTGATGCAGCGGGCCGACGCGATGAACCACCACCCGGACATCGAACGATCCGGTGGTCAGACCCGGTTCACGCTGTCGACCCACTCGGCCGGTGGGGTGACCGCCCTGGACCTCGCGCTGGCCGCCGAGGTCGACGACGTCGTCAATCACGTGCGTTCAGGCGGAGAGGGCTGACTTTCGCGCTCGCTCGGGCCTCAGGCCGAGCGGCTGTCCCGGGGATCGGCCACGGGTACGAGCCGGGGAGGGCTGCGGTACGGGTCGACCACCGAGCGATCGCGCCCGGATCGCTTCGCGTCGTACAACGCCTTGTCCGCGGCAGCCAGCAAGGAGGCACCGTCGACGACGTTCGGCGGCGAGCTTGCTGCCCCCACGCTGACCGTGATGTCAAGCCCGGCGATCCGCGTGTTCTTGACCTTCAGCCTCAGCCGCTCCGCGCGCGCGGCAAGTTCTGAGTGGCGGCAGCCGGGCATGAGGATCGCGAACTCCTCGCCACCGTATCTCGCCGCGATGTCGAACCCGCGAGCATCGTGCCGGAGCAGACCACCCACCTGGCGAAGGACCGCGTCGCCTTTCGGATGCCCCTGCTTGTCGTTGATCAGCTTGAACCCGTCGAGGTCGGCGATGATGAGTCCCAGTGGGGTGCCCTGTCGCTGGGCGCGCTCGACCTCGATGGACAGGCTGCGGTCGAAGGCGCCCCGGTTGGCCAGTCCGGTGAGCACGTCGGTGTCGGCGAGGCGGCCGAGTTCGACCAGCAGGAGTGCGCGCCGTAGCGCCATCGCCGTCAGCGCGGCCATCTGCTGCAGTGCGTCGTGCACCCGCCGCTCGAGCCCGGCCCGCTTCGCGACACCGCGCTCGGCGATCACCACACCGAGGATGCTGTTCTCGGCGCGCATCGGCAGGATCATGACGTCCCTGGCGCTGGGTATGGCGCCGCCGAGTCCGTCCGGGTCGTCCTCGTTCAGGGTCCGCAGCAGCACGGCCCGATCGCCGGACATCGCCCGGCGAATCTCGTCGTCGAGTGCGATGTGCGTGATCTGAGGCATGCCGAGCCCGGCCAGCACCCGCAGCCGGTCGCCTTCCACCTGGGCGACGATCGAACGGCGGATGTGGTATCCGTCCAGCATTGCCGAACACAGTTGCTGCGCGACGAGTTCCGGTTTGACGACGCTCTCGAGACCGTGGCTGAGTTCGGTGAGCAGTTCGAGATCCCGCCTGCTCACCCGCAGCGCGCGCTCGTTGAATGCGGCGGCGCTGGCGATCAGCAAGGCGATCGCAGCGAGGGCGGCGGAGAAGGCGAGCAACTCATGACCCGCCGCCGTATCTGTGTCGAACCTCCACCATGCAGGCGGATTCGTATCCGCCACGCGGTACGCCACTTGCAGCAGCAGGCAGATCCAGATCGTGAGCCTGATCCCGGATCGGTATGACACCAGCAACGTCATGGCCACCACGTCGAGAACGAGCAAGTAGCGGACCGGGCTGGACATGCCGCCGCTGAGCGCGACGGCGAGAACGAGAAAGATGCCATCGGTTCCCAGCAGCGCGCTGTGCAGCGCGTAGCGGTGGCGCCCCGTCGCCCGCCAGACGAGCACGGTGGCGATGAGGATGCCGAGGTAGCCGAACGTCGCGATCTGCATCGGCGGGCGCAGGGTTGCCTGCTGCCCCATGGCGGTCAGGCAGATCAGCACTGCAGCGATCATGAGCACCGTACGTAGCCCTTGGACCCGCGCCAGGCGCTCGCCGAAGGTGAGTTCGGAAGCGCCGGCGCTCCTAGGGGTGCTCTGTGACAGGGACACGGCTATTCGAATCGCAGGTCGTGGTCCGGCGAGCCGGCGCCACCGGCCAACTTGGGATCGCCGCGGTCGATCCAGCGTTGCACGGCGAGGAACCCCGCGAGAAGCACAAGGAGCAGGAGCGGGAAGGCAGTGGAGCGGGCAGCGGCGGCAACGTGTTCGGCCGGGCTACGCGAGGGTCCGTTGCCACCACCGACGATGAGGCCGGGCCGCGGAAGGGAGACGAGCGCGGTCGGACCAGATTGCTGCCGCGAGGAAGACCGACCTTGCGTCGATCCGGCCGGAACTGCGGGTGCGCCCGGGGCGGCGGTGCCCGGGGCCTGCCCGCCAGGCAGGCCGGGTGGGTTCGGGGGGACCACCGGCGGCCGCTGCACCGGGGGCGGGGGCGGGGGCGGGGGCGCAACCGGCGGTTGCACCGGCTGCGGCTGCTGCCCCGATCCACCCGGCAGGAGCCCGGGCAGCAGGGGGAGCACCGGGACGGGATCGGTGCCCGGCACAGGAAGGGTGATGGAGGTCGGAACCGGCAAAGGCAGCGGGGTCAGGAGCGGGTCGGCTGCCGCCGGTGCCGCGGACACCGCCAGGAAGACCAGGCCGGTGGCGACTACGGCCGCAGTCCGACTCAGGACGTTATGAGAAGCCATCAAAGTGGACATCGGCCGAACCCGCGCGGCACTTGAATCGACAACCGTGCACCTTGACATCGGCACCCCCGGAGCCGCCGCCGGTCTTGACGACGAATCAGCCTGATCGCACAAGTGCGTGCGAGGAGTCGAACTAGCCGCACCATGCGATTACATAGCGCTACCAATGGTGTACTCTATGGCACAATCTGCATCGTATCGCCTGGACCGCGCGTCGGGTCAACAGTTCCGGGCAAAGGACCATGCTGCCGCTGTCCGAAGTGCAGGCATTTCGCCGATGATGACCCGTTCTTTTTTCCGAGCTGGGCCGTGACGCCTAACGACTCGGGAGACCGACCGCAAGATCGTGAGCTATAGCTCACGTTTTGACGGTCGGTTGCTGGGGCGGCTGAGCCGAACTCCCTCAACTCAGTTATAGCAGAATCAAGCCACTCTCATGAGCCTCGAAATTTGGATCTAAGGTGACGAAGCTCAGATGGGAGCTGATGCCGTGACCCCCCTTACTTCCAGCGCTTTTGACCTTCCTGATCACCTCTCCCCCAAGGCCGATCCGGCCCTCATCGCCGGCGACGAACGGCACTTTGCCGCAATCGCCGAGAGCCTCGAACAGTCGATCGCCGACCTGTCCGGCCGCCTCGATGCCGAGCGCAGAGCCCCCGGAGGCATCGGCCAGGAGGCGATGGACCGCGACATGGAAGTCCACCGGCTGACCGCACGGCTGCGCGCTCTGCGTCGCTTCGGGCTGGACCTGTGCATCGGACACATGGTCGGCGCAGACAACTCTGAGCCGGTGTACGTCGGGCGACTCGGCCTCACCGATAGCGAGGGCGGTCGCTTGCTGCTGGACTGGCGCTCCCCCGCGGCTGAACCGTTCTTCGGAGCGACCCATGCCAACCCGATGGGTCTGACGAGCCGCCGGCGGTATCGCTGGAACCTCGGCCGGATCAGCGACTACTGGGACGAGGTGTTCACCTCGGACGGGTTCGAGGGCCACGCCCCTGCGCTCGACGACCAGTCCGCCTTCATCGCCAGCCTGGGAAGCAGCCGATCACCGCGGATGCGAGATGTGCTCGGCACCATCCAGGCCGACCAGGACGCCATCATCCGCGCGGGATCCCGTGACGCTCTCGTCGTCGAAGGCGGCCCGGGTACGGGCAAGACCGTCGTCGCCCTGCACCGCTCCGCGTACCTCCTCTACTCCGACCCTCGACTCGGCCACCACCGCGGTGGCGTGCTGTTCGTCGGCCCGCACCAGCCCTACCTTGCCTATGTCGCCGATGTCCTGCCCAGCCTCGGGGAGGAGGGCGTGCAGACCTGCACCCTGCGCAACCTCGTCGCCGAGGGAGAGTCAGCGGTGATCGAGAGCGACCCGAGCGTCGCACTCCTGAAATCGTCCGTGAGCCTGGTGAACGCGATCGAGGCGGCCGTCAGGTTCTACGAAGAGCCGCCCACCAAGGCGATGACGGTCGCGACGCACTGGTCCGACGTCTCGTTGAGTGCCGAGGACTGGGCCGAGGCGTTCGACGCAGCCGAAGCAGGCACTACGCACAACGAGGGTCGCGGCCAGGTCTGGGAGGAGTTGCTCACGATCCTGATCGACAAGCACGACGGCGACGCCTCCGCTGACCAACTCCGCACGTCCCTGCGGCAGAACAACGAGTTGCGCACGACGTTCAACAGGGCTTGGCCGCTGCTCGAGGCGACCGACCTGGTCGGAGACCTGTGGTCGGTGCCTGCGTACCTGCGCAAGTGCGCTCCCTGGCTCAGCCCGGCCGACGTCGCGAAGCTACAACGTCGCGACACCAAGGCGTGGACGGTGTCCGACCTGCCGCTCCTGGATGCGGCACGGCAGCGCCTCGGCGACCCGGAGGAGGCACGACGTCAGCGCCGGCACGACGCCACCGTCGCCGCCGAACGCGAACAGATGGGACGGGTCGTGGACGACTTCAGCGCGGCCTCCGACGACGAGTACGGCGTGGGTCTGGTGACGATGCTGCGCGGCGAGGACTTCCAGGATGCCCTGGTGGACGGCACGGCTCTGCCCAGCATCGACCCGGACCTGCTCGCCGGCCCGTTCGCGCACGTCGTCGTGGACGAAGCTCAGGAACTCACCGACGCGCAGTGGCAGATGTTGCTGCTGCGCTGCCCGTCCCGCAGCTTCACCATCGTCGGGGATCGCACCCAGGCCCGGCACGGTTTCACCGAGTCATGGCCGGAACGGCTGCGGCGGGTCGGGCTGGACCGGGTCAGCCTGGCCTCCCTGAGCATCAACTACCGGATGCCCGAAGAGGTCATGGCGGAGGCCGAACCCGTCATCCGGGCCGTACTCCCGGACGCGAACGTGCCTATCTCCGTCCGCAGCAGCGGCGTCCCCGTCGTACACGGATCGACTTCGGATCTCGGCTCGATCCTCGACACGTGGCTTGCCGAGCATGCCGAGGGAATCGCCTGCGTCATCGGCGATCCCGCGTTTCGGGCCACGTCTCGCATCCAGTCGCTGACCCCGGAGATGTCGAAGGGGCTGGAGTTCGACCTGGTCGTCCTCGTCGATCCGGAGGCGTTCGGCCGGGGCATCGAAGGAGCGGTCGACCGCTACGTCGCGATGACCCGAGCAACCCAGCAACTGGTCGTCCTCACCAGCACTATTGCTTCACCGTGAGGCTTACGGTGCAGCAGTGACGATGGGAAGGCAGGCAGCCGTCGTCTTGTATGTGCTCGCGATGGTGGCCGTCGTTATCAGCGTGGACATCCTGTTATTCAGGAATCATTTCTGGCCGCGGCTGATGGTGAACGTCGGGATCGTCTTGGTGTTCGCGGCTTTCTATTTCAGATTCCTGAGGCGTACCTAAGCCCAGCGACATCGAGAATGCAGATGATCCCGCGCGAGATGGTCGGATACGGTCCGGCGGTGGGCATGCGGAACTACCTGATCGAGGGTGTCTCGGGCACCGGCAAGACGTCGGTCTGCAAAGAGCTACGCCGCCGTGGCTTCCACGCCATAAATGGTGACACCGACCTCGCCTATCAAGGCAACCCGGACACCGGTGAGCCGACCGCCCACCCGCCGTCGCACTGGCATCACATCTGGCACGTGGACAGAGTCCGAGCCCTGGTCTCCGACCAGAGTGAGCGCCTCACCTTCTTCTGCGGCGGCTCGCGCAACTTCGCGAAGTTCCAGGACCTGTTCGACGGAATCTTCGTGCTGCAGATCGACCTGGAAACGTTGAACCGGCGGCTCGATCAGCGGCCAGAAGACGACTTCGGCGCACAGCAATCGGAACGCGATCTCATCCTGCGGCTGCATCGCACCCAAGAAGACATCCCGAAGAACGGCATACCGATCAACGCCACCGCACCGCTCGCCGACGTCGTCGACGAGATCCTCCGCGAAGCGAAGGCGATCGACATGAACGACGCAGATCGAGCGTGACCTCATGATGCGGTGTTCTGCCAGAACTCCAGATGACTGCGGTGCAGCCACTCGTTGGCCCACGACCGGTCGGGTTGGGCGGATACCTCGCTGCTCTGGCCGAGCTGGGTGAGGCGGTCCTGCGCTTGCGCCACCGTGTCCAACACCTCGTCAAGAGCGACCTCTCCGCGCCTGACCGCCCTGAGGTAGGACAGACCCGGTTCGGCGATCGGCAACGTGATGCGCCCGCTCGTCAGGAACTCCACGCCCTGCAGGCCGAGCCGGAGCGCGTGCATCGCGTACTTCGTGTCGTAGCCGTGTGCGGCGACGAGCTCGGGGCGGTTGGTGTGCGCCCCGACCTCGCCGGTCATCGCCGCCCTCTGGGAGCGCAGGTAGCCCAGGAAGCGTTCGGCGGCCAGCCGGGAGACGAAGCGGTGGGAGTTCGCGACCAGTTCGGCGCCGGCGTGGTTGCGAAAGACGACCTCTGCGTCGGGAACGAAGAGTGCGAGCAGGACGGTGGGGTTGCCGCCGAGCGCGAGTCGGGTCCACTTGCGGGCGGAGTAGACGACCACGTCAAGGTCACCGGCCCCTGACCGGTTGGCGAGCCCACCGGGCTGGTCCCACACGGTGTGGCGTTGGTACTGCTCGAACGGGATCGGCGGTGCCGTGCTGTCGATGCCGCTGGGAACCCGAGCGACGCCGGTGACATAGGCAGATGGCTCGAGACAGATCCCCATCTCGTCGCGGTCGTCCTGACCGATGATCGAGGTTCCGTGCACCCCCGAGCCGACCTGGACCCGAAGAATCATCCCCCGCTCGGCGATCGCCCGGGCCTCCTCCGAGGCATGCGGATGATCGAAACCCGGAGGCAGGTTTCTCGGTCCGTCGATCGGCGGCGGGGTGGGAATCAGGACCGTCGGGCCAGCACCCAGCCGAAGCCCGCATCCATCCGAATGCCGAACTCCGGGTCTTCCTGAGTGCCGAGCGTCTTCAACGACGATGCGCGCAACGCCGCTTCCTCTCCCGACTCGGTCAACGGGTACATCATTCCGGTCGACGCCAGCGCGCGGTACGCGACCTCGGCGTCGGGAAACTCGCTCACGGATGTGACGGTGCCCGAGTCGAGAACCTGGAAGCCGGCATCAGCGAGCAGTCCCGCGGCCACTCCGGGATCGGACATGCGAAGGGGGGTGTGTGCGTCGTCCTCGCCGACATGGGGTGCGAGCGCCTCACCCAGTGCCGCCATCGCCCATCCGAAGTCCATGGGATCGGTCCAGAAGCCGAGTGCCAAGGCGCCGCCCGGCCGCAGCACCCGATGAGCTTCCCGCAGGCCACCGTCGTCGGCGTAGACGAAGGAGTTCACCCCGGTCACGGCATCGAAAGACGAGTCCCTCAGCGGCAGTTCGGTCAGGGAACCGTGATGAAGGTCGGCCGAGGGCACTCGGCTCTTGGCAATGGTCAACAACCCGGCGGCGGCGTCAACCCCGGTGACGGTTGCGCCTCGCTGCGCATAGTGCTGCAGAGCCAGACCCGCGCCGCACCCGACGTCGAGCACGTTGGTGCCAGGGCCGATGTCGAGGGCTACCGCCAGTTGTTCGTACAGCGGGACGAACAGTGGCTCCATGAAGTACGCCCAGTCCACTGATCGGGCGCTCCACGCGATGCCTGCTTCCTGCCAACCCATCACGACCCCCGTTGTCCCGTTGAGCTCAACCTAGTCCCGTAGCCATCTCAAGTGCGCCGATAGAAATCTTCGCCGCGATTCCCCCTTCCCAACCGATTGGTTGACGATGACGTGGGATCGAGGTTAGGGTCATCGTCAACCGATGAGTTGAGGAGACGGCCTTGGCAGACCAGCTCACCCGCGTGTTCGCGGCTCTGGCCGACCCCACCCGGCGGGACCTGCTGGCCAGGCTTTCCGTGGCCGACGCGACGGTGGGGCAGCTGGCGGCGCCGTACGACGTCACCGTCCAGGCCGTGTCCAAGCACGTGAAGGTGCTGCAGGACGCCGGCCTGGTCAGCCGCGACGGGCATACTCACCGGCGCCCTGTGCACCTCGAGGCCGAGGTGTTCGACCTGATGACCCAGTGGATCGAGCGCTACCGACTGCAGGCCGAGGAACGCTACCGCCGCCTCGACGCCGTGCTGGCCGCGATGGACGACACCGAGAACACGAACCACCCCAGACAGGAGTCAACATGATGCCTAGCACCGACACCGCCGCGCGGATCGAGGCCGATCCGACGCTGCCGATCATCCGGATCACCCGGGACTTCATGGCCACCCCCGCGCAGTTGCACCGGGCGCACACCGATCCCGAGCTGTTCGCCCGCTGGGTCGGACCGCGCAGCCTGCAGACCCGGATCGTGGAGTGGGACGCCCGGACCGGCGGCTGCTGGCGCTACGTGGCCAGCCGCGACGAAGCAGAGTTCGGCTTCCACGGCACCTTCCACGAGGTCCGACCGGACCGGATCGTGCAGACCTTCACCTTCGACGGCGAACCGGACGACGTCGCGCTGCAGACACTGTGGTTCGAAGACCTCGGCGCCGGCCGCACAAGGCTGCACGCGCAGTCGCTTGTGGACAGCTTCGAGGGTCGGGACGCCTGGCTGCGCAGCGACATGGAATCCGGCATCAACGAGGGCTACGACAAGCTGGCGGAGCTGGTGACCAATGGCGTCCTCTGATCAGCCGGCAGCGCGGCACCGACAGCTGGCCGCGGGTTTCACCGACCGGGTGCTCGGCACCCGCGACTGGGACGCGCCGGCGCCGGTTCAGGGC
>JBAVXU010000389.1:0-4136 GCA_049698415.1 Mycobacteriales bacterium
CGCGTCCATCAGGGCCAGCGTCGGCTGGGCCGAGCAGGCGACCGCCAGCACCGCCTCGGCCGCAGGCTCGGACAAGCCGCCGAGCCGATCGGCGCTCAGCGCGTGCAGGCTGTCGGGGAGGGGGCGGTCCTCCGCGGTGCCGCTCCCTGCCCGGGCCGAGACCCGGGCCAGCTCGATGGCGACGTACGGGTTGCCCTGCGAACTCTGCGCAATACGCACCAACGACGGGTGCGACAACGACAGGCCCAACTCCTCGCGCACGACGTGAAACAGCGCGGCCGAGCCCAGGCCGGCCAGCGTCAGCGCCTGCCGCCAGCCGGGATCGGGCAACGCGGCGGCGAGGTCTGCCGCCGCCGCGGTGCCCGTACGCCGGGAGACCAGCACGCCGACCGGGAGGTCGCGGACCCGGCGCAAGGCGAAGGTCAGGGCCTGCAGGGTCGGCTGATCGAGCCACTGCGCATCGTCGACCACGACCAGCAGCGGCTGCGCGCTCGCGAGGCCCGTCAGTACGGTGCCCAGCCCGGTGCCGATCGCCCGGGCATCGGGTGCTGCGCCGGTGGGTGCACTACGGAGCACGGCAACCGAGAGTGCCTGATGTTGCGGCGCGGGCAGCGATTCGAACGCCTCGTCTATGCCGGCCAGCAGGTCGGTCAGGCCGGCGAAGCTGAGCCCGGACTCGGCGTCGGTCGGGCGGCAGTGAAGGACCCGGGAGCCGGCCTCCCTCGCCAGCCCCACCGCGTACCTGACCAGAGTGGTCTTGCCGATCCCGGCCTCGCCGTCGAGCGTGAGCACCGCCGGACCGGATGCAGCCGCGGCGAGGAAGGTGGCGGCGACATCACACTCGGTCTCCCGGCCGATAACGCGCTGCATGTGGACAAAGCTAGGGGGACTTGAGGCTGCAATGTAGGGATAGCCCCGATTCCTCGCGGGCAAATCCTCCATAGCGTTGCGACCATGAAGACAACCGGATGGATCGTCCTGCTCCTCATCGCATTGACAGCTTGCGGCGGAAGCGGCACCACCAAGAGCAGCAATCCCGCTGCGGCGCCAGCCGGAGCCGCCGGCAAGAAGTCGGCTTTCACCGCCACCCCGGTCCAACTCAATGTCGACCCGTGCACGCTGGTCACCGCGGCCGAGGCGCGAGAGGTCATGGGACTCGCGCTGACGCAGGGGCGCAACGGCATCGTGTGTACCTACGTCGCCAACGGCGCCGGTGGCACCCTCGCGGTCACCACCCAGGAACCAACCTTCTGCAAGCTGCTCTTCCTGGCTCTGGATAAGAACTTCTTCGGCGGCAAGCAGGTCCGGGTCAACGACCTCGGCGACGGCGGCATGCTGGTCAAGGGCAACGGCCACGTGGAGTTCGTCTCGCACGGGGGCTGCGTCAGCATCAGCGCTCAAAAGGGCATGGATCACCCGACCGACGAGACGATGCTGCGCCTTGGTCGCACCGCCGCCACGCGGGTCGTCTGACCGATGTATCTCGTCGCCGAGCGCTTCTGGCCAGGCGCCACCGAGCCTGGCGCCCGCGAGGCCATGGCGCGGCTGCGCGCCTGCTGTGAGCGTCTAGCGGCGGACGGTGTCCCGCTGCGCTATCTCAGCGGCACGTTCGTCGCCGCCGACGACGCTCTGTCGTGCCGCTTCGACGGCACGGTCCAGGGTGTGCGCGCAGCGTACGAGCTGGCTGGGATTCCTTTCGACCGGCTGCTGCCGGCCGTGGAAGTGGAGTCGGAATGAACAAGCTCCTCCTCATCGGCCCGCTGGCTGTCTGCCTGGCTCTCGCGGGATGCGGTAGCGCAGCGAAGCCTCTCACAACGCAGCCCCGGTCGGCACTCTCTGCCGCGCCCGCGCCCTCGTCGGCAGCCCCATCGGCTCCGCCGGCTCCGACCCTGCGCGGCAACGCGGCGACCAATCCGGCCTGCAAGCTGCTGACGCTGGAACAGGTCTCTGCGGCATCCGGGCTGGACGTCGTCGGGGTGCTCGGCCTGGACAGCGGGCCGGTCAATCCGGCCAAGCACTCCGAGTCGTGCACGTGGTTCCTCGACCCGAAGTACGTCCAGAGCAGTCTGGTCGTGCAGTACACGGTGTACGCCAAGCACCCGGCCGAGCTTCCGCCGTACTACCGGCAGGTCATCGCGCAGGGCTATGGCAAGGCCGTCGCCTCGCTGGGTGAGATCAGCAAGATGGACAAGCACGCCCTCGACACGATCGACCGGCGCGCCGAGGTCCACGTGACGCTGCTGGTGCACGCGGAGGCGACCCCGCAGGACCAGGAGGCGACGGTGCAGCTCATGCGCCTGGTCCTGCCCGGCATCCCGCAATGAGACGGACGGTGGCGCTGTTCGTACTGATGGCGCTGACAACGGCCTCCGCCTGCGGCGGGCACAGTGCAGGAGCGACCACTCCCGGCCGCGGCGGGAACAGCTCGGCCCAGCAGGAGCTGGCGTACGGCCGCGCGCCGACATCCGGCGGTGGTATCACGTACAAGCCTGATGTGGTGATCGTCGGTGGCGGCGCGGGCATGGTGAAGTCGGTCAGCGGTGATTCGTTGACGTGGACGATCGACTCGCGCGCCCCGCACCTGCGCGATCTGCGGCCCGGCAAGGTGATGTTCCTGACCGGCCGGGCGGTCGGGCGGGTGCTCAAGCTTGCGCCGCATGCCAACACCGTCGCCGTCACTCTCGGTCCGGTCGATCTGACCGACGTCATCTCCGACGGAAACATCAAGGTCCACACGGCGATCAACTCGTCGGCGATGAGCTTCCAGACCTTCCCGGGGGTCCCCGGGGTGTCCGTGCCGGCCAAGACCGGAACGTCCAACCGGCCGGCGCCGCGCTGGGCGATGCCGGCGGCATACACCAGCGCGCCCGGTGAAGCGCTCCCCCCGCCAACCCTGGGGACGAGTACGGAGGTCTCCGTCGGCGACTTCGCAGTCGAGCTCGGGCGCAAGATCACCGAGTCCGAGCACGAGTTCAGCCTCAAGGTCGGCTACACCAAGAAGGGCGTCACCGTCGGCCTGGAGTTCGCGGCCAAACTCGACGCCCCGACTGTCGACGTGGATCTCGCCCTGCACGGCGGCGCGCTCACCCGCAAGGATCTTCGTCTCGACGGCCTGAAAGAGCTTTCGGTGCGCCTGGTCAGCGGCTCGGAGACCGGTCTGGCGGGCAACTTCAAGAGCCGCGTCGAGGTCCCCGCCGAGATGACGTTCCCGCTGCCCGCGGGGCCGGTGCCGCTGGTGGCCAGCATCCGCTTCAAGTTCATCGTGGAGACGGCGTTCTCGGCCCGCAACGCGACGTTGAAGGCGGTGGGCAAGCTGGTCGTCGCCGGCCCCCTGGGCTTTGCCGGCGGCACCCTGCTCACGCCGACGGTCACACCCACGCAGACTCCCGCCGACAACGTGACCGGGGTCTCGGTCGGCGTCAACGGCGTTGTCATCGCGCTGCAGATGAAGCTCGTCATCGGTCTCGGAATCCCGGCCGCTCTGGCCGGGCCTTTCGCGGCCGTGACCGTGAGCTACGGCATTACCAACGGGTCGGCGATCGGCATCGTGCAGTGCCGGCAGAGCTCGCTCGACGTCGTACTGGCCGGCGGGGTGGGATTCACCATCGCGCCTGGGGAGCTCAAGATCTTCGAGCTGCTCGAGGGGTTGCTGTCGTTGGCCCCCAAGCTCGACTCCGAGTACGCAGCGGGGACGACAAGCGTCGTACACCGGACCGATTACCAGCCCAAGGTCGCGGTATGCCGCGCCTGACCCAGCCGAAGGAGCACGCAATGAGCGGTACGGAAGGGACTGGCGAGCCGATGACCATGGCTGCCTTGCACGACCTGATCGACGCGCAGCAGGCGCAGTTGGCCGCGCTGCGAGCTGAGCTCGGCCTTCTTGAGCAGGTGGAGCCCGCGCCCGCGCGCCGCGACGTCGCCCCGGCCGGATCGATCGGGCGACGAGCGCTCTTCGGCAAGGCCGCCGCGGTGCTGGTGGCAGGTGCGGGAATGGCCGCGGTCGGTGGCGCCCAGCCGGCGTTCGCCGGCTCAGACGGCGATGTCGTGCTCGGCTCCAGCAACGACGCTGGGGCAGACCCGACGCAGATCGTGTCCACCAACAGCTTCTTCGCGATCAGCGGGTTCAACACCGCGGG
>JBAVXU010000390.1:0-9048 GCA_049698415.1 Mycobacteriales bacterium
GCTCCCCCGACTGGACTTGAACCAGTAACCCTTCGATTAACAGTCGAATGCTCTGCCAATTGAGCTACGGGGGAATGGCGCGCCGCGGCGCGACCGGCCAAGACTACAACACCCCGCGCATGCTCCCAGGCGTCGCGGGTAGGCAGCCGAGCAGGGCATCCTGGACGTAACCTGACATGAGGCGAAGCACTCGAAACCCACGGGAGATGCGATGCGCAAGCTGACCTTTGCACTCGGATTCGGCGCCGGCTACCTGTTCGGAACCAAGGCCGGCCGGGCGCGCTACGAGCAGATCCTCCGGTCGGTACGCGAGGTGCGTGACAACCCGGCGGTGCAGGAAACAGCCGGAGTCGTCCAGGCCCAGGCGGCTGACCTGCTGAGCACGGCCAAGGACAAGGTCGGCGAGGCGCTGGCCAACACCTCCGTCGGCCAGAAGCTCAACTCGGCGGTGGGCCGCGACCCCGGAGCCCGCCTGGTCGGCGTGCCACGCTCGTCCGCAGGCTCCAACGGCTACGTCCGCTAGCCCTCAGGGGGTCAAACCCGTCGCGTGCGGGTAAGGGCGCACCATGCCCGGACGGTTGCGCCGCGTCAACTGCCACGGCCCCGGCCTGCTGCGCAAGCGCCAGGGCCGGGGTTTTCGCTACGTCGACATGAACGGCGCGCAGGTCACCGATCCCACGATCCGGGCTCGTATCGACGCCCTGGTGATCCCACCGGCCTGGGAGGACGTGTGGATCTGCCCGGTCACCAACGGCCACATCCAGGCCACCGGGCTCGATGCGGCAGGGCGACGGCAGTACATGTATCACCAGGTCTGGCGCGAGAAGCGTGACCTGGAGAAGTTCGACCGGATGCTGGACTTTGCCGAGCGTCTGCCCGCGATGCGCGAGCAGATCATCGCCAGCCTGCTGAGCCCGGGGCTGACCCGCGAACGCGTCCTGGCCACCGCCATCCGGCTGCTCGATCTCGGCTTCTTCCGGATCGGGGGCGAGGAGTACGCGGAGACCAACAACACCTACGGCCTCGCGACGATGCGGCGAGAGCACGTCACGATCGCCAAGGGCGTGATCACGTTCGACTACCCGGCCAAGAGCGGCAAGCAGCGGGTGCAGCACGTCGCCGACGAGCCCGTCCTCAAGGTCGTACGCGCCCTCAAGCAGCGCCGTGGCGGGGGCGAGGAGTTGCTGGCCTTCCGGACGGGCCGCGCCTGGGTGGACGTCAAGAGCTCCGACATCAACGGCCACCTGGCCGAGATCACCGGCGGTGAGGTGACAGCGAAGGACTTTCGTACCTGGAACGCGACCGTCTTCGCCGCGGTGGCCCTCGCGGTGTCCCGGCATGCCGGGAAGTCCGAGAGTGCGCGCAAGAAGGCCGTGACGCGAGCGGTCAAGGAGGTGTCGGCCTACCTCGGCAACACCCCGGCCGTCTGCCGGGCGTCCTACATCGACCCTCGGATCATCGACCTCTACCTTCACGGCCGCACGCTCGAGCCGGTGCTGGACGATCTCGGCGCCGAGGTGGAGTACGGCACGCTGGCCACTCAGGGGGCTACGGAGCGGGCGGTGCTGGAATTACTGCGCGGTCCCAAGAAGGCGGCCGCCGCCGAGGAACGCGCCGACCAGACCCGCAAGCGGCTGCGCCGGGCCGGCTGACCCGGGGCGCGGCTGACCCGGTTGCTCACTCCGCCGGGGTGGACGCGGCCCTGACCTCGGCCAGCAACCGTTCGGCGGCCCGGCGTACCTCTGGGTCGCCGCCGTCGGCACCCGACTCGTAGCGCACCGACCAGTCCAGCCCGTCCTGCCCGGCGACCCGCCGAGCGACCACCCGGATCGCGCCGGCGTCCCGACCGGGCAGCGGGTGGCGGGACGTGCTCGCGACGCTCTGGGTGACCCGCGCCTGGACCACTGAGGGCAGGTTGCGCGGCTCGGCCAACTCGTACGTCGCCGGTGCGAGCGCCCGCATCACTCCCGGCTCGTCCTGGACCGCCTCGATGATCTGCAGCACGCCGTCGCGCCAGACCGCCTTGTCGACCCGGTGCCAGGGCACGAACCGCTCCCCCGGCAGGCGCAGGCCGCGGCGGCTGGCGACGACGTAGCCGCCGGTGGTCGAGGCCCAGCTGAGCAACCGGTCGTCGGCGTCGAGACTGGCGGTCGCCCCCGCGGGAGGTCGGTCACGGCGCAGCTTGTCGAGCAGGCTCACAGACCCTGGATGCCCTTCTCGCGCAGGGCGATGCGGTACTGCTCCAGCGAGATCAGCTCGCCGAACAGCTTGGTGTGCTTGGCCGGATGCTCCACCGGGTTGACCCGCTGCAGCTTGGACTTGAGCTCGACGATCTGCCGGGTCACCGCCATCTCCTGCAGCCGGGACAGCACTGTCGAGGCGTACGCCACGTCCGGCGCATCGTCGATCAGCAACGGCTCCACGGCGAGCTCGGCGGCCAGCCCGCGCGCCACCTCGTCGATGCAGGCGGCCGCGACCTTCTCCACCCACACCGGTCCGGCCACTCCGGCCGATGCCCCGCCGGCCGCTGCCACCGCCTGCCGCAACGCGACGTACTTCGGGTGGGTGTACGCCGACTCGTCCACCGCATCGAAGACAGGTCCGGCGAACACCGGAGCCTGCAACGCCAGCTTGAGTGCCTCGCGTTCGCGCTTGAGGTTGGGGTCGGCCGGGTCGGGCCGGTCCTCGCGAACCGGCTGCACGGGCTGCTGCCCCGGTCGTCGCCCACCGCCGGAGATTTCGCCGACCCGCCGCAGCACCGGCTCGACCTCCATGCCCAGGTCACCAGCAAGCCGACGGGCGTACTCGGGGCGCAGCGAGCGGTCCCGGATCCGCGCGACGAGCGGGGCCGCCTTGTCCAACGCGGCGACCCGGCCCTCGGCGGTCTCCAGGTCGTATCTCTGTAGCACCGTACGAAGGACGAAGGCGAACAGCGGCTCGCGCCGGGCGACCAGGTCGCGTACCGCCGTGTCGCCCTTGGCCTGCCGCAACTCGCACGGGTCCATGCCGCTGGGCTCGATCGCGACGAAGGTCTGGCTGACGAAGCGCTGGTCGTCATCGAAGGCGCGCATGGCGGCCTTCTGACCGGCCTCGTCGCCGTCGAAGGTGAAGATCACCTCGCCGCGGAACTCCTCCTGGTCCATCAGCAGCCGGCGCAGCACCGAGATGTGGTCGGCGCCGAACGCGGTGCCGCAGGTCGCCACCGCGGTGGGCACTCCGGAGAGGTGACAGGCCATCACGTCGGTGTAGCCCTCGACGACCACGGCTTGGTGCCGCCGGGCGATCTCGCGCTTGGCGAGGTCGACGCCGTAGAGCATGTGGCTCTTCTTGTAGATCGGCGTCTCAGGGGTGTTGAGGTACTTCGGCCCGTCGTCGTCGTCGAACAGTTTGCGGGCACCGAAGCCGACGACGTCGCCGGTGATGTCTTTGATCGGCCAGAGCAGGCGGCGGTGGAACCGGTCGATCAGGTTGCCGTTGCGCGAGTCGCGGGCCAGCCCGGCCGTGACCAACTCGACCCGGCTGAAGTTCTTGGCCAGCAGGTGCTTCGTCAGCTCGTCCCACCCAGCAGGCGCGAACCCACAGCCGTAGGCCTGCGCGGTGGCCTGGTCGAAGCCGCGCTGGGTGAGGAACTCCCGGGCCGGACCCGCATCGGGACGGCTGAGCTGCTCGGCGTAGAACTCAGCGGCGGCAACGGATGCGGCGACCAGCCGGCTTCGCTGACCGACCGGCCGACTGGTGGCCGGGCCACCTTCTTCGTACCTGAGCTGAACGCCTGCCTTCTCGGCCAGCCGCTCGACCGCCTCGGCGAAGGTGAGGTGCTCGATGTCCATGACGAACTTGATGACGTCGCCACCGACGCCGCAGCCGAAGCAGTGGAAAACGTTGCGGGCCGGGCTCACGTTGAACGACGGGCTCTTCTCGTCGTGGAACGGGCACAGCCCCTTCATGCTGCCGCCGCCGGCATTGCGCAGCGCGACGTGCTCCTGGACGACGTCGACGATGTGAGCGCGCTCGCGGACGGCGGCGATGTCCTCGTCCTTGATGCGTCCTGACACGCAGCGAGTCTATGTCCGCCCGGTCACACCGGGTTGTCCACAAGGCGGCGGTGCCAGGCGAGGACGGACACGTCGGTGAGCCCGGCCACCTGATCGACGACCACCCGCAGCCGCGACGCGTCGTCGGCGGCAGCATCCCAGGCTGCCCGCAGGCCCGCATCGAGCACGTCCGGGCATCGTTCGAGCAACGCCGTCGCCAGTTCGCAGATCACCGTGCGCTGCCGTTCGTGCATCTCATCGGCGCCTGCGCGGCCCATCACGAAGCGCGCGGCGACGGCTTTGAGCAATGCGCACTCGGCGCGTACGGACGCGGGCACGACCAGGTCGGCGTCGTAGCGACGCAACGGCTCGTCGCCGTACTTCTCCTGCGTCGCGGTGATGGCGGCGGACACGAAACGCCCGGTCAGCTCGCTGGTCAGCCGCTTCAGTGCGGCCTGGGCCGCGACGGTCCCGTCGTAGGCCGGGAGGGCGGCGAATGCCGGCAGCGCCAGGACGACTTCCAGTGTGCCGGCCAAGTCGTTGGGGCTCTCCGCGGAGTACGACCACTCGCGGGCCGTCTGCACCACGGCAGCCCGCTCGTCGGCCCGGCCCAAGAGGGCGGGGTCGATCAGACCGGCATGTACGCCGTCCTCCACGTCGTGCACGGAGTACGCGACGTCGTCGGCCCAGTCCATGACCTGCGACTCCAGGCAGCGCCCGCCGTCCGGCGCACCTTCGCGCATCCACCGGAACGCCGGCAGGTCGTCTTCGTAGACGCCGAACTTCGACTCCCCTGGGCGCCGCTGCCAGGGGTACTTCGTCGCCGCGTCGAGCGTTGCCCGGGTCAGATTGAGCCCCGCTCCCCCGCCGGATTCGTCGAGAACCTTGGCCTCGAGCCGGGTCAGGATCCGCAGCGTCTGCGCGTTGCCCTCGAATCCGCCACACGAGCCGGCGATCTCGTCCAACGCGGTTTCGCCGTTGTGCCCGTAGGGCGGATGTCCGATGTCGTGGGCCAGGCAGGCGGCATCGACCAGGTCGGGGTCGCAGCCCAGTGCCTCGCCCAGCTCGCGGCCGATCTGCGAGCACTCGAGCGAATGGGTCAGCCGGGTACGCGGGAAGTCCTCCTCGCCGGCGACCACGACCTGCGTCTTGCCGGCAAGTCGCCGCAGGGCTGCCGAATGCAGCACCCGGGCCCGATCCCGCTCGAACTCAGTACGCCGGGCGCGCGCCGACTTGTCGGGTTCGGCGTGCTGCCGGGCCCGCGCATGTTCGTCGTACGTGGCCACCCACCGAGTATGTCGAACGCCATCGAGCGCCGCCCCGCTTGGCAGAAACCGCGGATAGCTACCCAACAGGAAAGAAAGTTCTTAATCACCCCTTGACGTCGTAAATAAGTAACAAGCACCCTTAGTGCGTATCCGGTGACAACTCGTCGCCAGCACTGCCGTACAGAAAGGAGCGTCATCGTGGCTTGCGGATCGACGTACCTATGGAAGGGCGAATCCACGTGGTTCTGCTGTGGCGCGTCCTGGGGACCGTGCGGCAGCGCGGGCGGCGGTGCCTGCGGCAACTGCAACTCCGGCGCCTATCAGGGCGCGTGGCCCAACGCGTCCTCATCCTGCTGGAGCATCACCCGACCCGACCTGTGCGGTGAGGGCGGCATTCCCCGCCGCGGCTGCGGCTCCTCGATGAAGGTCAAGCACCAGTGTGGCTCCTCCGTCTGCATCACGATCGCCGACTGCGGTCCTCGGACGAAGAGCTTCTGCAGTGAGGCGACCTGCTGCAACGGCACCTGCCGTACCAACCGCATCGTGGATCTCACCCCGGCGGCATATTCAGCAATCGCCAGCCTGAGCACCGGCAAGATTCCCGTCTGGGTCTATGAGTGAGGAGTTCGTAGCCATGAGCGCATCAATGGATCGTCGCCAGTTCCTCACCACGGCCGCAATCGCCGGAGCCACCATCGTCGGGGCCAGTTCGTTGGGCGCCCTCGATGCTGACGCCGCGTTCGCAGCCCCGACACCGTCACTGGACCCCGGGATCGCGAAGTCCGCTTTCGTCGAGGGCGTCATCGGCGCCATCCAGGGCAGCATGTTGCACATCGCGAGTTCCGACGGCACCACACACCGCGTCCAGGTGACCAACGCCACCAGCGTCTGGAAGCTGCGTCCCACCAATGCCGGCGCGATCGAGGTCGGCGACGGCATGTACGGCCGCGGCGTCCGGATGCCCGACGGCAGTGTGGCCGCCGACGCAATCTGGGTGAACATCGTCAATCTCTACTGCACGATCGACGACATCGGCCGTGACCGCCTGCAACTGCGGCACAACAGCGACACTCTGGTCGGCAACGTCGTCGGTGGCACCACCGCCGCCTCATACAACGGGGCCGCGCTGACCGCCGACCTGTCCCGCCTGAGGATCGGCCAGTCCGCGCAGGTGCTCGGCGCCTGGCGTCCGGCCGACGGCGCCGTCGATATCGCCAGACTCTCCATCGGGCACTGAGCAGGGGGTCGCGATCATGATCTCCCCCGTCATCGACCTCACGCCGTTGGTCCTGGGTGGGCTGCTCGCCTGGGCCGGCGCCGGCAAGGCCTTCAGTCGGTCCACGGCGTCGCAGGCCGCCGACTCCGCTCTGATGCACCTGCTGCACGACGTCCGCCGAACCACCGTCGTCCTTCGTCTTGTCGGCGCGCTCGAATTGGTCGTTGCTGCCGGCTTGCTGGTGCGCCCCACCTGGGTGGCACCGGCCGCCGGTGCATCGCTGCTGGGGATCGGCTTCGTCTGCTACCTCGCGTACGCCAGGAGCGTCGCTCCCGAGTCACCGTGCGGGTGCGCCGGGGATGCCCACGGCGTCATCACCTGGCGGGCGTTCGCGCGGGCCGGGCTGGTGGCGATCGCCGGTGTTGCGGCCGGTACGGCTGGCGGTCCATGGTGGACAGTCGTGGCCGGCCGGCCGCTCACGGCGGTGGTGATCATTGCCGTCGGCGTCGTCGGGTTGGCCGCGCTGTCCAGCGACCTCGATCATCACTGGCTGCCGCCGTTGCGCCGTGCGCGACTGCGCCTGCTCGGCCATCCGCTGGATGGTACGGGCGGGCCGGTGCCGGTTGCCGCCACCGTTGATCTGCTGGAGCGCAGCCTGGCCTGGGCGACTGCGACGCCGCTCGTACGGTCCGGTCTGCTCGACCACTGGGACGCCGATGGGTGGCGCATCCTGCGCTACTCCGGCCTCCAGGAGGGACCGCAAGGCCCGGTCCCTGTGTCCGTGCTGTTCGCACTCGACGCCCGGGCCACAACTGACACGACGACCGAGCCGGTCGTACGTGTCACGGTGATCGACGAGGACCGGCAGGAGGTGACCGCCACGCCGGAACTCGACGCGACTGCCAACGCCTGACGCAGCGACCTGACCCGTACGGGCAGCTTTCGGGTCAGGTCGCGCGCGTTCCGAAGTCCGCGCTGCGGCGGAAGATCTCGTAGTAGAGGTAGGCCGCGGTCTCCCGCAGGATGTAGCGCGCCTGGGTCGCGCGGGTGGCGACCGCGGGTCCGGTGCGCGATGGCGATGTGGTGGCGTCGATGCCTTGGTCCCGCGCCATCTTGCGCGAGCGTGCCTCGTGCCACGGATCGGTGACCAGGACGGCACTGTGCCAGCCGTGCTTGCGCATGAACGGCGCCAACGCCTTCATGCTCTGCAGGGTGTCCCCGCCCTTCTCGACGGCGAACACCTTGGCCCCGTCGATGCCGTACGCCTGCAGGTAGGACTTGCCGGACCCGGCTTCGGAGTAGCGGTCGGTCGGCCGCGACCCGCCGACGGTGATGATCCGCGGCGCAACACCGGTCTTGAGCAGCCGCGCTGCGTGGTCGAGCCGAGAAGCGAAGATCGTGGACGGCCGGCCGTCGAACTGCGAGGCGCCGAGCACCACGATCGCGTCGACCTTGTCGCGGTGATCCTGCCGGGCCACCGACCAGACGTTGAACGCGGTGACGCCCACCACCAGCACGACGATGAGGAGCGCACCGGCAAGGATGCGGCGGAGCAGTTTCACGCGGTGTCCGAGCCGCCCTGCTGCACTGTCGCCCGCCCGGCCTCGAGCCGAGCCACCGGAACCCGGAACGGCGAGCACGACACGTAGTCGAGCCCGACCTCGTGGAAGAAGTGGATCGAGTCCGGATCGCCACCGTGCTCACCGCAGACGCCGATGTGCAGATCCTCGCGTGCGGCCCGGCCCTCCTCGACGGCGATCTTCACCAGCCGGCCGATGCCGTCGCGGTCGAGAGACTCGAACGGCGACACCCCGAACACGCCCAGCTCCAGATAACGGGAGAAGAACGCCGCCTCGACGTCGTCTCGGGAGAAGCCCCAGCCCATCTGCGTCAGGTCATTGGTGCCGAAGGAGAAGAACTCCGCGGCCTCGGCGATCTGGCCGGCGGTGAGCGCGGCCCGCGGCACCTCGATCATGGTTCCGATCAGGGCCGGAACGTCGACGCCACTGGCTTCGGCGACCTCGCGCAGGACGCCCTCGGTCTCCTCGCGGATGATCTCGAGCTCCTGCACAGCGCCGACCAGCGGAATCATGATCTCGGGCAGTGGGTTGCCACCGGACTGCTTGCACTCCGCCGCCGCTTCGGCGATCGCGCGCACCTGCATCTTGAACAGGCCCGGCACCACCAGCCCCAGCCGCACACCGCGCAGGCCGAGCATCGGGTTCTGTTCGTGCAGCCGCCGCACCGCGTCGAGCAGCTTGCGCCGGTCGGGGAGCTCCTCACCCTTGGACTCAGCGACCCCGACCTCGACCGCGAGCTCCTCCAACGAGGGCAGGAACTCGTGCAGCGGCGGGTCGAGCAGGCGAACGGTCACCGGCAGCCCGTCCATTGCCTTGAAGATGCCGACGAAGTCCTCGCGCTGCAGTGGTTCGAGCGCGTCGAGCGCGGACTGCCGCTCGTCGTCGGACTCGGCCAGGATCAGCGTCTCGACCAGCTGACGCCGGTCACCGAGGAACATGTGCTCGGTGCG
>JBAVXU010000391.1:0-1913 GCA_049698415.1 Mycobacteriales bacterium
GCGGACCGCGTCGACGGTGAAGGTGAGCCGGATGCCGTCTGCCCGGGTGACCAGGATGTGCTGCCCGGGCGTGACCTTGCCGAGATCGAAGAACACGGACGGACCACTGTCGGAGTCGACGTGTCCCTCGATGACCGACGGCCCCGGTTGACCCGGCGTTGGGGAGTTCTTGAACCAGGCAGCCTGGTTCAGGGACGGCCCTGGCTGGGGTACTGCGATGCTGCCGTCACCCGCGAGGCCGATCGGGTTCACCTGCGACCGCACACCGATCGATGGGATCTCGATGGTCCGCGGTCGGGAGGCGCCCAACGGCCGAACGGCCCGGCCAGCGGGCGGTGAGCCCGCCGGCCGCGGGTAGCCGGTCGCGGAGGGGGGATCGATGGTTCCTGCTGTCCGCGGTGCCGGGGCGCTCACTTGCGCCCTCAAAGCGATCGTGAGCACACCGGCTCCTGCAACCGCGGCCACCAGGACGAACGTCCAAAGGACGACGCCCTGGCGACCGAGGCTGCGCACGGGCACCGTCAGCTCAGACCTGTGCGGCCTGGCGACGACGGCCGACGGCGTAGATCGCGACGCCGGCGCCCAGGGCCAGCATGCCGCCACCGAGGCCGATCAGGCCGGAGTCCTCGAGTCCGCTCGTGGACCCGGTCCCCGTTGCGGCCCCGCCGGTAGGCATCGCCGAGAGCACGCCGCACAAGGCGGGTGACGTCGCGGCGAGCGGCAGGCTCGGAACGAGGTCGCTCTTCTCCTTCTGAGCCTTCTTGCTCAGCGTGGCGGGGTCGAGCCCGTGGACCACGATGACTGCGCTGCCGTTCTTGAGCGAGGCGACGGTGTCGGAGCTGAGCTTGATCGAGCGGTTGTAGTCGGTGCTGCCTCCGCCGGGCGCGATCTTGATATCGGTGCCGGACTTGGGCGACGTGTCGCCCTTGGTCGACAGCGTCGTGCCGATGGCGCCGTACGCCGGGCCACCCTCGGTCGTGCTGATCACGCCGTCGGCGTTCTTGTCGGCCGACTGGGTCGGGCAATGCCCCGCACCGCCGATGTGGATGTGCTGCACGTGCGGGTAGGGGCCACCACCGAACTTGTCCGGCAGGCCGCTCCAGCTGACGTGGACCTGTGCCTGGTCCCCGTTGAGGGAGACAGTCGCCATCCCCGAGCCGGAGGAGTGGTTCAGCGGGTTGAGCGTCGTCTGGTACGAGTTGTCGGCGGCATTCGCCACCCCCGGCGCGAACGCCAAGGGGATCGATGCAACGGCCAGCGGTACCAGAAAGCGAGTTGCCTTCTGCATGGTTGGTGCCCCATTCCTCAAGTGCGGAGTTCCCTCTGACATAGCGACGGCAGAACACCGGCAGCTGGTTGGAAACTCGGTTAGCGGTCGTTCGGAACGGGCCACGGGTTGGCTTGGTCACAGGCCGCACCAATCCACGGGCTTCGCGGGCACGAAGCACCGGTGACCGGTTGGAGGAGTGCGTCATGACGAGCCGTCACATGCGTACCCTGGTGGCTGCCTGTGCGTCCCTGATCCTGTTGTCCGCCTGCGGCAGCCACGGCGCTGGCGCCGGGTCACGGTCCGGGCCAGCCCCGCATGCCGGGAAGACGCACACGATGAGCGATGGCCGCACGATGACCGATGCCGAGATGAAGAAGATGAGCTCCAGCGGTCAGCAGTCGCAGGGCCACAGTGGGTCCCAGACGGTCTCGGCTCCAGGGTCGGTCACCCATCGCCAAGACGGCCCGTCCCAGCCTGCCGGCATGATCTGCAGCCTCGAGGTCGCGCAGGCCGTGCAACGCACCTTCGCCCTGCCATCGCTCCCGAACGCCACGGACGCTTGGTCAAACCATTCCTACACGTGCACCTACCGCCTGCCCACCAGCACCCTGCGCCTCTCGGTGCAGGACCTCGCCGAGACGAC
>JBAVXU010000392.1:0-4343 GCA_049698415.1 Mycobacteriales bacterium
CGGTGCATGGACTGCGGCATCCCGTTCTGCCACGACGGCTGCCCCTTAGGCAACCGGATCCCCGAGTGGAACGAACTCGTACGCCGCGACGACTGGCGTTTCGCGATCGAGCAACTGCACGCCACGAACAACTTCCCGGAGTTCACCGGCCGGCTGTGCCCGGCCCCGTGCGAGGCCGCGTGTGTGCTGGCGATCTCCGACGACGCCGTGTCCATCAAGCAGATCGAGGTCGAGATCATCGATCGCGCGTTCGACGAGGGATGGGTGACCCCGCAGCGTCCCGATCAGAGAAGCGGACGCCGCGTGGCGGTCATCGGCTCCGGGCCGGCCGGCATGGCGGCGGCTCAGCAGCTGACCCGGGCCGGCCATGACGTCACGGTCTATGAGCGTGACGACGCGCTCGGTGGTTTGTGCCGCTACGGCATTCCGGACTTCAAGATGGAGAAACGGCACGTCGACCGGCGCGTCGAGCAGATGACCGCCGAAGGCACCACGTTCGTCGTGTCCTGCGAGGTCGGCGTCGACCTGACGGTCGAGCAGTTGCGCGCCGACCACGACGCCATCGTGCTGGCCGCCGGCGCCCCGGTCGGTCGCGAGCTGGAGGTGCCCGGTCGCGAACTGTCCGGCGTGCACCTGGCGATGGAGCACCTCGTCCCGGCCAACCGGGTGGTCGCCGGGACCCTCGAGCGGACACCCATCGACGCCCGGGGGCGCCACGTCGTCATCATCGGCGGCGGTGACACCGCGGCGGACTGCCTCGGCACCGCCCACCGGCAGGGCGCAGCGAGCGTGACCCAACTCGACATCTATCCCGAGCCGCCGGAACTACGCGACGACGCGCGCTCGCCATGGCCGACCTGGCCGTGGCTGCTGCGCACCTACCCCGCCCACGAAGAAGGCGGCGCACGTGAGTTCGCGGTGCAGGTGCACGCCTTCCTCGGTGACGACCAGGGCCGGGTGCGCGCCCTGGCGCTTCGCCGGGTCGAGGTGGTCAAGGATGCCGAGGGCCGGCGGAACGTGTCCTACGTCGACGACAAGGTCCGCGAGTTGCCGTGCGACCTTGCCCTGCTCGCCATCGGCTTCGCCGGGGCCGAGCCGGGCGCACTGCTCACCGGGCTCGGCGTCGAGCGCACGCCGGCCGGCACCATCGGCTGTGGTCCCGACTGGCAGACCTCGGCCGAGGGCGTCTTCGTCGCGGGGGACATGAAGCGCGGGGCGTCACTCATCGTGTGGGCGATCGCCGAGGGCCGGGCCGCAGCCGCCGCGGTCGATGCGTACCTCACCGGCGACTCGACGCTGCCCGCGCCGGTTGCCGCAAACGCCATCCCGCTGTCCTAGCGGTCCGGGTGCCGGGCTCCTCACGCCCCTTGGCTAGCCTTGCACCTATGGGGCGTCGGGCCAAGATCGTCTGCACGCTCGGCCCGGCGACGGCCACTGCCGAACGCATCCTCGAACTCGTCGAGGCAGGCATGGACGTCGCGCGGCTCAACTTCAGCCACGGCAGTCATGCCGACCACGAGCGAACCTACGGCTGGGTCAGGGACGCGGCCGACCGCACCGGGCGCAGTGTCGGCATCCTGGCCGACCTCCAGGGTCCCAAGATCCGGCTCGGCAAGTTCGCCTCCGGGCCGGTCACCTGGGCCACTGGCGACATCATCCGCATCACCACCGACGACGTGCCCGGCGATCACGACCGGGTCTCGACCACGTACGCCGGGCTCGCCGCCGACGTGCGCGTCGATGATCGGCTGCTGGTCGACGACGGCAAGGTCGCCCTCACCGTGGTCCGGGTCGAGGGCCCCGACGTGGAATGCGTGGTCGTCGAGGGCGGACCGGTCAGCGACCACAAGGGCCTCTCGCTGCCGGGCGTGGCAGTCAGCGTTCCGGCGATGTCGGCCAAGGACGAGCAGGACCTTCGCTTCGCGCTGAGTCTGTCCGTCGACTTCGTGGCGCTGTCGTTCGTACGCTTCGCGGCTGACGCCGACCTCGCCCGGGCCATCATGGCCGAGGTCGGTGTGGAGCTTCCGGTCATCGCCAAGTTGGAGAAGCCCGAGGCGGTCGCCGACCTCGCCGGCATCATCGACGCGTTCGACGGGATGATGGTGGCCCGCGGAGACCTCGGCGTCGAGCTGCCCCTCGAACAGGTCCCGCTGGTGCAGAAGCGGGCCATCCAGATGTGCCGCGAGCAGGCCAAGCCGGTGATCGTGGCCACGCAGATGCTGGAGTCGATGATCGACAGCTCACGGCCGACCCGGGCTGAGGCCTCCGACGTCGCCAACGCCGTGCTCGACGGAGCGGATGCGCTGATGCTCTCGGGCGAGACGAGCGTGGGCCGCCATCCCGTCCTCGTGATCCGCACCATGGAGTCCATCATCACCTCGGTGGAGCAGGACACGATGTGTCACGTGCCGCCACTTGAGCACGTACCCCGCACCAAGGGCGGGGCGATCGCCGCAGCGGCCAGCGAGGTCGCGCAGACCCTGCAGGCCAAAGCCCTGTGCTGCTTCACCCAGAGCGGCGACACGGTCCGCCGGCTGGCGAGGTTCCATGCGCCGCTGCCGCTGCTCGCGTTCACCCCGCAGCAGCGGGTACGCAGCCAACTGTCGCTGAGCTGGGGAGTCGAGACGTTCCTCACGCAGTTCGTCAAGCACACCGACGAGATGGTCGGGCAGGTGCAGCAGATGCTGCTCGACCTCGGTCGCTTCGAGGTGGGCGAGGAGGTCGTCATCATCGCCGGCAGCCCGCCGGGCATCGTCGGGTCGACGAACGCGATGCGGGTGTGGCGGCTCGGCGACGAGATCCCGCGTGCCTGAGCCCGTGCGGCCGGTCACCGGGCAGGCGGCGGTCGACCAACTGGTGGCCGTGCTCGACCTGGAGCCGATCGAGGTCGACATCTTCCGCGGTCGCAGCCCGGAGGAGTCGCTGCAGCGGGTGTTCGGGGGGCAGGTGGCTGGCCAGGCGCTGGTCGCGGCCGGTCGGACCGTGCCCGCCGAGCGTCAGGTGCACTCGCTGCATTCGTACTTCCTGCGACCGGGTGACCCTGCGGTGCCGATCATCTATCTGGTCGACCGGATCCGGGACGGCCGCTCCTTCACGACCCGTCGGGTGGTGGCGGTCCAGCACGGCAAGGCGATCTTCAACCTCTCGGCGTCCTTCGCGTTGCGCGAGGACGGCCTCACCCACCACCTGCCCATGCCGGAGGTGCCGCCGCCGGATCAGCTGCCGACCTTGGCCGAGCGGGCCGCGCCCTTCGGTGACCGGTTGGGGCCGGTCACCCGGTTGCCCCGGCCCATCGACCTGCGCTACGTCGACGATCCGCCGTGGGTCTCCCGGGCCGGTGGGCCGCGGGAGCCGCGCCAACAGGTGTGGCTGCGGGCCGACGGCGTGCTCCCCGACGACCCGCTGGTGCACGTCTGCGCGCTGACCTTCGCCAGCGACATGACGTTGCTCGACTCCGTCCTCGCGGCACACGGACTGGCCTGGCACCTCGATGACGTCGTCGGGGCCAGCCTTGACCACGCGATGTGGTTCCACCGGCCGTTCCGTGCCGACGAGTGGCTGCTCTACGACGCGGAGAGCCCTTCGGCATCCGGCGGCCGCGGCCTCGCCTCCGGCCGTATCTTCACCGCCGACGGTGTTCATGTGGTCTCGGTGGTGCAGGAGGGGCTGATCCGGGTCAGGCGAGATCCAGGATGAGCTGCCAGGCGGCGTCGATGTGGCAGGACTCCGTCGCGGGCGAGCCGACGGCCAGCCGTAGGCTGTAGGCGTCGTTGATCCGGGTGTGCGTGAGATAGACCTGCCCGCTGGCGTTGAGCCGCTCGAGCAACCGCATGTTCGGCTCGTCGTCGCCGCGCAACCGGAAGCAGACCAGCGACAGCGGGTGCGGTGCCATGATCTCGAACCTCGAGTCGCTGCGTACGAGCGCCGCGAAGTCCTGAGCCAGGCCGATGGTGTGCCGGATGTGGCGGCGCAGACCCTCGGCGCCGTAGCACCGCAGCACCGACCACAGCTTCAGCGACCGGAACCGCCTGCCGAGGGGGACCTGCCAGTCGCGGTAGTCGATGACCGCGCCGGACTCGGTTGCCGCGTTCGCGAGGTACTCCGGCAGCACCGAGAGTGCCTTGATCAGGACGGCCCGGTCGGTCACGAAGAACGCGTCGCAGTCGAAGTTGGTGAGCAGCCACTTGTGCGGATTTGTGGCGTACGAGTCGGCGTAGCCCAGTCCCTCGTTCAGCCATCGGTACTCCGGGCACACCGCGGCTACGCCGGCGTAGGCGCTGTCGACATGCAGCCACACCCCGTGCTCGCGGGTCACCTCGCCGATGGCGGCGACCGGGTCCAGC
>JBAVXU010000393.1:0-21834 GCA_049698415.1 Mycobacteriales bacterium
CCTCCGGGCCGGGGCAGGTGATCTCCAGCGACGAGGACCGGCCCGGCTCGGTCAGCGAGCCGTGGGCCAGGAACGCGCCCCGCCAGGCCGCCTCGGCGTCGCAGATGCCGGCGGAGACGACCTGCGGCGGCAAGCCGCGGACCGGACGGCCGCGGACGTCGAGCAGACCGGTCTGCCGCGCCAGACCCTCGCCGTCGGCCGCGATGCGCACGATGTAGCGATTGCCCTTGCGCAGCCCGCCGCCGGCCAGGACGTGGATGTCGCTGTGGTGGCCGTAGATCTCGCCCACCTCACGGCGCAGCCGTCGAGCCGTTGCTCCGGTGTCGACCTCGGCCTCGACGACGACGCGGCCGGCCACGATGTGCAGCCCGCCCGCGAAACGCAGCAGCGCCGACATCTCCGCCTTGCGGCAGCATGGCTTGGTGACGGTGAGCCGACTCAGCTCATCCTTGACCGCGGCAGTCATCGCCATCTGCACATCACCTTGTCTGTTCTGGATCCGGCGGTTTGGTGTCGAGCAGGCCGGCATAGGCCTGTGCGAGCCGATCGTGGTCATGCCGCTGGCTGCCGTCATACGCGGCGACCGATGCAAGCACCAGGCGTGCTCCCATTGATTCTGCCGCACGCACCAAACTCCGGTCGCCCGAACCGGTGAGTTCGTCGGCGAGTACGACGTCGATGTGCAGGTCAGGGGCGTGCTTGGCGAGCACCTCCAGATGGGTCGCGGGGGAGAATCCCTCCGTCTCACCGGCCTGCGGTCCGAGGTTGAGCGTGACGATCCGCCGGGCCGACGTCTCGACCAGCGCCGCGCGCAGATCCGGCACCAGCAGATGCGGCAGGACGCTGGTGAACCACGAGCCGGGGCCGAGCACGACCCAGTCGGCGGCCCGCACCGCCTGCACCGCTTCGGCGCAGGCCGGGGGGTTCGCGGGATTGAGCTGGACAGAGACCACCCGGCCCGGCGTGGTGGCCACAGCGACCTGGCCGCGGATCCGCCGGTGGCCGGGGTAGTCCGGGTCGCTGCTGGCGACGTCGGCGACGATCTCCAGCGGGACCGGTGACATCGGCAGCACCCGGCCCACCGAACCCAGCAGTTCACCGACGCGGTCAAGTCCGGCAATCGGGTCGTCCAGCAACTCCGCGAGCCCGGCGATGATGAGGTTTCCGACCGGGTGTCCGGCCAAGGCGCCGTAACCGCCGAACCGGTGCTGGAGCAGGTTGCGCCAGACCTGGGCCGAAGGGTCGTCGGAGGTCAGTGCGGCCAGGGCCATCCTCAGGTCGCCGGGAGGGAGCGCACCGAGTTCGGTACGCAGGCGACCGCTCGACCCGCCGTCGTCGGCCACGGTGACCACCGCAGTGAGGTGCGCGGTGAGCCTGCGCATCGCAGACAGCGAGGCATAGAGCCCGTGCCCACCGCCGAGCGCCACGACGGCAGGCGCGGGCCTGGGTCTCACTCGTGCCCCAGGTCGCGGTGATAGACGCGCACCGGGACACCGCCGGCGCTGAGCCGCTTGCCGATCTCCTCGCTGATCGCCACGCTGCGGTGCTTGCCGCCGGTGCAGCCCACACCCACCGTGAGGTCTCGTTTGCCCTCGCGTTCGTATCCGGGCACCAGGCTCTGCAGCAGCCCGACGTAGGAGTCGAGGAACTCCTCGGCGCCCTGCTGGCCGAGGACGAACTCGCTGACATCGCTGTCGCGGCCGGTCTGATCCCGCAACTCGGGCACCCAGTGCGGGTTGGGCAGGAAGCGCACGTCGATGACGAGGTCGGCGTCGCCGGGCAGGCCGTACTTGTACCCGAAGGACAGCATCGTCACGACCAGCCTGGACTGCTCCCCGTCACCGAAGATCCCCTCCACCCTGGCCCGCAGTTCGTTGGGGTTGAGATCGCTGGTGTCGATGACCAGGTCGGCATCGCCGCGGGCACCGAGCAGCAGGTCCCGCTCCGCTGCGATGCCGTCGGCGATGCGCCCTTCGCCCTGCATCGGGTGCCTGCGGCGCGCACTGCCGTAGCGCCGGATGAGTGCGTCGTCCGTCGATTCGAGATAGATGACCCGCGGGCGGTAGCCCTGATCGCGCAAGTGCTGCACGGTGCCGACCAGGTCGGAGGAGAACGCTCTGCTGCGGACGTCGAGGATCAGCGCCATCCGCCTTGCCGCCCCTTCGGACTTCTCACCCAGCTCGACCATCGACTCGACCAGGGACTGCGGCAGGTTGTCGACGACGAAGTAGCCCGCGTCCTCGAGTGCGAGCGCGACAGTGCTCCGACCCGCCCCGGACAGCCCCGTCACGATCACCAGGTCGAGCCCACGTTGTGGCGCCGTCACACATCCCCCTCGATGATCTCGCCCGTGATCGGGTCGACACCCGGTGCCGCGGCCTCGGTGCCGGCCAGCGCGGTCACGATCGCCTCGGCGGTCTTGCGTCCGATCCCCGGCACCGCCATGACGTCCTCGACCCCGGCCGAACGTAGCCGCTTGAGTGACCCGAAATGACGAAGCAGCGCCTTACGGCGCGTGTCGCCGAGACCCGGGATCGCGTCGACGGAGGATTCGAGCATCGACTTGGACCGGCGCTGCCGGTGAAACGTGATCGCGAAGCGATGCGCCTCGTCGCGGACGCGCTGCAGGAGATACAGCCCTTCGCTGGTCCGCGGCAGGATCACCGGCACGTCCTCGCCGGGCAGCCAGACCTCCTCGAGTCGCTTCGCCAGCCCGCAGATTCCGACGTCGACGATGCCCAACTCGTCGAGGGCTCGCCGGGCGGCGTTGACCTGCGGCAGTCCACCGTCGACGACGACCAGGTTGGGAGGGTAGGCGAATCGCCGCGGCCGGCCGGTGGTGGGATCGATACCGGGGGTAGGCTCGCCGGCCTCGGGTCGCTCGCTGAGGTAGCGGCTGAACCTGCGGCGCAGCACCTCGGCCATCGCGGCAGTGTCGTCGGCCGCTTCCCGCAGCGAGAACCTGCGGTATTCGCCTTTGCGCGGCAGGCCGTCCTCGAACACCACCATGCTCGCCACGACGTTGGTGCCCTGAACGTGCGACACGTCGAAGCACTCGATGCGCAAGGGGGCTTCATCGAGGCTGAGCGCCTCGGAGATCTCGGCCAAAGCCAGTGACCGGGCAGTCAGGTCACCTGCCCGGCGCAACTTGTGCCGGGCGAAGGTCTCGCCGGCGTTGCGCCGGACGGTCTCCATCAACGCTCTCTTGTCGCCGCGCTGCGGCACGCGGATGCTGACCCGGGTGCCGCGCAGGTCGCACAGCCAGGTTGTCAGCGCCTCCGCGTCGGGTGGCATCGCGGGCACGAGGACCTCGCGCGGCACATCCTCTCCCCCGTCGCCGTAGACCTGCAGCAGGAACTGTTCGACCAGCCCGGCGGTGTCGACGTCCTCGACCTTGTCGACGACCCAGCCGCGCTCGCCTCGGACCCGGCCGCCGCGGACATGGAAGACCTTGACCGCTGCCTCGAGGGGATCCTCGGCGAAGGCCACGACGTCGGCGTCGGTCCCGTCGCCGAAGACCACCGCCTGCTTCTCCATGGCCCGCCGGAGCGCGCCCATGTCATCACGCAGGCGGGCGGCCTTCTCGTACTCCTGGTTCGCGGCCGCGACCTGCATGTCCTTGTCCATCCGCCGCAGCATCTGGTCGGTGCGGCCGGCCATGAAATCACAGAAGTCGTCCACGATCTGCCGGTGCTCATCGGCCGACACCCGGCCCACGCAGGGAGCGGAGCACTTGTCGATGTAGCCGAGCAGGCACGGTCGCCCGACCTGGCCGGCCCGCTTGAAGACGCCGGCGCTGCAGGTACGGGCCGGGAAGACCCGCAGCAGCAGGTCCAGCGTCTCGCGGATCGCCCAGGCATGGGCGTACGGGCCGAAGTAGCGCACACCCTTCTTCTTCGGCCCGCGCATGACCTGCAGCCGCGGAAACTCTTCGTAGAGCGTCACCGCGAGGGAGGGATAGCTCTTGTCGTCGCGGTAGCGGACGTTGAAGCGCGGGTCGAACTCCTTGATCCAGGAGTACTCGAGCTGGAGCGCCTCGACCTCGGTGGACACGACGGTCCACTCGACGCCGGCCGCACTGGTGACCATCTGGCGGGTACGCGGGTGGAGTGCCGCGAGGTCGGAGAAGTAGGACGACAGCCGGCTACGCAGCGACTTGGCCTTGCCGACGTAGATGACCCGGCCCCGTCCGTCACGGAACTTGTAGACGCCGGGAAGCTCGGGGATGGTGCCCTGCGCCGGGCGATACGTCGACGGATCGGGCACGCTTCGAGCGTACGCGGCGGCACAACAACCTTGGGCGCGCCGAATTGTCCAGAACACAGGTCGGTGGGAGCCTTGCCTGGCAGCACCGGTTGAAGCGGCAGCCGGTGCGATGGTTGGACGGGGGACCTCATCTTCAACACCGACGACGATGGGCGCGTCACGGCCGAGATCGTGATTTCCGACCGGCATCTCTCAGGGCACGGACGGACCACCCGGCTACGACTGAACTGGTGGACGGGCGATCCGCTTGCGGTGCGGCTCGCACTCACCGCCATTCCTGACCATCCATCGCTCCCCCGGGGCAACTGGGTGGTCCTGCGGGACTTCCTGCGATACGGCACCGAGGAGCCCACCGGCGACGGCCAGGTGCGGATCCGGCCCGACATCTCACCCGATCGCATCCGGCTCGATCTGCTCGGCGAGTGGGGCGGCTACTGGCTGACGATTCCCCGCGAGGCGCTCATCGGCTTCCTGGACGCGACCGAGGCGAGGGTGCCGACCGGTAGCGAGCGCAGCGACGCCGAGGTGGACGCCCTGATCGCCCGGTTGCTCGTCGACGGCTGAGCCTCCGTACGGGAGCATCAGGCAAGGCCAGCTTGGCCCGCGAGGACGATCGAGCGTGTCTTCGCACCACAGGTGCGACCATGGGGGCATGCCCGACGACGTGAGCGCCATCCTGGCCCGCAAGCGCAGCGATCTGGAAGGTGAGCTGACCCAGCTGGAGAAGCCGGGCGAGGACAACGGAGGAATCTCCTTCGGCAAGCGGGTCGGCGAGGGCACCAGCATCGCGGTCGAACGGCTCTCGCAGGTCGCCGTGCACGACGGTCTCGGCCTGGTCCTCACCGAGGTGGCCCGAGCCCAGGACAAGCTCACGGAAGGGTCGTACGGCAGTTGCGACGCCTGCGGCGCCCCGATCCCGGCCGAGCGCCTCGCTGCTCTGCCCTGGGCGACCCGCTGCGTCGCGTGCGCGTCCCGGCGCTGAGCACCCAGCGTTTGAGCACTGCGGTGGCGGTGACCCGGGAACGGCGCTAGCCCGCCGCCGCGGCCCGCTTCTTGGGTGCGCGCACCCGCTTGACCACGGCCAGCCGATCGGTCAGCGCCGGACGCAGGAACCGGCCCGTGTGGCTGGCGGCGACTGCCGCCACATCTTCGGGACTGCCCGCGGCCACGACGTCGCCACCACCGCTTCCGCCCTCGGGACCCATGTCGATCACCCAGTCGGCGGTCTTGATGACGTCGAGGTTGTGCTCGATGACGATCACGGTGTTGCCCTGGTCGACGAGCCGGCCGAGGACGCCGAGCAGTTTGCGGATGTCCTCGAAGTGCAGGCCGGTAGTCGGCTCGTCGAGGACGTAGACGGTGCGGCCGGTGGAGCGCTTCTGCAACTCGCTGGCCAGCTTGACGCGCTGGGCCTCGCCCCCGGAGAGCGTCGGCGCCGGCTGGCCCAGCCTGACATAGCCCAGTCCGACGTCGACCAGCGTCTGCAGATGACGCCGGATCGGCGGGACGGCCTCGAAGAAGTGCGAGGCCTCCTCGATGGGCATGTCGAGAACGTCGGCGATGGACTTGCCCTTGAAGTGCACCTCGAGCGTCTCTCGGTTGTAGCGCGCCCCGTGGCAGACCTCGCAGGGCACGTAGACGTCGGGCAGGAAGTTCATCTCGATCTTGATGGTGCCGTCGCCGGAGCAGGCGTCGCAGCGGCCGCCCTTGACGTTGAAGGAGAACCGGCCGGGGAGGTAGCCGCGCACCTTGGCCTCGGTGGTCTCTGCGAACAGCCGTCGCATGTGGTCGAAGACGCCGGTATAGGTGGCGGGGTTCGACCGGGGCGTGCGACCGATCGGCGACTGGTCGACGCCGACGACCTTGTCGACCTCATCGAGCCCGCGGACCCGCTTGTGCCGGCCGGGCACCATGCGTGCACCGTTGAGCTTGTTGGCCAGCACCGAATAGAGGATGTCGTTGACCAGCGTGGACTTGCCGGATCCCGAGACGCCGGTCACGGCCACCAGGTTGCCGAGCGGGAACGACACGTCGACCCCACGCAGGTTGTGCTCTCGCGCGCCCTCGACCACCAGGGCCCGGCCCTTGTCCTGGGTGCGGCGCTCCGCCGGCACCGGGATCATCTGGCGCCGGGAGAGGTAGGCGCCGGTGATCGACTCCTTGGACGCGAGCAGGTCGTCGACGGTGCCCGACACGACGATGTGCCCGCCGTGTTCGCCGGCACCCGGGCCGATGTCGACGACCCAGTCGGCCGTGCGAATGGTGTCCTCGTCGTGCTCGACGACGATCAGCGTGTTGCCCAGGTCGCGCAGCCGCAGCAGGGTGTCGATCAGCCGGTGGTTGTCACGCTGATGCAGGCCGATGGACGGCTCATCGAGCACATAGAGCACGCCGACCAGGCCGGAGCCGATCTGGGTGGCCAGCCGGATCCGCTGCGCCTCGCCGCCGGCGAGCGTGGCGGCCGGCCGGTCCAGTGACAGGTAGTCGAGGCCGACGTCGAGCAGGAAACCGAGGCGGAAGTTGACCTCCTTGAGCACCCGCTCGGCAATCATCGCCTGTCGCTGCGACAACTCCAGCCCACGCAGGAACTCGGCGCACTCACCGATCGACAGCGATGCGACCTCGGCGATCGAGCGTCCGCCCAGGGTGACCGCGAGCACCTCGGGCTTGAGCCGCGCACCGCCGCATCCGGGGCACGGGACGTCGCGCATATATCCCTCGTAACGCTCCCGGCTGATGTCGCTCTCGGCCTCCGCGTGCCGGCGCTCGATGAACGGGACGACTCCCTCGAAGCTGGCGTAGTAGGACCTCTCGCGGCCGTAGCGGTTGCGATAGCGCACGTGCACCTGGGTGTCGTGGCCGTAGAGGACCGCCTTCTGCGCGCGGGCGGGCAGCGCCTGCCAGGGTGTGTCCATCCCGAAGCCCAGCGTGTCACCGAGAGCCTGCAGCAGACGGCCGAAGTACTCCATATTGTGGCCGCTGGACCAGGGCTGGATCGCGCCCTCGGCCAGCGTGCGCTCGGAGTCGGGCACGACCAACTCGGGGTCGACCTCTTTGCGGGTGCCCAGACCGACGCACTCGGGGCAGGCGCCGTAGGGCGAGTTGAACGAGAACGACCGCGGCTCGAGCTCCTCAAACGACAGGTCGTCGTAGAGGCAGGCCAGGTGCTCGGAGAAGGTGCGCTCCCGGTGGGCGTCGTCCTCGGGCAGGTCGGTGAAGTCGAGCGTGAGCAGTCCCCCACCGAGCCGCAGCGCGGTCTCGACCGAGTCGGTGAGCCGTCGCTTGGCCGACGCCTTCACCGACAACCGGTCGACCACCACCTCGATCGTGTGCTTCTCCTGCTTCTTCAGCCTCGGCGGGCTGGTCAACTGGTGGACGACGCCGTCGACACGCACCCGGGAATAGCCCTTGACCTGCAGGTCGGCGAAGACGTCGGCGTACTCCCCCTTGCGTCCTCGCACCACCGGGCTCAACACCTGGAACCGCGTGCCGTCGTCGTATTCGAGGACCCGATCCACGATCTGCTGGGGTGTCTGCCGCGCGATCGACCGGCCACACACCGGGCAGTGCGGTTCGCCTGCCCTGGCATAGAGCAGCCGGAGATAGTCGTAGACCTCGGTGATCGTGCCCACCGTGGAGCGCGGATTGCGGTTGGTGGACTTCTGGTCGATCGACACCGCGGGCGAGAGCCCCTCGATGAAGTCGACGTCGGGCTTGTCCATCTGGCCCAGGAACTGCCGGGCGTAGGCCGAGAGGGATTCGACGTAGCGGCGCTGACCCTCGGCGAAGATCGTGTCGAACGCGAGGCTGGACTTGCCCGACCCGGACAGGCCGGTGAAGACGATCAGGGCATCGCGAGGCAGGTCTACGGAGATGTCGCGAAGATTGTGCTCGCGAGCCCCCCGAACCACGAGACGGTCGGCCACATTCCTACTTTCGCGGTGACAAGGTAGAGGTCACTCCAATCTAGCCGGGGGGACCGACAGTTTCTTCCCCGCCGGTCCAGGCGGGACAATGGCCCGATGAGTGACTACAGCGGTCAGGTACGCGTGGGAGGGCCCGCCGACACCAGGCGGCTGGCCGCGCTGGAGATCAGCAAGGTGGCGGTGGGGCCGATGGACAACAACGCCTACGTGCTGCGGTGCCGGCACACGGGCGACGTCCTGCTCATCGACGCAGCAAACGAGGCCGACCGGCTGCTCGAGGTGATTCCCACCGGGGCCCTGCGGACAATCGTGACCACCCATCAGCACGCCGATCACTGGCAGGCACTGGCCGCCGTCTCCGAGGCGACCCGGGCACGCACGGTCGCACACCCGCTCGACGCTGCGGCCCTGCCGGTACGGCCGGACCGGCTGGTGGTTGACGGGGACAGCGTCAAGGTCGGCGAGTCGGTGCTGTCGGTGATCCACCTTCGAGGGCACACGCCGGGGTCGATCGCGCTGGCCTACGACGATCCCGACGGAAGTGTCCACCTGTTCACCGGTGATTCATTGTTCCCGGGCGGGGTCGGAAACACCGGCGGCGATGCCGAGGCGTTCGCCAGGCTCATCAACGACGTCGGACTCAAACTGTTCGCTGTGCTGCCCGACGACACCTGGGTCTATCCCGGACACGGCGCGGACACGACGATCGGCACCGAGCGCCCGGCGTTGCCCGAGTGGCGCGCACGGGGGTGGTGAGCGCGCTGGGGGGCACAGCACTGCAGCGACGCCTGGCGATCGGCACGGTATCTGCCTGGTGTGGTCGGCCCGGGGCGGCTGCGGCGTGGTCGTACGCAGCCGATGTCGAGCACTACGCAGCGAGCACTATCAAGCTGGCGGTCCTGGTCGCGGCCTATCGGCTCAGCGACACAGGCCGGCTCGATCTCGACCAGCAGGTGATCGTCCACGATGAGTTCGACTCCGTCGTGAACGGCACGTTCAGGATGGATCGCGGCTACGACAACGACGAGGAACCCTGGGAGCGGATCGGCACGAGGGTGCCGCTGCGCTGGCTGGCCCGGCGGATGATCGTACGCAGCAGCAACCTGGCAACCAGCCTGCTGCTCGAGTCGGTGCCGATCCAGGCGGTGGACCGCGCGCTGGCGGTATGCGGCGCGACCCGATCGGCACTGCGACGACCCATCAGCGACACGGCGGCGATCGCGGCCGGAATCACGAATGTGGTCACGGCGGCCGACCTGGCGGCCATACTGGCCGCGCTCGCCACCAGCCGGGCCGCGTCCGCGGCCTCGTGCGCCGAAATGCTCGACGTGCTGTCGGCGCAGGAGTACCGCGACGAGATCCCCGCCGCGCTGCCTGCCGGTGTCCCGGTCGCGAGCAAGGGCGGCTGGGTAGAGGGGATCCAACACGATGCCGCGCTGATCACGGCGCCCGACGCTCCGGCGTACATCCTGGTCGTCTGCACGACGGGGTTGTCCGAAGTCGACGGACGCGATCTCATCCGCGAGATATCCGCCGCCGCCTGGTCCGACCGGCACTCGCTAGGGTCGGCGGAGTGACGATCCGCGACCTGGTCACGCACCGACTGAGCGTCCCGCTGCACACGCCGTTCATCACGGCGATCCGCACCGTACACACGATCGAGAGCGTCCTGGTCGAACTGATCGACAGTGACGGCATGTCCGGCTGGGGCGAGGGCGCAGCCACCTGGAAGGTCACCGGCGACTCGGTCGAGGGCATCCTGGCCGCCGCCGGCGGACCGCTTCGTGACGCGGTGGTCGGGCGCGAGGCCGACGACCTGGTCGACGGTTCTGCAGCAATCGCGCGGGCGGTGGTCGGTAACACCGCCGCGAAATCTGCGGTCGACTGCGCGCTGCATGACCTGGTGGCCCGCAGGCTGGGCGTACCCCTGCCACAACTGCTCGGGTCACGCACCCTGCGGTTGCCCACCGACGTCACGCTTGCCGCCGGACCCGCCGAGGAGATGGCCGGAGCCGCGGCCGAGCGGGTCAAGGACGGCTTCGGAGTGCTCAAGGTCAAGGTCGGCGACGGAGGCGACGACGATGTCGATCGGCTGGTCCGGATCCGCGCTGCGGCCGGACCGGCCACGAAGATCCGTCTCGACGCCAACCAGGGCTGGACGCCGCGAGCCGCAGTCCGGGCCGTACGCGCGATGCAGGACGCCGGTGTCGACCTCGAGCTGGTCGAACAGCCGGTGGCCGCCGGGGACCTCGACGGCCTGGCGTACGTCACCGCCCACATCGACCCACCGGTGCTCGCCGACGAGAGCGTCTGGTCCGCGCGCGACCTGCTCGAGGTGGTTCGGCGCCGGGCGGCCGACCTGGTCAACGTCAAGCTGGCCAAGTGCGGCGGTCTGGGGCCGGCCCGGCGGCTGCTCGCAGTCGCCGAGGCGACCGGCACCGGCGTGCTGCTGGGTTCGATGATGGAGAGCCACGTCGGTGTCGGCGCCACCGCCAGCCTGGCTACGGTCTCCGGGTCCGCCGGGGTCGACGACCTCGACGCCGCGTGGTGGCTGGCTGCCTCACCGGTACGCGGCGGTCTGCACTACGACGGCGCGAGTGTCGTGCTGCCCGACGCACCGGGCCTGGGCATCGACGAGCTGGCCCGGTGAGCGTCGTACGCGCCGTCGCGGTGGCAACGGCGACACTGTGGACGTCGTCGCAGGCGCCGCGGCCGATCGACCTGCCATCTCTCGGCGTGCCGTCGGAGGTCCGTGAGTGGGCCGGCCAGCTGCTCGCGCCCGAGCGGCTCGACCTGCACGGCCGGGTCGAGTCCCAAGCACTCCTGGGCGATTCCGTCCTCGTCGAGGAGGAGCGCGACGGATGGGCCCGTGTTGCCGTGCCGACACAGCCAAGCTCCAAGGAGCCGGCTGGCTATCCTGGCTGGATCCCGTCGGCTCAGCTGATCGAATGGGACCGGCCGTCGACCGACGCAGCCGTTGTCAAGGTCCCGACCACCGTGCTTCATGAGTCCCCGGCCGGGTCGCCCGCAGTCATCGACGTGAGCTTCGCGACCACGCTGCCGACCGCCGGGCCGGCGCAAGCCGGCTGGCAGCCGGTGCACCTGCCGGGGCGGCCGGATCCCGCCTGGATCGCTCAGGCCGATGTCGATGTCGGGCCGAGGACAGTCGCCTCGGCGCGTGGGCTTCTCCAGGCCGCGGACCAGTTCCGCGGCCTGCCCTACCTGTGGGGCGGCACGTGTGGTCTCGGACTGGACTGCTCCGGGCTGGTGCACCTGGTCTTTCGGCGATTCGGCATCACCGTGCCGCGCGACGCACACGACCAAGCTGCTGCGGCACCGCGGCAGATGGCGCCGGACGAGGCGATCGAGGGTGACCTGCTCTTCTTCGCCAAGCCGGGCCAGGAGATCCACCATGTCGGCATCGCGACGGGACCCGGCCGGATGATGCACGCGCCCGAAACCGGCCGCGGGGTGAGCGAGGAGGCTCTGTCGGCGAACCGGCTGAAGCAACTTGTGAGTGCCGGGCGCTGGGGATAGCTGCTATCTGACGCCGGCGACATCCATGCCACGCAGCTCCTTCTTGAGCTCCCCGATCTCGTCACGCAACCGCGCCGCCAGCTCGAACTGCAACTCCCGAGCCGCCTCGAGCATCTGCGCATTGAGCTGCTGGATGAGATCGGCCAGGTCCGCCCGCGGCATCCCGGCAAGGTCGCGCGCGTGCTGACCGGCACCTGATCCGCTCCGAGACTTCAGACCCGGCACCGGCGCCTTGCCGCGGCTCTGCTGACGCCCTGATCCGCCGACCATCTCGTTGTCGGCGGCCTCGCGGTAGATGCCGTCGAGGATGTCGACGATCTTCTTGCGCAACGGCTGCGGGTCGACGCCGTGCGCCTCGTTGTAGGCCACCTGCTTCGCGCGGCGCCGAGACGTCTCCTCGATCGCATGCTGCATCGACGGGGTGATGTTGTCGGCGTACATGTGCACCTGGCCGGAGACGTTGCGTGCCGCACGACCGATCGTCTGGATCAGCGACGTGCCCGAACGCAGGAACCCCTCCTTGTCGGCGTCGAGGATCGAGACCAGCGAAACCTCGGGCAGGTCGAGACCCTCACGCAGCAGGTTGATGCCGACGAGGACGTCGAAGTCGCCCTTGCGCAACTCTCGCAGCAACTCGATCCGGCGCAGGGTGTCGACCTCGGAGTGGAGGTAGCGCACCCGGATACCGAGCTCGAGGAGGTAGTCGGTCAAGTCCTCGGACATCTTCTTGGTCAGCGTGGTGACCAGCACCCGCTCGTCGCGCTCGGCGCGGACCCGGATCTCGTGCACGAGGTCGTCGATCTGACCCTTGGTGGACTTGACGACGACTTCGGGGTCGACCAGCCCGGTCGGCCGGATCACCTGCTCGACAGTTGTCCCGCCGGTGCGACCCATCTCGTAGGGGCCCGGCGTTGCCGAGAGGTAGACGGTCTGGCCGATCCGGTCCAGGAACTCCTCGAATTTCAGCGGCCGGTTGTCCATCGCCGAGGGCAGTCGGAAGCCGTGCTCGACCAGCGTGCGCTTGCGGCTCATGTCCCCTTCGTACATCCCGCCGATCTGTGGCACGGTCACGTGCGACTCGTCGATCACCAGCAGGAAGTCCTCGGGGAAGTAGTCGAGCAGACAGTTGGGCGCTGTCCCGGCTGAGCGGCCGTCGATGTGCCGGGAGTAGTTCTCGATGCCGGAGCAGAAGCCGACTTGACGCATCATCTCGATGTCGTAGGTCGTGCGCATCCGCAGCCGCTGGGCCTCGAGCAGCTTGCCCTTGCGCTCCATGTCGGCGAGCTGGTCGGCCAGCTCCAACTCGATGCCGCGGATCGCACGCTCCATCCGCTCGGGGCCGGCGGCGTAGTGGGTGGCCGGGAAGACCAGCACCTCGCCGACCTCACGCACCACCTCGCCGGTCAGTGGGTGGAGGTAGTAGAGCCGCTCCACCTCGTCGCCGAACATCTCGACCCGGACCGCGAGCTCTTCGTAGACGGGGAAGATCTCGACCGTGTCGCCGCGGACCCGGAACGTGCCACGGGTGAACGACAGGTCGTTGCGGGTGTACTGCACGTCAACCAGCCGCCGCAGGAGCGTGTCGCGATCGATCTCCTCACCGACCCGCAGCCGGACGCAACGGTCGACGTATTCCTGGGGGGTGCCCAGACCGTAGATGCACGACACGGAGGCGACGACGATGACGTCGCGGCGGGTCAGCAAGGACATGGTGGCCGAGTGGCGGAGCCGCTCGACCTCGTCGTTGACCGACGAGTCCTTCTCGATGTAGGTGTCGGTCTGCGGGACGTAGGCCTCGGGTTGGTAGTAGTCGTAGTAGGAGACGAAGTATTCGACGGCGTTGTTGGGCAGCATCTCGCGCAGCTCGTTGGCCAGCTGGGCGGCCAGGGTCTTGTTGGGCGCCATGACCAGGGTCGGCCGCTGGAGCTTCTCGACCAGCCACGCCGTGGTCGCCGACTTGCCGGTGCCGGTGGCACCCAGCAGGACGACGTCCTTCTCGCCCCGGCGGATCCGCGCCTCGAGATCATCGATGGCCGCCGGCTGATCGCCGGCCGGCTCGAACTCGCTGACGACCTCGAACCGGCCCTGGGTCGGGACGATGTCTGTGACTGCGCGCATGGCTCCCACGATAGTTGCCGGATCTGACAGTGCCGCCCCGAACGAGCGCCAGCGGCCGGTGCGGCCGGCTACGACTGGCCCAACCAGGCGCACCGGCTCGGTATGCCCGGCGCCGGCCCGATCACAGCCGTGCGGTGTACTGGCTGCGCCCTGGCGGCGGTCCCTCGGTGGGCGCATCCACCCAGAACTCCCTCGAGTGGCGGATCCGCCCCGCCTCGACAGTGGCGAAGGAGGCGGCCCAGAAGACGGCACCCGCGTTGGTCACCTTCACCTCGGACGCAACGGTGCCGTCGGGACCATCTGCTCCGCCGACGATCTGCAGCACACGGATCCGGGACCTGCCGGGATAGTTGGCGTTGAGTGCGAGAACGTTGTCCCGGCCACGGATCAATTCGCCGCTGTGCGGCCACTCCACGCGAACGTCGTCGGTCAGCAGCCCGCCCGCCTTGGTCCATTCCTCGGCGTCGAACAGCTCCCAGAAGCGGCGCAGGACGGCAGCTGCTGTGGCGTCGTCAGTCATGCCGTGCAGGATCACACGGGACTGTGACACTCCCCGCCCGGCTAGGGGGCCGGGGTCGCCGGCACCGCCGGCAACCATCCGGTCGAGCGCGCCCATTCCTCGGCCCTGGGCAGTGCCGCGTCGAACCACGGCTCCTTGGCCTCGGTGTAGTCCAGGCGCTGCGGGTGTTCGCCTGCCAGCCGGAGCTTGTGGGCTTCGTACGCAGCCGCCTCGGCGGGAACCGTACGCAGCCAGTCACGGACCAGCAGCGCGTAGCGCCAGCCAGGGCCACCGGCGACCCGCAGGTGCAGGTGTGCCGGACGGCCGGGATCAGCCGACCGGTGATATCGCTTGGCCCACCGGTCCGGATCAGGCTCTGTTGACTTGGGCCGGTCACCACGAATCGCCGGCACGGCCGGGAAACCCGCGTCTTCCAGCGCCGGGCGCAGCTGGTCGGCCTGCTCCATGGACTCCACCGCGATCTGGATATCGATCACGTCCTTGGCGGCCAGACCCGGGACTGCGGTCGAGCCCACGTGCTCGGTCACCAGCGGACCCGCGTGATGCCGCAGTCTGGCAGCCAACCTGTCGTACTCGGCCGGCCACCGGTCCTGGTAGGCCAGCAGCCTCACCTGTGGACTCTCGACGACGTCACCGGTGCGCAACTGCTCGGCGTACGGCCGGATGCGCTCCCGCCACAGGGCGTCCACCCGGTCCTGCAGCGACTCGGGCGTTCCGTCGTTGCGGAGGACGACGTCGGCGACGGCGCGCCGGTCGTCGTCGCCGGCCTGCGAGCGGATCCGGGCCAGCACATCGGACTCGGCCATGCCGCGGTCGCCGGTCAGCCGTGCGACCCGCGACCGCTCGGAGGCCTCGACCACGACCACAAGGTGGTACGCCGGTGCCAGGCCGTTCTCCGCCAGCAGGGGGACGTCGTGCACGATGACCGCATCCGGCGGCGCGCCGGCGAGGATGTCGGCAGCAAGCCGGCCGACGATCGGGTGGACGATGTCGTTCAGCCGCTGGCGAGCCGCATCGTCGGTGAACACCAGACCGGCCAGCCGGGCCCGGTCCAGGCTGCCGTCAGGGCCCAGGACCTCGCGGCCGAACGCCGCCACCACCGCTGCCAAACCGGGCGTTTCGGGCGCGAGCGCTGCCCGGGCAAGCACGTCGGAGTCGATGACCACCGCACCGAGCCCGGCCAGCCGGGTGGCCACCGTGGACTTACCGGACCCTATTCCGCCTGTTAGTCCGACCCTGAGCACAGTGCCCGACTCTATCCACCCGGCCGGTGCAGCCGACCCACCGCACACCGGCGCGCCTGCCGAACTGTGCCCCCGTACGCGGTTACCGTTCGGCTACTTCCCCCACCACCGGAGGCACAAATGAGCAGGTCATCGCGGGGGGGCCGGCATCGGCTCGGCCCGTCGCACCTGCGTCACTGCCGGAACATCCCTGAGGTCCAGGCGCGGCTCGACAGCGCCTACCGCAGCCGCCATGCGAGTGACCACGGCAACTGGAGGGTCCGTCCCGCGCTTGCCGTGGGCGCCGGGCTCCTCGCCGCACTCACCAGCGGTTGGATCACATCCGGAGAGGCATTGGCGCAGCAGCTGACGAACCGCTAACCCCCACAGACAAGGGCCCCGACCGGCGGTTGCCGTCGGGGCCTTCGTCTGTGCTGCTGTCGTCCAGCGTCTCAGTGGATCAGGTCTTGCCGCCGGCCAGCTTCTCCCGCAGCGCGGCCAGCGCCTCGTCGGTGGCCAGTGCACCGCTGTCCGCCGGCGCGGGCTCCGAGGAGTACGACGTGTCCTCGGCCGCCTCGGCCTCGGCTTTCTGCGCGGCACTGATCTGCTTCTGGTGCGCGTCGTAGCGGGCCTGCGCCTCGGCGTACTGCCGCTCCCACTCCGCCCGCTGGGTGTCGTAGCCCTCGAGCCACTCCCCGGTCGCCGGGTCGAAGCCCTCCGGATAGATGTAGTTGCCGCCCTCGTCGTAGTTGGCGTCCATGCCGTAGGCCGCCGGGTCGAAAGTGCCGCCCTCCTCGGACGCACCCTCGTTGGCCTGCTTCAGCGACAGGCTGATCCGGCGCCGCTCGAGGTCGATGTCGATGACCTTGACGAGGATCTCGTCTCCGACGTTGACGACCTGCTCGGGAATCTCGACGTGCCGCTCGGCCAGCTCGGAGATGTGCACGAGGCCCTCGATGCCCTCGTCGACGCGGACGAACGACCCGAACGGAACCAGCTTCGTGACCCGCCCGGGAACGACTTGGCCGATCTGGTGGGTGCGGGCGAACTGCCGCCACGGGTCTTCCTGGGTCGCCTTGAGCGACAGTGAGACGCGCTCGCGATCGAGGTCGACGTCGAGAACCTCGACCTCGACCTCCTGACCGACCTCGACGACTTCGGAGGGGTGGTCGATGTGCTTCCAGGACAGCTCGGACACGTGCACCAGACCATCGACTCCGCCGAGGTCGACGAAGGCGCCGAAGTTGACGATCGAGGAGACGACGCCCTTGCGGACCTGGCTCTTGGCCAGCTTGTTGAGGAACTCGCTGCGCACCTCGGACTGCGTCTGCTCGAGCCACTGTCGCCGCGACAGGACGACGTTGTTGCGGTTCTTGTCCAGCTCGATGATCTTGGCTTCGAGCTCCATGCCGACGTAGGGCTGGAGGTCGCGCACCCGGCGCATCTCGACGAGGGACGCGGGCAGGAAGCCGCGCAGTCCGATGTCGAGGATCAGGCCGCCCTTGACCACCTCGATCACCGTGCCGGTGACGATGCCGTCCTCTTCCTTGATCTTCTCGATCGTGCCCCAGGCGCGTTCGTACTGCGCGCGCTTCTTGGACAGGATGAGCCGGCCTTCCTTGTCCTCCTTCTGCAGGACAAGGGCCTCGACCTGGTCTCCGACCTTGACGACCTCATTGGGGTCGATGTCGTGCTTGATCGACAGCTCACGCGAAGGGATGACGCCCTCGGTCTTGTATCCGATGTCGAGCAGCACCTCGTCTCGGTCGACCTTGACGATGGTTCCTTCGACGACGTCGCCGTCGTTGAAGTACTTGATGGTCTCGTCGATGGCGGCGAGGAAGTCCTCAGCCGAACCGATGTCGTTGACGGCGACCTGCGGGGTGGCGGTGGCGCCGTCGGCCGGTTCGGTGGTTTCGGTGGCGATGGTCATGTGGGTTGGTGACTCCGGGGTGGACAATGGGGTGGAATGAGCACGCCGCGAGCCCGGGTCGCCTGTGCGCACAGCCAACCGCTGGGCGCGGGACGACTGAACGATTCCTGACGAGCGCGGCCTGCTCCTGTGAAGCTGCGCAGGCACACAGCGCATCTGACATCGTACGGGCGGTTGCCAACGAGGGTCAATTAAGGGGGTCCGGTGGGCACGACGGGCGAGCCGGCCCCGGCGGAAGGCGCTGAAGCACGCGTGGCCCGCCGCGCGGCCGGTCAGGCAGAAACGGTACGAGCCAACCGCCACTGGTGGGACGGCGATGCCGTTGCCTATCAGGCCGAACACGGCGGTTTCCTCGGTGACTCCCGGTTCGTGTGGTGCCCGGAGGGGCTCGACGAGCAGCAGGCAGGGCTGCTCGGGCCGGTCGACGGGCGCCGCGTGCTCGAGGTGGGCTGCGGCGCTGCGTCGTGCAGTCGCTGGCTGCGGACCGCCGGCGCGGTGGCGATCGGGATCGACCTCTCCGCAGGGATGCTGAACCAGGCGATCGCGGGCGCGCGGCGCACCGGCGTACGGGTGCCGATCGCCCAGGCCGACGCCTGCGCGCTGCCGTTCGCCGCGGAATCGTTCGACCTGGCGTGCTCGGCCTTCGGTGCCGTGCCGTTCGTGGCCGACTCGGCGCTGCTGATGCGGGAGGTCGCCCGGGTGCTTCGGCCCGGCGGCCGCTGGGTGTTCTCGGCAACCCATCCGCTGCGCTGGATCTTCGCCGACGACCCCGGCCCCGACGGGCTGGTCGCACAGATCCCGTACTTCGACCGGACGCCGTACGTCGAGGTCGACGTCAGCGGCGCGGCGATCTATGTCGAGCACCACCGAACCCTGGGCGACCGGGTCCGTGAGATCGCCGCGGCGGGCCTTCGACTGGTCGACCTGATCGAGCCGGAGTGGCCCGAGGGCCACGAGCACATCTGGGGTCAGTGGAGCCCGCTGCGTGGCCGACTGCTGCCGGGGACGGCGATCTACGTCTGCCAGAAGGATGCGTTGTCTGCCGGCATGACGGCGGGATCGGCGCCCGGCTAGTGAGCGGCGCTGTCCCAGGTGTGGCCGACGCCGATCGACACCTCGAGTGGCACCGACAGGCTGTGAGCGGAGCCCATCTCTTGTCGCACCAGGGCGTCGAGCGTCTCCTGCTCACCGGCGGCCACCTCGAAGACCAACTCGTCATGCACCTGCAGGAGCATCCGCGACTTGAGCCCCGCGTCGCGTAGAGCGCGATCGACGCCGAGCATGGCCACCTTGATGATGTCGGCGGCCGAACCCTGGATCGGCGCGTTGAGCGCCATCCGCTCGGCCATCTCGCGGCGCTGCCGGTTGTCGCTGGTCAGGTCGGGGAGATAGCGGCGGCGGCCCAGGATCGTCTCGGTGTAGCCGGTCCCGCGTGCCTCGACCACGACGTTGCGGAGGTAGTCGCGCACTCCGCCGAAGCGCTCGAAATAGGCCTCCATCTGTGAGCGCGCTTCGTCGGGAGTGATCTTGAGTTGCTGGGCCAGTCCGTAGGCGGACAGTCCGTAGGCCAGGCCGTAGGCCATCGCCTTGATGCGCCGGCGCAACTCCGGGTCGACCTGTTCGGGCGGGATGCCGAAGGCTCGTGAAGCGACGAACGTGTGCAGGTCCTCCCCCGACTCGAAGGCCTCGATCAGCCCCGCGTCGGCACACAGGTGGGCCATGATCCGCATCTCGATCTGGCTGTAGTCGGCGGTCATCAGCGATTCGTAGCCGGCCCCGACGACGAACGCGCGCCGGATCTGCCGGCCCTCGGCGGTGCGGATCGGGATGTTCTGCAGGTTGGGGTCGGTCGACGAGAGCCGGCCGGTCGCCGCGATCGTCTGGTTGAACGTGGTGTGGATCCGCTGCTGGTCATCGACCATCGGCAGCAGTCCGTCGACGACGGTCTTGAGCCGCGCGACATCGCGATGGCGCAGCAGGTGCTCGAGCAGCGGGTGGCCGGTCTGTTCGTAGAGCCCGGCCAGCGCCTCGGCGTCGGTGGTGAACCCGGTCTTGATCTTCTTGGTCTTGGGCAGCCCCAACTCGTCGAACAGGATGCCCTGCAGTTGCTTGGGTGAGCCGAGGTTGAACTCCCGGCCGATGACGGCGTAACCGGCTTCGGCGGCATCGCGGACACCGGCGGCGAAGTCGGATTCGAGCTCGTGCAGGACATCGAGGTCGACCGCGATGCCGACCGCCTCCATCTTGGCCAGCACGTCGGCCAGCGGAAGCTCCATGTCGCGCAGCAGTGCGGTGGCGCTGCGCTCCTCGAGGTCGGTGTCGAGCGCTTTGGCGAGGTCGGCCACGGCCCGCGCCCGCACGATCTCGGTGCCGGCCACCGCCTCGTCCGCCTGCTCCTCTCCGCCGTCGAGGGTGAGCTGGCCGTCGGCCTCGGTGTCGGAGCGCAACTCCTGGCGCAGATAGCGCAGCGCCAGGTCGGCGAGGTCGAACGAGCGCTGCCCGGGCAGCGCAAGATAGGCAGCCAGTGCGGTGTCACTGGTGACGCCGGCCAGATCCCAGCCGCGATTGCGCAGCGCCAGCAACGGTCCCTTGAGATCGTGCACCGCCTTGGGGACGGCCGGATCGGTCAGCCAGTCGAGCAAGGCCTTCTCGTCCTCCTCGATCGCCTGCTCGGCGTCGACGTAGGCGCCCGCGCCGCCCTCGACGGCAAGTGCCACGCCTTGCACGCTGCCGGTGCCGCGGCCCCAGGAACCCCGGACGGACACCCCGATCCGCGCGCCCGACCGCGCGTTCTCGTCGAGCCATTGGGCGACATCGCCAGGGCCGAGCAGGCCGCCCTCGACATCGAAGCCGGAGTCCGCCTCGGGCTCGGCGGCGCTGAGGGTCGCCCAGAGCCGGTCGCGCAGCACCCGGAACTGCAAGGTGTCGAACAGCTTGTGCACCTCGTCGCGGTCCCACTGCGCCATCGTGAGCTCGCCCGGGTGGACGTGCAGCGCGACGTCGCGGACCAACTCGGTGAGGCGGCGGTTCTGCATCACCGCACCAAGGTGCTCGCGCAGGGCATCACCCGTCTTGCCGGGCACCTCGTCGGCACGCGCCACGAGTTCGTCGAGTGAACCGAATTCACGGATCCACTTGGCCGCGGTCTTCTCCCCCACCCCCGGGATGCTCGGCAGGTTGTCACTGGGATCGCCGCGCAGCGCGGCGAAGTCGGGATATTGCGTGGGGGAAAGTCCGTAGCGCTCCTGAACAGCCTCCGGTGTCATCCGCGACATCTCCGAAACGCCCCGCTTGGGATAGAGAACGGTGACGTGGTCGGTGACCAACTGGAAGCAGTCGCGATCACCCGAGCAGATCAGGGTGTCGATCCCGAGGGCTTCGGCCTGCGTGGCCAGCGTGGCTATGACGTCGTCGGCTTCGTAGCCCTCGGCCGTCACGACCGGGATGCGCAGCGCCTCGAGCACCTCCTGGATCAGGCTGACCTGGCCCTTGAAGTCCGTCGGCGTTTCGGCCCGGTTGGCCTTGTATGCGGCGAACTGCTCGGTGCGGAAGGACGTGCGCGACAGGTCGAAGGCGACGGCGAGGTGCGATGGCTGCTCGTCGCGCAGGACGTTGATCAGCATCGACGTGAAGCCGTAGACCGCATTGGTCGGCTGGCCGGTCGTCGTCGAGAAGTTCTCCACCGGCAGGGCGAAGAAGGCGCGATAGGCCAGCGAATGGCCGTCGAGGAGGAGTAGGCGGGAGATCCCCGACACGGGGACCGGAGGCGCGGTCACAACCCGCGACTCTAGTCTCGAGGTCCGACACCTTTATGCGCAGATCGGAGTCATCGGTGGACGCCTTGCAGGAGTTGCTCGCGCACATCAACAGTCAGCCGGAGCAACTCAACGACAAGCTCGGCATCGAGTTGATCGAGGTCGCTCCAGGTCGAGTGGTCGCGACGATGCCGGTCAGCGGCAACCGGCAGCCCTACGGCCTGCTGCACGGCGGTGCTTCCTGCGTACTCGCCGAGGCGTTGGGCTCGATCGCCGCCGCCGTCCACGCCGGACCGGATCGCATCGCCGTCGGGATCGACATCAACGCCACCCATCACCGGGCGGCGCGTGACGGCCTGATCACCGGCGTGTGCACGGCACTGCACGAGGGGTCGACGGTGGCGAGCTACCAGATCGAGATGACCGACGAGTCCGGCCGCCGGATCTGCACGGCACGGCTCACCTGCGCGGTGCGCGCGCGGCCGGCCCGCTGACGAAACTCAGCTGCTCGAGCCCGCCACCTGACGGGCGGGTACGGAACGTCCCAGGACCTGAC
>JBAVXU010000394.1:0-8183 GCA_049698415.1 Mycobacteriales bacterium
GGCGTGATCCTTCCCGAGATGCGGCCCGACGAGCGGCGGATCGCCTACGCCTGCGACATCACCTACGGCACCAACAACGAGCTCGGCTTCGACTACCTCCGCGACAACATGGCCGGCTCCATCGAGGAGTGCGTCCAGCGCACCCACAACTTCGCGATCGTCGACGAGGTCGACTCCATCCTCATCGACGAGGCGCGGACCCCGCTGATCATCAGCGGCCCGGCCGAGCAGAGTGCCCGGTGGTACCAAGAGTTCGCCCGCATCATCCCCAAGCTCAAGCGTGACGAGGACTACGAGGTCGACGAGGGCAAGCGCACCGTCGGCATAATGGAGATCGGGGTCGAGAAGGTCGAGGACCAACTCGGCATCGACAACCTCTACGAAGCGGTCAACACGCCGCTGGTCGGCTATCTCAACAACGCCATCAAGGCCGCCGAGATCTACAAACGCGACCGTGACTACATCGTGGTCGACGGCGAGGTGCTCATCGTCGACGAGTTCACCGGTCGGGTGCTGCACGGCCGCCGATACAACGAGGGCATGCACCAGGCGATCGAGGCCAAAGAGGGCGTCAACATCAAGGACGAGAACCAAACCCTGGCCACGATCACCCTGCAGAACTACTTCCGTCTCTACAACAAGCTGGCCGGGATGACCGGCACCGCGATGACCGAGGCTGCGGAGTTCCAGAAGACGTACAAGGTCGGCGTCGTGCCGATCCCGACGCATCGGCCGATGATCCGGCTCGACAAGCCCGACGTGGTCTACAAGACCGAGAAGGCGAAGTTCGAGGCTGTCGTCGATGACATCGCCGAGCGGGTCGAGCAGGGTCAGCCGGTGCTGGTCGGCACCGTGAGCGTCGAGAAGTCCGAGATTCTTTCCGGCATGCTGCTTCGCCGTGGCGTTCCACACGAGGTCCTCAACGCCAAGCAGCACGACAAGGAAGCTGCCATCGTGGCCCAGGCGGGTCGCAAGGGCGCGGTCACCGTGGCCACGAACATGGCCGGCCGGGGCACCGACATCATGCTCGGTGGGAATGCGGAGTTCCTCGCCGCCGCCGAACTCCGCGCGCGCGGGCTGTCGGCCGAGGACGATCCCGAGGGCTACGAAGCCGCCTGGCCGGCCGCGCTGGAGAAGGCCGAAGCTGCCGTCGAGGCCGAGAGCGAAGAGGTCGTCGGGGCCGGCGGGATGTACGTGCTGGGCACCGAGCGCCACGAGTCACGGCGCATCGACAACCAGCTGCGCGGACGGTCCGGGCGGCAGGGTGACCCGGGAGAGTCGCGCTTCTATCTGTCGCTAGGTGACGAGCTCATGCAACGCTTCAACGCCACCGCCGTCGAGTCGATCATGGACCGGCTCAACATCCCCGACGAGGTGCCGATCGAGTCCAAGATCGTCACCCGCTCGATCCGCTCGGCCCAGACCCAGGTCGAGCAACAGAATGCCGAGATCCGCAAGAACGTCCTCAAGTACGACGAGGTGCTCAACCTTCAGCGCACTGTCGTCTACGAGGAGCGTCGCAAGGTGCTCGCCGGCGAGGATCTGCACGAGCAGATCCGCAACATGATCGACGACGTCGTCGCTGCCTACGTCTCAGGTGCCACCGCGGAGGGCTACGCCGAGGATTGGGATCTCGACCAGCTCTGGACCGCGCTGGGTCAGCTCTATCCGGTCGGGGTCACGATCGCGGAGTTGGAGGCCGAGGCCGGCGGCGACCGCAGTGCTCTCAGCGCTGAGTTCCTCGACGAGCAACTCCGGGCGGATGCACATGAGGCCTACGACCGGCGCGAGGAGGAGCTCGGCGAAGAGGTCATGCGAGAGCTCGAGCGCCGCGTTTTGCTGTCGGTCGTCGACCGCAAGTGGCGCGAGCACCTCTATGAGATGGACTACTTGCAGGAGGGAATCGGGCTGCGGGCCTACGCACAGCGCGATCCGCTGGTCGAGTACAAACGCGAAGGCTTCGACCTGTTCGGTTCGATGATGGAGGGCATCAAGGAGGAGTCGGTCGGCTTCCTGTTCCACATCGAGGTCGAGGTGGACGAGCCGGTGGATGAGGCCGAGGACTCCGAGGAGCCGGCGCTCAGCGCCGCCGAGGAGATCGTTCACGCAGGTCATGCCCCCGAGTTGCATGCCAAGGGCCTGGAGGCGCCGGCCCGGCCGGCCAACCTGCTCTACACCGCACCGAGTGTCGACGGCGATCCGAGCGCGGCTGTCGTCCGCGAGGACAGCACCGGACCGGTCGGACCGCGTTCGACGCTGGCTGCCGGTGAACGTCAGATCGCGCCCGGGCAAGCAGTCGGCAGCGAGCCGTCCCGCAACGCGCCGTGCCCGTGTGGTTCCGGCAAGAAGTACAAGCGCTGCCACGGGGCACCGACCTCGGCCTAGTCCCTGGCTCCAGCCTGCGTCAGACAGCAGCGCGTTCGGTCTCCCGGCGCTCGGGCAGCCACCGGTCGATCACCTCGTTGAGTTGCTGCATCCGGAAGGGCTTGGTCAGGTAGTCGTCCATGCCGGCGGCCAGGCAGTGCGCTCGCTCCCCGAGCAGGGAGTTGGCAGTCATGGCGATCACCGGAAGATGCCGTCCGGGTTCGGCGCGCTCGCGGCGACGCAGTTCGGTCGTGGCGGCGTAGCCATCCATCAGCGGCATCTGACAATCCATCAGCACCAGGTCGTAGGAATGAGTATCTATCGCGACCAGGCCGGTCAAGCCGTTGTCGGCTACGTCGACCGAATGACCGAGCTGGGCGAGCATCTGAACTGCCACCAGCTGGTTGACGCGGTTGTCCTCGACCAGCAGGATGCGCGCGGCAGGGGCGACGACTGAGCCGGCGTCTGCGTCGGAACCGGATCGGCGCACGACCGGCAGCGAATTGCGCTGCGTCGCGCGGGAGATCGCTGCCTCGAGGCGGCCCCGACGCAACGGCTTGTCGAGGAGCTCGCAGTCTTCGGGGCCGGTCGTGTCGGGCGACGCCGAACCTGGGGTGCGCAGCAGCAGAAGTGCAGGGTGCTCCGGTCGCGGATCGCTGCGGATGCGGCGTGCCAGCTCGACTCCGGACGTCCCGGGCATCACCTCATCGATGATGACGATGTCGAACGGCGCGGCACGGTCTGCGGCAATGCGCATCGCGAGCTCGGCCTGCTCGGCGTCGTTGACCAGGACCACGTCTGACACGACTGCGCCGAGGTAGGTCGAGAGGACGAGGCGCGTCGTCGCATTGTCATCAACGGCCAGGACACGTACAGCAGCCCGATCCTGAGCTGTCGGGGACATGCCCGGGAGGTTCTCCATCCCAACGGCGCGGAGGCGTACCTCGAATCGGAATGAGCTGCCACGCCCGGGCGCGGTGTCGACATCGAGTTCGCCGCCCATCAGCCGTACGAGCTGGCGAGAGATGGTCAAGCCCAGCCCGGTGCCGCCGAAGCGGCGGGTAGTGGACGCATCGAGTTGTGAGAACGGCTCGAAGAGCGCCTCGAGCCGCGCTGGATCGACGCCCGGGCCGGTGTCGGACACGCAGAACTCCAAGGTGCCGGGGCGGCCGCCGAGCCGTACGGTGACGCCGACCTCACCGGCGTCAGTGAACTTCACCGCGTTGCCCACCAGGTTGGTGAGCACCTGCCGCAACTTTCCACCGTCGCCGAGAACCCGGGTGGGGACACCGTCGTCAACCATCAGCGGCAACTCGAGTCCCTTGCCGTGAGCCTGCAGCGAAAGAAGTTCACAGACATCGGAGACCAGGTCGTGCAGGTCGAACTCCGTCTCGTCGAGTTCGAGGCGACCGGACTCGATCTTGGAGAAGTCGAGTACCTGGTCGATCAGGTGGAGCAACGCGTTGCCCGAGGTATGGATGAGCCGCGCCTGCTCGACCTGGCGCTCGGTCAAGTCGCTGTCCAGCAGCAGGTCGGTCATGCCGAGGACGCCGTTCATGGGTGTCCGGATCTCGTGGCTGATGTTGGCGAGGAACGCTGATTTCATCGTGGACGCGTCGAGTGCTTGGTCTCGCGCGGTCCCCAACTCGGCCACGAGATGGTTGTTCTCGCCGAGCGTGACCAGTTGGCGGATGAAGATCAGCCCGACGAGAACGACCAGCACGCCGGCTTCGACCCTGTCGATGTGAGCACCGGTCAGCAGCTGCTTGCCCACGATCACGGCCGCGAACGGAATGGCGATGTAGGGCAGGAAGACGCGCAGCCGGGAGGGCAACCGGGAATCTTGTGCGCCCTCGCCGGCTCCGCGGTCGAGCATGCCGGCGATCGCCAGCAGGACGAACGCCGCAGGCCAGCCGAGGTCGCTCAGCACGCCGGTGGAGTAGGCGCCGGTCGCCACCAGGTAGCCGAAAAAGCTGTCCGCAACAGCCATCGCGGCCATGCCACAGCCCAGCAGCACCAGGGGCAGCCGCCGCCCGGCGCCGGAATGTGTCAGCACCAGGATGGCGATCGTCAGCAGGCCGAGATCGGCAAGCGGGTAGGCGAGTGACACTGAGAAGGCGAACGCGCTGCTGCCACCGGCGTCGAAGATCGTTCCGAGGCTGGCAACCCAGGTCAGAACGAGAAGCGAAGTGGCAACGGTCGCGCCGTCGAGGGCCAATCTGATCCGGGCACGACCACTCCGGCCCGCTCCGGGGTAGCACCACAATGCGGTGACCGCCGCGGGTACGAAGAGCAGGTAGCCGGCGTCGGCCAACGACGGGAACGGGGTGTCGTGGTTGGCCAGCAACTCGTAGTAGCACCACATCAAGGCGCCGAAGCCCCAGCAGAACAGCGCGATGGTCACGGCGGCCCAACTTCGCCGCCGATCGGGCCCGGAGCGCCGCCAGGTCAGGAAACAGATGGCGGCGGCAACCCAGGCGAAACCGAACTGGGAGAGATCGTCGACCGCCTTGACGCCGGCGTCGCCGCCCCACCGTTGCTGCAATGCCACGCCCAGCAGGAGCAGGGCGGCGACCAGCACGGCGGAAGCAAGACGGACGAACCGCCCCAAACCAGCTTCTGACGATCCGGCCATGTTGTCCTACTCGGCACCCGCGGCCGCCGCCTGAACCCGCAGCGCACGCCGCGGCGGCACATCTCGGTCAGAGCAGGCGCAGGGCCGTGCAGCGCCATCTGCCGTCGGACCCCTCGAGCCGCGCCGCCACGGCCCGGGTGCGGCCGGCGCCCGACACGACGGCACACACCTCGGCAATCCCGTCAGCCGGCTCGCCGATATGTAGCGATCGGATGGCGCCCGGGACAGTGCGGACGGCCCGTCGCCGCACCGTCCGGCTGATCTGGGCGTAGACGGCATCGTCGGTCCAGGGCATGAGTTGCTGCACCGGACGGCGTCCGGCCAGCGCTTCGAGGGTTGCCAGGATGAGCCTGCCGGCCCACGGTCGGGGATCACCGAGGTCGGCTCGTGAGGTGGGCATGCGGTCGAAGCCGTCACCCGCGGTGAGCGCCTGCTGATGCGGCTCGAAGGGGAGCAGATCCTCGACGTGCGGTGGGAGGATGCGCAGTCGGGGCGCCTGCTCGTCGTCGAAGGGCGGCTCGATCCGTGGGACCGGCCGCACTCGTGGGTAGGCGGGCACGGTCGCCAGCGCGGCAAGGGTCATGGCTGTCCTCCGGGAGGGTTGACGGGCGGGTGCAGGCGCTGGCCGGGGAGAAGCAGGTCGGGATCGGATCCCACGACCGCCCGGTTGATCGCGTACCACCGCGGCCACTCGGCTGCGGTCTGCGAGTCGTCGCCGCCTGCCGGCAGGTGCTGGCGAGCGATTGACCAAAGGGAGTCCCCGGGTTGTACGACGACATCGGCGGCCGATCTCACAGCGCGGGGCTCGGCCGGCGTCGATGGCTTGCGGGAGGCCTGGTTAACCGGGGTGACCGGTGGGCCGGAGGTCACCGGCCAGTCAAGGTCGGGGGTTGTCGTGCTCACCTGTGACGGCGGCAATGGTGAGGCCGTCGCCGGTGTCACGCCGGGTGTGGCAATCACAGCGAAACCCACTGCCAGCGCGACCAACCGCCGGGCTGAGGGAGGGATGGTCGCTCCGGCGACCCTGCCGGCGACTGAGCCGCACCGACCGGGCAATGACGCGGCGGCGCTTGCTGCCAGGGCCACGACCAGCCAGGTCAATGCCAGCCAGCAGGCCGCACCTGCCGCGGCCAGGACGACGACGTCGATGCCGGCGGCCTCGGCAGTCACCTCAGGCTGCCGAAGCGTCTCGACCAGGACGGCCGGCGGTGGAGTCATCCAGGCGAGAGCGCGCGCTGCCGCAAAGAGGCCCGCCACGACGACCACCAACCGCACCCGATCCGGCTCCACGTTCGATCCCCTTGCCTTCGTTTACTTGTGTTTACCTTGGTACACGGGAGATAACGTGTGGTCAATCCACCCGATCAGGCCTGTGGATCGGGCGGCGTAGCGTGTGGGACCGACGGGAGCAGGGCGGCGCGGCCGGCTGAAATGCCGTCCGAACGGGGGAGATTGCGGTGACCGACAAGCGGTGGGATGCCTTCTTCAGCGACCTCGAGGGCGAGTTGGCCGCGGCGGAGTCGGCTGACCTGCGACTGGAGGTCGCCGATCGCACCCGCCGCGAGTTCGGCTCGCTACGCCTCGTCGACCGCCTTCGCCCGGCGCTGGGACATCCGGTGCACTTCACATTGTCCGGTGGTCACACCGTCGCCGGCATCCTGTCCGAGGTCGGTAGCGACTGGGTGCTGATCGGCGAGACCACCGGCTCCGCGCTCGTACCGCTGGCTCAGGTCCGGTTGATCGGCGGGCTCGGCGCGCATTCGTCGGCTCCGGGCAGTGAGGGCCATGTTGCTGCGGCGCTGGATTTGCGCCACGCGTTGCGCGGCTTGGCCCGAAACCGCGCGGAGGTGGTGCTCACGACCGTCGACGGCGATCGAGTGTCGGGCACCCTGGACCGCATCGGTGCCGACTTCGCCGAGATCGCTCAGCATCAGCCGGGGGAGCCACGCCGCAGGAGTGCGGTCCAGCAGGTCTTAACCGTTCCGATCCGGGCGATCGGGGTTGTGCGAGCGGGTTGACCCGTGCGGCCCGATCTCTGCATCCTCCTTGACCAGCGGGTGGTCGGCGACGAACTGACGTGTCTGGTCGTACATCCGCTCGATGTACTCCTCGAGGCGTGCCTGCTCCACCCGCCACTGGCCACGCCCACCGATCTTGACGGCGGGCAGGTCGCCGCTGCGCACGAGCGCGTAGGTCTGGGCCGCGGAGATGTTCAGGATCTCGGCTACGTCGGCCAGCTGTAGGAATCGCCTCTGCGCCATCCCACCCTGATCCATGTGGATTCGTTGCCCTCCGGTAGCGCGTGGTTGCCATCAAGTGTGGCAGCACGGACCGGTGGGCACCTGCCACCGTCCACACCTCGATCGACTGTGGACGACCGACTTCCCGGAATGCGCCCGGTAAGGCACCATACGATGCCAACTGTCGCATTAAGGGGTTGCCCGCATGACCGAACCCAGCGTGCTGCCCTTGGCCGCTCCCGCTGTCGGGTCGCCCGGTTCGTCACCACCGGCTCGTCGGATCCGGCGCACATCGTGGCTCGACCTCCGGGTCGTCACCGGAGTTGTCCTGGTGCTCGCGTCGGTGTTTCTTGGCGCGCGGGTCGTGTCGGCCGCCGACGCATCGGTGCGCGTCTGGGCTGTCAGCCGTGATCTGGCCGCCGGGACGACGCTTGCCGCCGACGACCTGCGGCCTGTTCGGGTGCGGCTCGTCACCGACGCGGATCGCTACGTGCGAGCCTCGGCGGCGCTGACCGGTCGCACGCTGACCCGGTCGGTCGGTGCGGGGGAGTTGCTGCCCCGGTCCGCGCTGACCTCCTCGCCCCAGGGTCGGCTGATCAGCCTGCCGGTGCCGCTGATGCACGCGCCGGCCGCCCTACGCCGGGGTCAGCTCATCGATGTCTTTGCCACCACCAAGTCGGCGACCGGAAACGCGGGCAGCACGACCGAGCGCGTCCTCGCCGGTGTTCCGGTGCAGGAGGTACGACCACCCAGCTCCGGCCTGTCCGGAGGTGGCGCCGACCTTGCGATCGTTGTGCGAGTGCGTCCGGAGTTCGTGCAACGACTGGTGACGGCGATACGCACTTCGGAGATCGACGTGGCCATCGTCATCGGAGCTGCGGGCGCCCCCGTCGGCGGCGCGCCCGCGGTCGCCCCGTCGCCATCCAGCCGGCAAGGCCCGGTGC
>JBAVXU010000395.1:0-5575 GCA_049698415.1 Mycobacteriales bacterium
TCGAGGATGGCCGCACCGCTCGGCGAGGCATCTCGCGGAGCCCAGGTGATCAGCGGCTGGACGAACCGGCCGCCGCCGCCTCGACCCTCGACGGCCGGCCAGCCGTAGTTGCCGCCCGGCCGGATGAGGTTGACCTCGTCGAAGCGGTTCTGGCCGAATTCCGAGGCGTACAACCGCCCGGCCGAGTCCCAGGCCAAGCCCTGCACGTTGCGGTGCCCCAGGCTCCACACGAGCGAGCCGGCGAACGGGTTTCCCGGCGCCGGCCGCCCCTCCGGTGTCACCCGCAGGATCTTCCCGCCCAAGCTGGCCAGGTCCTGGGATCTGCCCCGCTCGGAGGCGTCCCCGGTACCCGCGTAGAGGTAGCCGTCCGGACCGAAGGCCAGCCGGCCGCCGTTGTGGATACCCGAGACCGGGATGCCGGTCACGATCGGCTGCGGCCGCTCCCCGAGTCGGAAGCGGGCGATGCGGTTGTCCGATCCGGTCGTGTAGTAGGCGTAGACCAAGTGGTCCTGGGCGTACGTCGGGGCGACGGCGATGCCGAGCAGGCCGCCCTCACCGGATGAATCGGCTTCGTCCACGCGCTGGACGATGCGGACCGACCCGTCCGGGCGCAGTTGCTTGATCAGCCGGGTGTCGCGTTCGCTGATCAGCGCCGAACCGTCGGGCAGGAAGGCGAGCCCCCATGGTGCAGCCAGGCCGTGGGCAAGGACTGTCACGCCCGGTGTCGTACCAGCGTTGGAGCGGCTCGGGGCCGACTCGCCGGTGCACGCTGTGACGGCGAGCAGGGCGATCAGGGCGCTGAGGCGAACCCGACGCGGCCGGTCCATCCACCGATGATGCCGGACCTGCACTGCCTACTCAGGGGGCGTTGACTGCCGCGATCCACTGTTTTGCGGCGTAGGAGGTGTTCGACTGCGAGGGAATGGGCGGGTTGCTCCACCGCAACTCCCAGTCGGCGCGACCGCCCACCGAGTCCCAGTACTCGCACATCACGGCGCCCTTGAGCTTCGCGTAGGCGACGAAAGCCGTGATCGCATCGCCCTTGCGCTTCGGATTGTGGGTGTCCTCGAGGAAGCCGAACTCCGAGACGCCCCAGGGGGTGTTGTGGGCGGCGGCGAACTTGATCGTCGGGCCGAGCATCGTGGTCGGGCTGAGCCAGTTGACCCCGTCGGTGTAGCCGATCGGATACCCCGCGGTGCCCGTGGCGTGCGGCTGGGAGTACGTGTCGACCGAGAGCAGATCGGCACTGTTCACGCCGTTGACCGTGGGCCAGTAGTTCTCGGCGTTGCGGCCCTTGAAGCCGATGAAGGTGGTGCGCATCAACATGACCGACACGCGCCGGGTCCCACCGTCGAGGGCGTTCTGAGCGTGGACGAGGGTGGCTAGGCGCGTGATGGCGTCGCGGTACTGCTGGAACGTGAACATCCCGGCTTCGATCTCTTGCTCGGGCTCGTGATAGTTGGTCAGGATGATGTTCGTGGGGGTCGAGGCGATGAACGTGTTCAACTCGGCGTCGTGCAGGCCGAGGGCCACCTCGCCCGGCGGGAGGTTGAAGGAGTAGTCATATGCCGGGGCGGTGGGGTGGGCCATGGCCGCATCGGTGAGGCCCCAGGTCGCGAAGTTGAAACCGGCGTCGTAGCCGCGGTAGATCTGCACCGGGCCGATGTTCGGGTCGTACCATTTCCAGTTCTTGGACCAGCCACCGAGCATGGTCGTGCTGGCTGCCTGGGCCGGCTGCCCGACGAGAGCCAGCCCGGCGGCGATGAGTGCGGCCAGGGCGATGGCGAGGCCGGTGGAGGACAGGCGACGACGCATGTGAGACATCCAATGAAGGTCGAGGAACCAGAACCATAGGCGCTATGTGTGACCGGGGCGAACTCTTCCGCAATTCGCTGACCTGCACAGGAGGCCGAATGGTCCGGTTTCGTGGTCCGTTGTGACCAGATGGACACCCCCCTCATAGGGTGACCGGATGCAGGTCCTATTGGCTCATCATGAGGGCATTGCCCTGCTCGGGGACGTGCCCGAGGAGGTCAGGCTCGAGATCTGGGACGGAACCGGCGAGTTGCCCCTCCCGGCAGAGGGCGTCGAGTTCTGGGTGCCGCCGTTCCTGTCCAGCGCTGACCTGCTCGCCACGGCCGGCAAGATGTCGACGTTGACGGTGGTGCAGTTGCTCACGGCCGGTGCGGATGCGTGGGCCGGCCGCCTGCCGGTCGGCGTCACCTTGTGCGATGCCCGGGGAGTGCATTCGAGCTCGACGTCGGAGTGGGCCATGACGGCCGTGCTGGCCTCGCTGCGCGAGTTTCCCCGCTTCGCGGTGGCGCAGGCGGCTGGCCGGTGGGACTTCACCGGCACCGACGAGCTGGCCGGCAAGCGGGTGCTCATCGTCGGATCAGGCGCCATCGGCGCAGCCCTCGCCCGGCGGCTGGACGCGTTCGACGTCGAGGTGGTGCGCGTAGCGCGTACGAGTCGCGACGGCGTGCACGCCGTCTCGGAACTCCCCGACCTGCTGCCGACGGCGGACGTGGTGGTGTTGCTGGTGCCGCTGACGCATGCGACGCGGGGGATGGTCGACGCGACTTTCCTGGCCCGCATGCCCGACGGCGCGCTGCTGGTCAACGCCGCCCGCGGCCCGGTTGTCGACACCGACGCCCTGGTCGCCGAGCTGTCCAGTGGCCGGTTGCGTGCCGCGCTCGATGTCACAGAACCCGAGCCGCTGCCCACAGGTCATCCGCTGTGGACTGTTCCGGGCCTGCTGCTCACCCCGCACGTCGCGGGGTCGGTGAGCGGCCTGTTGCCCAGGGCGTACGACCTCGTGTCGCGTCAGCTGTGGAAGTACGCCGAGGGCGAGCCGCTGGACAACGTCGTCCACGACGGCTACTGAGCGGGCCGCCGGGCTAGCTCGAGGACGGAGCCGGGCTGGGGCCGATGCCGCACTTGCTGCTGGCGTACGCGGACACCTTCTTCGCGGCCGCGGTGTACTCCGGGGTACGGAACTTCGCCGCGACCGCCTGCGACGGACGGGTTCCCTTCGCGTAGGCGTCGGCAGCGGCGTTGCTGACCGAGACTTGGTACTTCACGTCATCGGCAATCTCTGCCGGCGCGACCTTTGCAAGTGACGCGTTGCTCTTCTTGACGAACTCGCCGTAGCGCTTGAGCTCGTCGACGTTGCTGAAGTCTCTGGGGAAGACCGCGTTGTATCCCTTCAGCTCGGTCTTCAACTCGGCGCAGAACGCGCTGGCGCCGGAGGTCTTGGTCGAGCCGCCGGACGATCCCTTGTCGGCGTTGCCCGATGTGCCGCTCCCGCCGCAGGCGCTGACCGCGAGCGCAACTGCCAGCAATCCGGCCGCACTCACCCTGCTCGATCTGGCTCCGATGCGCATGCGTGGGTCCCCCCGGTGTCGGGCGATTCTCGGCTGCGGCCGATAGTGCCCTACGCAGCGCCCTGTCGGGGAAGTTTGGCGAGGTCTTTCGGATTCATCGCCGGCAGCCGTAAGGCAAGGCCGTCGGTGCGTACGAGGTGCACCCGGCGGACGCCGTCGGGTCGCAACTCCGCGATGTCTTCCCAGGGCGTGCGGCGCTTGGCGAGCACGGCACGGACGGTCACCCCGGCCGAGTCGATATCCGTCCCCCGCCGGAAGGCGCCCAGGACGGCGAGGAGCGCGGGGATCAACAACGGCAGCAACCACCAACGGGCGGTGCCCAGCGCCAGGGACGCCAACATCCAGATCACCGCTGCAGCCCGCTCTGCGCCGCCGTGCCGGAACGTCCGATCCATGGTTGCCAGCATTCCGTGCCGGGCGCGCCCGTCGCTACTCTCGGGGCATGACTGAGCGCCCACGCCGCAGTGCCGAGGTGACCGAGGGCTACGAACGCGCCCCTGCCCGGGCGATGCTGCGTGCCGTCGGCATGACCGACGAGGACTTCACCAAGCCGCAGGTGGCCGTTGCGAGTTCCTGGAACGACGTGACCCCGTGCAACATGCCGCTGGACAAGCTGTCCAAGCAGGCCAAGGAGGCCGTACGCGGCGCCGGTGGCTTCCCGATGGAGTTCACCACGATCGCCGTCTCCGACGGGATCTCGATGGGCCACGAGGGGATGCGGGCCTCTCTGGTGTCCCGCGAGGTGATCGCCGACTCGGTCGAATGCATGATGCACGCCGAGCGCTTCGACGCGATGGTGCTGCTGGCCGGCTGCGACAAGTCGTTGCCGGGGATGCTGATGGCGGCGGCCCGGCTGGACCTTCCCGCAGTGTTCGTCTACGGCGGCTCGATCCTGCCCGGTCGCCTCGCCGACGGCACGACCGTCACCATCCAGGACGTCTTCGAAGGCGTCGGTGCCTGCGCCCGGGGGCTGATCACCCGCGAGCGTCTCGACGAGATCGAGAGAGCGGCCTGCCCGAGCATCGGATCGTGTGCGGGGATGTTCACCGCCAACACGATGGCCAGTGCCGCAGAGGCTCTGGGGATGGCACTGCCCGGCACCTCGTCGGCCCCGGCCACCGACGACAAGCGACAGGACTACGCCGCCGACAGCGGCCGCGCCGTCATGGACCTGCTTTCGGCCGGCATCACGGCCCGAGCGGTGCTCACCCGGGAAGCATTCGAGAACGCCATCGCCGTCGTGATGGCCCTGGGCGGCTCGACCAACGCGGTGCTGCACCTGCTCGCGATCGCCTCCGAGGCCGGCGTCGCGCTCGACCTCGACGACTTCGACCGCATCGGCGCCACGACGCCGCACCTCGGCGATCTCAAGCCGTTCGGCCGGTACGTGATGAACGACGTGCACCGCATCGGCGGGATCCCGGTCGTGATGCGGGCGCTGCTCGATGCCGGTCACCTGCACGGTGACGCGCTGACGGTCAGCGGCCGTACCGTCGCGGAGAACCTCGCCGCGATCCAGCCCCGCGACCCCGACGGCGAGGTGGTCCGCACGCTGGACCGGCCCATCGCCGCGACGGGTGGCTCGGCCGTGCTGCGCGGCTCACTGGCCCCCGACGGTGCTGTGGTCAAGACGGCCGGCATGGAGCAGTTGCGGACCGAGGGGACAGCTCGGGTCTTCGACGGCGAGGCCGATGCCATGGCCGCGGTGACGGCGGGGGAGATCTCCGCCGGAGACGTGGTGATCATCCGTTACGAAGGACCCAAGGGCGGCCCCGGCATGCGCGAGATGCTCGCGGTGACGGCGGCGATCAAGGGGGCCGGCCTCGGTCGCGACGTCGTCCTGCTCACCGACGGGCGCTTCTCCGGCGCGACGTTCGGGCTGTGCGTCGGCCACGTCGCCCCGGAGGCGAGCGACGGTGGCCCGATCGCGCTGGTCGCCGACGGGGACAAGATCGTGCTCGACGTGCCCGCACGCCGGTTGGACGTTCTCGTCGAACCCGACGAACTCGCCCGCCGGCGACAGACCTGGGCGCCGCCCCCGCCGCGCTACACCACCGGCGTCCTGGCCAAGTACGCCCGCCTGGTCGGCTCGGCGGCAAAGGGAGCAACCTGCGGCTAGCCGCCGCCGACCGTGTAGGCTCGGCAACGTGTTAGTGCTAGGCGTCGTACTTTCCTAGCGCGTCGGTCCGCTC
>JBAVXU010000396.1:0-9531 GCA_049698415.1 Mycobacteriales bacterium
GGTCACCACCACCCAGTCGTCGTCGGGCGGAGTGCCATGTCCGAGAGACCTTGTCGTCAGCGACGAAAGCCCCCTGGCGGTGCGCGCGTCATCGGTCGCCCCGCGCTGGCTCTCGGCGTTGCGCTGCACCGCACGGTCCATCGACATGCCGTTCCAGTGACTGAGTTGCACGCCGGGCTGGAACGACGCAGAGGCCTGGCACCAGCGGGCCAGCTTCGACACGATGTATCTCGGTTGCCCGCCCGGCCCGGCGCAGCGCTCGACGAGGAACGGCAGGACCGCCGCGCGACCGGCGTACGGCGGTGGCGCGAGATAGCCGGTGTGCCGATCCCGCAGCGCGGCGAAGATCGAGCTCAGCTCGTCGTGGAACTGTCGCGTCGACAACTGCTGCATCCGCTGCCGCAGCACCCGCAGTTGCTGCACGGGATCGATGCCGTACCTCGCCTGTTTCTGCTGCCGGTGCACGTACACGTCGGTGAGCAACGCTTGCGCAAGGGCAAGCAGGGCGGCCCGCTCGGGCGCCTCGACCTCGGGCGCGCGGGCCAGGAAGCTCGACAGCAGGACGCCGGGTGGCCTGGCCCGACCGGCGTCGCCGCTCATTGCGCGTACTTGCGCAGGCCCGAGAGCAGCCCGCCGTGGAACGGATTTCGGTCCACCGCGTCGAACCAGGCGCGGTCCGGTGCCAGCCGCTGCAACGGCGGGATGTCGACCGGTTGCGGCGGCGAACTCGGACCGGCCACCGAACCATCCGGATCACGCGCCGGGAGGTCGGGCAGCAGGACGAACGGCGCACCCGGCTGACCGAAGTCGTCGCTGCCGAAGGAATCAAGGGTCCGCTTCACCCGCTTGGCCGCTGCTACCGGGTTGGCCCGTACGGCTTCGAGGTCGCCGAGCACCGACTCCCAGCTGATCTTCGGGTCGCCGAGGTCGATACGGCAGGTGCGGCGCCCGACGCGGACCCGGGCCTGGGCCGCCGACCCGGTGCGCGTCATCAACTCGGTGGTGCCATAGCACGGCCGACCACCGACGACGACCAACTGCACGTTGCGTTCGGTCGCGAGGACGAGGTTGCGGTAGTCGTCGGCATGCCGTCTCGACATGACGACCAGGTCGGCCAGGCAGCCCTTCGCGACCCGGCCGACCGGATGCGGCCAGACCGGCGCGAGCGCATCGCCGGGATTGGATGTGACCATCCTGCACAGTTCCTCGTCGGTGAACACCGGCGCGGGCTGGGACTTGTTCCACAGGTCGGCGACCTTGAGCTCCCACAGCACGTTCTTGGTTCCCGACGGCGCCCAGTCCGAGCCGAGGCAGAGCCGTACCTTCTTGTCCTTGGCCGCCGCCATGTCGGCCGTCGCGCCATAGAGCCAGAGGTTGGAGAACGGCGACCACACCAGGGACGCCTTCTTGGATCCCAGCTGGCCCAGCGCCGCCTTGTTCAGCGCCGTGCCGTGGATCCCGACGAACTCCGGGGCGACCAGACCGGCGTCCTTGATCAGGGTGAACTCCGCACCCAGCTTCGGGTCGGTCCCCTCGGCGACGTGAAAGATCAGCCCTTTGCGTTGGCCGAGTGCGGTGACGTACGGCTCGAGCTCGCCCGCGTCGCCGGCCACGAGCGTGCGCACCCGGACGAAGTCCTTGGTGGTGCCGAACTTCTCCGAATCGATGTTGCGGACCAACTCACCGTCGGGCGGCGTCGCGCCGCGCGGGTTGCCCTGGACCGACGTGGTGCCTCCGACGATCGTCCGCGTCTCGACGTAGCGCAGCAGCGACCGGCCGGCGGCCGCACCGAGCAGCCGGGCCGGCGCGCTGATCTGCGCGCCGTACGTGGCCGCGCCGCCCCACTGGTTGTGCGAGGTCCACGGGACCTTCCGGGCCGGCTCCGTCCACAAGGGAAGGCTGTTGTAGAGCAGGTGGTTGTGCATGTCGATGAGGCCGGGATAGATGACGCCCGTCGTCTTGGTCCTGGTCGCCCTTTCGAAGCCGGCCGGGACCGGGTCGAACGGCGTGACGGCCGCGATCAGTCCGTCGTCCCCGACGTACACCGCTGCGTCGTGATGAGTCGACCCGTCACCTGACATGGTGACGACCGCGCCTCGGAGTACGAACATCGGCGGCCTCCCGCAACCGGCTCACACGCCACGCCTCGCCGTGCCAACCTTACTGACGGTGACGTGACTTGCCCCCCGTCTCGGAGGTTTTCGACATGGCCGATTTCGATCCTGGACCCCCGGCGGCGCTGGCCCGGCACTTTGCCGCTCTGCCCAGCTACACACCGCACCGCGACCTGTTCTGGTACGACTGGGGACCGGTCTTCTATCGCGGCCGGCTCAACGGTTCCGCGAAGCTGCTGGGCATCGCGTCCGACCCGGGCCCGACCGAGCGGATCGCCTGCCGAACGCTGGTGGGCGATGCCGGGCAGCGCGTGCAGGGGTTCCTCACCAAGCTCGGGCTGACCCACGACTATGTCCTGGTCAACGCGTTCGCATACGCGCTGCACCCATCGAGCGCCAATTCCGCGACACCGATGCTGGCCGAGCCGGCCCACCTGACCTGGCGCAACAAGCTCCTCGACGCCGTGACCGGCAGCAATCTGCAGGCGATCGTCGCCTTCGGCGCGCAGGCCCAGCGGGCGGCGCAACTCTGGACGTCCAGACCCGACGTGCCGCTGATCGACGTACCGCACCCGTCCAGCCGAAGCGCGCCGGTGCTCGCTGCGAAATGGAAGGCGGCGATCACCGATCTGCGCGGCATCGTCACTCCGGACCCTGACGGGGACGCGACCGGTGCGAACTACGGCGCCGGCATCGTCGAGGCGGACTACGCCCGCATCCCGGCCCGGGACCTGCCTTTCGGGCTGCCCGGCTGGTTCGGCGACGACGCGTGGGGACGCCAGGGCACTCCCCGGCACAACAACAGCGTCGAGCGGCCGAGCAGCGATTCCGAGCACGTCCTGAGCTGGCAGGCCCCGCACGGGACAGCCTGACGCGGCCCGTCGAAGTCGCGCAGTCGAGCCGCCGTCCTGCTAGGGCGTGCCGATGTCCTCCGCCTGCGCCCGGCTCAGGTCCCAGTCGAAACCGCCGGGGCGGTCGTTGCGGTCGGCGATGAGGCCGGCCAATGTGGCGATGGCGATCTCGGCCGGCGAGTGCGAGCCGATGTTGAGCCCGATGGGGCGATGGACCCGGGCGATGTCGGTCTCGTCGATCCCCCGCTCCTGCAACGCGGCAACGTGCGGTGCCGTGTGGCGCGGGCTGCCCATCACGCCGACCCAACGGGTCGGCCGGGCGAGCACGGACACCAGCACGTCACCCAGGTCCGGGCGGTCGTGGTCGGTGACGATGACATCGGCCCGGTCCCCCAGAACCTCATCGGTCGGCTCGCTCACGATCTGGTGTGGGCCTTGCCGCATGGCGTCGCTCACTCGCGCCGGATCGGGCTCCAGCAGCACCGTCCGGTAGCCGGTCTCGAGCCCGAAATGCAGCAGCAGCTCCGCGACCGGGGAGGCGAACACGGCCACCATCGTGCCCACGCCGGTCTGCGGCGGCAGGTCGCCGTGCGCCATCGCGCAGGCGGGATCGGCCGCGCCGCCCTGATGTTGATGTTCCATGCCCGCAGTTGTACTCCACCGAGATCGGATGGCCCACCGACCGGTGACGCGCGGAAAGCCCGACGATGTGCGGGCGTGGTCGTGGACCGGCTACCCGTAGGGCCACCGGCCCGAGCCATCACGTACTTTGGCGCGCATGCCAAATTCACCGACATCGGGGTCCTTGCGATGACTGAAGTAGCCGACGACCCCCGCGCCGACACGGCCGACGCCGCCAACCGGCCGGCCCCGCAGGTGCGCAGCGGCGCCCCCTCGTCGGCCGGCATGCTGGTCCTGGCGAGCGCCCTCATGCTGTTCGTCGAGCTGGCGCTCATCCGGTGGACCGGGTCGAACATCCTGCACCTGAGCTACTTCTCCAACTTCGTGCTGCTCGGATCGTTCCTCGGCATCGGCCTGGGCTTCATCCGGTCACGGCGTTCGCGTGATCTGTCGACCAGCTGGCCGGTCCCGCTGGTCATCCTGGTCGCCTTCGTACTCATCTTCCCGGTGCGCGTGAGCCAGGACACCGAGCAGTTGCTGTACTTCAAGGGCGTCCACCCCAGCGGCCTGCCCGCGTGGATCACGTTGCCGGTGATCTTCCTGATCGTGGCCGCCATCATGCTCGGCCTCGGCGAGGCCGTGGGCCGGTTGTTCGGCCAGTTCGAGCCGCTGCGTGCCTACCGTCTCGACCTGCTCGGCAGCCTGGCCGGAATCGGCTCGTTCACGTTGCTCTCCTTCCTTCGGGCACCGTCAGTGGCCTGGGGCGTCATCGCCGGCCTGGGCTTCGTCGCGCTGAACCGGCACCGGCTCCGGCCGCTGTGGATCCCGCTGGCGGCACTCCTCATCCTGGTCGGGCTGCTCACCGTCGAGTCGGTGCAGCCCAACACGACGTGGTCGCCGTACTACAAGGTGGTCACCAAGGAGCGGTCGAGATTCACCGACATCTTCGTCAACGGGATCCCGCACCAGAGCATCCTCAACATCAACACCTTCGACCCCGGGCTGCGCACCGCACCGTTCGAACGCGTGCCGGGCAACCCGCTCAACCACGTGCTCGTGGTCGGTGCGGGCAACGGCAACGACGTGGCGGTGGCACTCCAGCGCGGCGCCAAGGCGGTCGACGCGGTCGAGATCGACCCCCGGATCGCCGAGATCGGCAAGCAGCGCCATCCCAACCACCCGTACCAGAATCCGCGGGTGAAGCTGCACATCGACGACGGCCGGGCATTCATGCAGCGGACCAGGACGAAGTACGACCTCATCATCTTCGCCCTGCCCGACTCGCAAACGCTGGTCTCGGGCAACAGCTCACTGCGGCTGGAGAGCTATCTGTTCACCCGGGAGGCGATCGGTCGGGCCCGCGACCTGCTGACCCCCGGCGGCGCGTTCGCGATGTACAACACCTATCGCAAGCAGTGGCTCATCGACCGCTACGCCAGCACGCTGGCCGATTCCTTCGGGCACTCCCCGTGCATCGACACGGTCGGCGGCGTGGGCCACCGGGCTGCACTGGTCGTGGCCAAGGACGCCGCGGAGCAGCGCTGCGCCACGACGTGGACGCTGCAGACCGTGCCGGCTCCCAGGCTGGCGACCGACGACTACCCGTTCCCGTATCTGCGCCGGCCCGGCATCCCCGGCTTCTACCTCCTCGTGCTGATGTTCGTGCTCATCGCGGCCTTCGCCGCTGTGCGTACGATCGGCGGCCCGATCAAGCGGATGCGCCCGTACGCCGATCTGTTCTGCCTCGGAGCGGCGTTCCTGCTGCTGGAGACCAAGAACGTGGCGGGGTTCGCGCTGCTGTTCGGCACCACCTGGGTGGTCAACGCCATGGTCTTCTCGGCGATCCTGGTCGCGGTGCTGCTCTCCGTCGAGGTCAGCCGACGCCTCCGACTACCTCGCCCGCAGATCCTCTACGCCCTGCTCGCCGTCACCCTGGCCATCGGCTATGCGGTCCCGGCCGAGAGCCTGCTGACCCTGCCGTGGTGGGTACGGCTGGCGACGGCGGGAGCGCTGGCATTCGCGCCGATCTTCGTCGCGAACCTGATCTTCGCCAGGCGGCTGTCGGCCACGAGTGAGTCGACCGCGGCCTTCGGTGCCAACTTGCTAGGCGCGCTGCTCGGAGGCACGCTGGAATACCTCGCGCTGGTCTTCGGCTATCGCGACCTGCTCATCCTGGCGGCGCTGCTGTATCTGGCAGCATTCGTCTTCACACCGAAGCGAGGTCAGCTAGTCACTTCGGGCTAGTCCAATCGCCCGAAATACGCATTCCTTCCACATCTTCCGTCCCGCATTATGATCGCAAAAGGGTGCCAAGCCCTACCAGTATGGTCAGGGCGGCCTATCGGTGCGGCGAAAGGAGCGGTATATGGACTACCGCTCCCGGCTACGTCTGGCAATCCTGGCTGTCGCCGCTTCCACGATCGCAGCGAGCGTAGGAGCGACGTCCGCTGCGGCTGGGGGCGCGACCCCACCAACCGCCCATAGCCATCGGTCTGTCGCAGTCGTCGTGCAGGCACAACCGGGGCAGCAAGCGGCCGCCGCTGCCGTGGTTCGCTCGGCCGGGGGTCAGGTCGGGCGCAGCCTGCCCATCGTCGACGGCTTCGCCGCGCGGGTGCCCGCGTCGGCGGTGCACGACCTCGCCGGCGGCGCGACGATCCGTCGGCTCACGCCCGATAAAAGCGTCCGATTCTCCATGATGGTCGGCGCGGCGGACAGCACGGGCGCGACGTCATCGGCTGGGTCATCCGGCGGCGAGGACCAGGTGGCGTCGAACTACCCCAAGACCACCGGCGCGACCCGGGTCTGGGCCCAGGGCGAGCGCGGCGCGGGCGTGACCGTAGCGATCATCGACACCGGAGTCTCGTCCGTCCCTGATCTCGACGGCCGGATCATCGCCGGCCCGGACTTCTCCGGCGAGCACGACAGCCTGCAGGACTCCTACGGCCACGGAACGGTGATGGCCGGCGTCATCGCCGGCGACGGCACGAGTTCGGCCAACAACCCCGGCGGCGCCTACGTCGGCATCGCGCCGGAGGCCACGGTCTTGTCGGTCAAGGTCGCCGGACGCAATGGCGCCACCGACGTGTCCACCGTGCTCGCGGCGATGCAATGGATCGCATCGCACCGGGCTCAGCACAACATCCGGGTGCTCAACCTGTCGTGGGGAACCACCTCACAGCAGTCCCCCGAGGTCGACCCGATCAACTATGCCGTACAGCGACTGTGGCGCTCGGGCATCGTCGTGGTGGCAGCCGCGGGCAACGCCGGCCCTCACCCGGGCACCGTCACCAAGCCCGGCGACGACCCGGTGATCATCACCGCCGGCGCCTACAACGACCGCCAGAACTCCGTGCTCGCCGATGACACCGTGACGGCCTGGTCCTCGCGCGGACCCACGGCGGCCGGTGCCGCCAAGCCCGACATCGTCGCGCCCGGTCGGACCCTGGTGGCCACCAGGTCCCCAGGTTCGGACATCGAGCAGAACAACCCGCAGGCACTGGTGGGATCGAGCTACATCCGAGGCAGCGGCACCTCGCAAGCCACCGCGGCCGTCTCGGGGTCGGTGGCCCTGCTGATCGGTCGGCGCCCGGACCTGCAGCCCGATCAGGTGAAGTACGCCGTCACGTCAACGGCGGTGCCGATCGTCGGTTCGAGCGCCGACGGTCACGGCCGGATCTGGCTGCCCAAGATGGTGCAGAGGGACGTAGCGGCGGCGCCCGTACAGCAATCCACCGCCAGCGGCCTCGGCTCCATCGAGGACAGCCGCGGTGGGCGCCATGTCGAGACCGTCTGCGCCGGCGACAGCGCTCCGACCAGGATCCAGGGTGAGATCGATGCCCTGTGCCAGCCGTGGAACGGCGACACCTGGACCGGGGACACCTGGACCGGAGAGACCTGGTCGCAGAACACCTGGTCCGGTGACACCTGGTCCGGAGACACCTGGACCGGAGACACCTGGTCGGGTGACACCTGGACCGGAGACACCTGGACCGGCACCGAGTTCCTGACCGCCTTCTGGGGCAACCAGACCCCCTGGTGGCAACGCCTGCCCGGGGAGCCGAGGGCGGCACGCACCGCGCAATCACCGCCCGAGCCACGCGCGCACGCGAGCCCCGGAACAGACAAGTGATGGATACCTGCTGATGAGCGGGGCCGACCGTTCGCCGTCGCCAGAGCACACGCAATTGCGTGTCCTGGTCGGGGCGGTCAGCGTCGTCGGCCTGGTCGCCCTGGTCGTAGCCGGCTGGGAGCTCGTCGACTCGTCGACGCACATGGGGCCGCGTCTGGTCCTCGTCGTCGCCGCGATCGTGCTGGTCGGCGACGTGTCCTTGCTCCGGATCCGGTTTGGGGCCAACGGCAACAGCTTCAACTGGGCTGAGGCGGCGCTGATCGTCGGAGCCACGGTCGGCGGCTGGCCGCTGCTGCTCGTCGTGGGCACCTTCACGATCCTGGTTCACCAACTCCTGATCCGGCGGCCGCTGCGCAAGTGCGTGTTCAGCGCCGCCACGTTCGCCGTCGGCGGGTGGCTGGCGAGGCTGACCTTCGGAGCCGTCACCGGTAGCTGGACGGAGATGCCCAACGGCGACCTGTCCCTGCTCGGCGCGGCCGGCCTCGCTGCCGGCGCTGCGGTGAGCTTCCTGTGGATCAGCACCGCTGTCGTGTTTGCGGTGGCCTGGTCGCAGGGCCTTCCGGTCCGCCAGGTCTGGGCCAAGGGCGCGGCGCTGCGCCTGCTGGTGTCCTTGGGCAACATCATCGCCGGCGTCGCGGCGGTGCTCATCGGCCACTGGAACTCCCCCGCCCTGCTGGTGCTGCCGTTCTTCTTGCTGGCCGGCTACTACGTCTACCGCAACTACCTCAACGCACAGCAGGAGCGCGAACGCTGGCAAGACCTGCAGGGCGCGACGTTGCAGCTTCAGCAGGTGGACTCCGGCGAGGTCACCGCCGCCGTCCAGAGAGGCGCCGAAGTGTTGTTCGGCGCCGACTGCACCATGCTGCTGCTGGCCGACGATCCGCAGGTGACGGCAACGACGCCCGCTGTGCTGGCGCTCGGGCTGTCGGCCATCGAACCGGTCATCGTCAAGACCAAGGACGCCCCGCCCGACGTTCGCCGTGAGCTCGAGGCGCTCGGTGTCATCGAGGGCGTCCTCGCTCCGTTGGCCGGTCTCGGCCGCGGCGCCGGGGTTCTGCTGGTCGGCTTCAGCGGCCCGGCCCACGTCAAGCCGCGCGAGCTGCAGGTCATCTCGACCTTCGCCAACCACGCCTCGGTCTCGATGCAGAGAGCACGCCTGTTCGGCGAGATCGACGAGCAGCGGGGACGGCTGTCCGCCGTCATCGACAACGCCTCCGATGGTGTGGTGCTCGTCAGCGCGGACGGCGTGGTGGCGTCGTGGAATCCAGGCATGGCGCGACTGACCGGACGCAAGGAGGAAGACGTACTCGGCCAGCCGCTGGACGCCGCCTTCGCCGGAGAGTGCGCCGACGGCACGCCGTTCGTGGTGGCCGAGGCCTTGCAGCGCCTCGACGATGCCGACTCACCTGAGCACCTGACCCTCGACATCAAACTCGAGACGCCGGACGCATCGATACGCGAAGCGTCACTCTCCCTGTCTGCAGTGCGCGCCCCCAGCGGCATCTGCGAGTACGCCGTGCTGGTCGCCCGCGACATCACCGCGACCCGCGAGGTACAGCAGGCCAAGCAGGACTTCATCGCGACGGTCTCGCACGAGTTGCGGACGCCACTGACGCCGATCAAGGGCTATCTGTCGCTGTTCCTCCGGTCGGACTTTCACATGGACGACACCAAGCGGCGGGTGATCTTCGCGCAGATGCTCGACCGGGCCAACCAACTCGAGCGGCTCGTCGAGGACCTGCTCAGCACGAGCCGGATGGAACACGGCGAGTTCAGCCTCCGACCCGAGCCGACCGACGTCGAAGGGGTTGTCGCC
>JBAVXU010000397.1:0-3184 GCA_049698415.1 Mycobacteriales bacterium
GGTGAACGGCACAGCGACCGACGGCGGCACGACCGGGGACGAGGGCGGGGCCACCGCGACCGGCGGCGAGGGCGCCCTGAAGTCACAACTCGACGTAGTCGCCCGCTGCATCACAGCCGGAGCGCCCACCCGGGTCTACGCCGTCAGCCTCGGTGGCTTCGACCTGCACGCGGGCGGCAAGACCAGCCAGTCGCCGCTGCTCGGCAACCTCGACCAGGCGATCTCGCAGTTCCTGACGACTGTCAGCGCGCATCCCGCCGGCAAGTCGGTGGTCGTCGCTGCGTACTCAGAGTTCGGCCGGCGCGTCGCCGGCAACGCCAGCCACGGCACCGACCACGGCACCGCCGGCGTGATGCTCCTCGCCGGTCAGTCCGTACGAGGCGGCTTCTACGGCGATCAGCCGAGCCTGCGCGACCTCGACAACGGCGACCTGAAGGTGACCACCGACTTCCGGTCGGTGTACGGCGAACTGCTGGCGAAGGTGCTCGACACCGACCCGGCCCAGGTGATCACCGGCTCCGCCGCGACCGAGCCACTGGGCTTCCTCTAGCCCGCCGACTGACAGCAGAAACGTGAGCTATGGCTCACGCTTTGACGGTCGGTCTGTTGCCGATCAGGTCGCGGCCGGTGCGGCCGGGCGGATGAGGAGGCCGTCGGCGTCCTCTGCGCGGTCGACGATCACCTCGTCGCCGTCACGCACCTCACCGGCGAGCAGTGCAGTGGCCAGTGAGTCGCCGATCGCCGACTGCACCAGCCGGCGCAGTGGCCGCGCTCCGTAGACCGGATCGAACCCGGTCATGGCCAGCCACTCCCGTGCCGCGTCGGTGACCTGCAACGTGATCCGCCGTTGCGCGACCCTGCGGGCCAGCAGTTCGATCTGCAGGTCGACGATGCGCGCCAACTCCTCGGTGCTCAGCGAGTCGAAGACGACCACATCGTCGAGCCGGTTGAGGAACTCCGGCTTGAAGTGCTCGCGTACGACCGCCATCACCGCCTCACGCTTCGGTTCGTCGTCGATGGTCGGGTCGGCGATGAACGACGAGCCGAGGTTGGAGGTGAGGATCAGGATGGTGTTGCGGAAGTCCACCGTGCGGCCCTGCCCGTCGGTGAGCCGGCCGTCGTCGAGCACAGCGAGCAGCACGTCGAACACGTCCGGGTGCGCCTTCTCCACCTCGTCGAGCAGGATCACGGAGTACGGACGGCGTCGCACCGCCTCGGTGAGCTGGCCACCCTCTTCGTAGCCGACATAGCCCGGAGGTGCGCCGACGAGTCGGGCCACCGAGTGCTTCTCGGAGTACTCACTCATGTCGATGCGTACGATCGCCCGCTCGTCGTCGAACAGGAAATCCGCGAGCGCCTTGGCCAACTCGGTCTTGCCGACACCGGTCGGCCCGAGGAACAGGAACGACCCGGTCGGCCGGTCGGGATCGGCGACACCGGCCCGGGACCGGCGTACGGCGTCGGAGACCGACCGCACCGCCGTCCGCTGCCCCACGAGCCGCTTGGCGATCTCGTCCTCCATCCGCAGCAGCTTCGCGGTCTCGCCCTCGAGCAGCCGCCCGGCCGGGATACCGGTCCAGGCGCTGACCACATCGGCGACGTCGTCGGCCTCGACCTGCTCCTTGACCATCGCGCCGGCGGCCGCCACCGAGCTCTCCTGGGCCGCGGCCTCGGCGAGTTCCTTCTCGCATTCGGGGATCCGGCCGTACAGCAGCCGTGACGCGGTGTCCCAGTCGCCCTCCCGCTGGGCTCGCTCGGCCTGGCTGCGCAGGTCGTCGAGCTCCTGCTTGAGCTCACCGACCCGGTTGAGACCGGCCTTCTCCTGCTCCCACCTCGCGTTGAGCGTGTCGAGTTGCTCCTGCTTGTCGGCCAGGTCGCGGCGCAGCCGCTCGAGCCGGTCCCGGGACGCCGGATCGTCCTCCTTGGACAGGGCGAGCTCCTCCATCCGGAGCCGGTCGACGGCACGCTGCAACTCGTCGATCTCGACCGGGCGCGAGTCGATCTCCATCCGCAGCCGGGAAGCCGCCTCGTCGACAAGGTCGATGGCCTTGTCGGGCAGGAAGCGCCCGGTGATGTAGCGGTCGGACAACGTTGCCGCCGCCACCAGGGCGGCGTCACTGATCTGCACCTTGTGGTGCGCTTCGTACCGCCCTTTGAGCCCGCGCAGGATGGCGATGGTGTCCTCGCTCGTCGGCTCACCGACATAGATCTGCTGGAACCGCCGCTCGAAGGCAGGGTCCTTCTCGATCCGCTTGCGGTATTCGTCGAGGGTCGTCGCGCCGACCATGCGCAACTCGCCGCGCGCCAGCATCGGCTTGAGCATGTTGCCGGCATCCATCGACCCCTCGGCCGATCCGGCGCCGATCACCGTGTGCAACTCGTCGATGAAGGTGATGACCTGGCCCTCGGCGCCCTTGATCTCCTCGAGTACGGACTTCAGCCGCTCCTCGAACTCACCGCGGTACTTCGCCCCGGCGACCATCGCGCCGAGGTCGAGGGAGATGAGCCGCTTGTTGCGCAGCGACTCCGGAACGTCGCCGTCGACGATCCGCTGGGCGAGACCCTCAACGACGGCGGTCTTCCCGACGCCGGGCTCTCCGATCAGGACCGGGTTGTTCTTGGTACGCCGGGACAGCACCTGCACGACGCGGCGGATCTCGCTGTCGCGGCCGATCACCGGGTCGAGCCGGCCGTCGCGCGCACTCTGCGTCAGATCGACGCCGTACTTCTCCAGCGCCTGAAAGGTGGATTCCGGGTCGGCCGAGGTGATCCGGCGCGAGCTACCGCGTACCTCGTCGAACTTGGCGGTCAGCGCTTCGGGGGTGGCGCCGTGCTGGCGCAGCCACTCGGCGGTGTTGCCCGCGGCGACGGCGATGCCCACCAGCAGGTGCTCGGTCGAGACGTACTCGTCACCGCGCGAAGACGCCGACTCGCCGGCTGCGGTGATAACGGCGTACGTCACCCGGGACAGCGCCGGCGCGGACACGTTGGATCCGCTCGCGCTGGGCAGTCGGGCCAGCCGCTCCTCAGCCAGGTCGCGAAGCTCCTTGGGCTGGACGCCGACCGCCTCGAGCAGTGGAACGGCGACGCCGCCGTCCTGGTCGAGCAGCCCGATCAATAGGTGGGCGGGCTCGACGTCGGGGTTGCCGCGCTCGGCCGCGAGCCGCACCGCAGCGGTCACGGC
>JBAVXU010000398.1:0-5126 GCA_049698415.1 Mycobacteriales bacterium
CTCCAGGCTGGCGTCGGTGTGGGTGCGCCCGCCGGTCAGGGTGTACGGCCGGACCATCCGCTCGTCGACGTCGACGTCCTCGTCAGGGGTCATGGGTGGCCTGCAGTGGCGAGGGGCAGCTCAGCGCGCATCTCCGATACCAGCTCTGGGCTCATGACAGCCTCGGCACGGTTGACCAGCACGGTCATCTCATAGCCGATGAGTCCGACGTCGCAGCTGGCTTCGGACACCACAGCGAGCACTGAGCCATCGCTGATGGTCGTGGTGAACATGAACGCGCTCTCCATCTCGATCACGGCTTGCAGCACGCTGCCGCCGCGCAGTTCACGCGCCGCACCACCGGTGAGGGCGGCAAGGCCGGAGACGATGGCGGAGAGTTGGTCGCCGGCCGTACGGCCCAGACCGTCGGACATCGCCATGAGCAGGCCGTCCGCGGAGACCACGAGGGTGTGGCGGACGCCGGGCACGCTCTTGACGAAATTGACCAGAAGCCAGTTGAAGTTGGTTGCTTCTGTGCTTGGCGTCGTCACGACTGATCCTCATCTCCGTGATCGGGCTCGACTTCGTCCTGGGCATGCCGTCCGCGGGTCACGCCGGCCCGGAAGCCGGAGAGTTGACCGCGAACGTGTTCGGCCGACCGCGGTGCGGGCGGCGCGATCGGCTTGACGACCGGCTCCTTCACCTCGGCAGCCTTGGGAGTACGCCGGGCAAGCTCGGGTGCAGCCGACGGGCTGCCGCTCGTCCCGGCTTCGTACGAAGGTGTGTACGGCGCGGACGACAACATGCTGAGCTCGGCGAGTGCGCTGCGGGCCGCTTCGTTGGTTCGCCTGGGCGAGTGCTGGGCCGGAGCCAGCGCAGCGACAGGTTCGAGGACGGGAGTTTCTGCGGCGGGCGCATCCCCTGCTTGTGGGAAGGCGTCTCGCTGGGCCGGGATCGGAAGCGGTTGCCGTACTTCGTCCGGCGCCGGGTGATCGGCATCCGACGACGCGACCGGGGCGGGCACGCTCCCGGCGGGCGCCGACGCAGGCGATCCCGCTGGCGCAGCCGCGGGTGCGGCAGTCGACGGCGTGGCAGGGCGAGAAGGGGGCATCGGCAGTGCATTCAGTCGCCGCAGGCTGCGCCCGGGCAGAATGTCCTGCACGGCCTGCGGCATTTCCAGCGGCCCCGCCGCGGACGGCAGGAAGGCTGCCGGAGCGGTCTGGGCGTGCTTGGGCAGCCCGGACGGGTGCAAACGCCTGCGCCGCCGCGAGTCGGTCACCGGGAGCAGGGTCGGCAGTTCGTCGGCAGCGGCCTCAGGTTCGGCGACGGCCGCGATCGGGAGTGCGGCCGGCTCGGTACGCGTCATGGCGGTGACCGGCAACGAGCCGTCGACGAACAGCGACGCCGGCAAGGTGACGACAGCTACCGTGCCGCCGGTCTCCCTCGTCTTGAGCGCGACACCGATGTCCAGCCGCTGTGCGATGCGGCCGACGACGTAGAGACCCAACTGCTGGGCCACGGCGATCTCGGTGGCGGCCACCGCGGCCAGGCGATGGTTGGCGGCGGCGAGTTCCTCGGGGCTCATCCCGAGGCCTTCGTCATAGATGTCGACGACGACGTTCTGACCGTCGAAGCTCGCGGCGACCTGAACCTTCGTCTGCGGGTCGGAGTTCCTGGTCGCGTTGTCGAGCAGCTCAGCCAGCAGGTGTGCGACCGAGAGGGCGCGCATGCCGGTGACCTCGGGGTTCACGTCGGGACGCAACTGCACCCGGGCGAAGCCCTCGATCTCGCCGGTCGCCGTACGAATGACATCGACCAGCGGCATCGGCGCGCGCAGCCGCCGGGTGGCGACGATCCCGGCGAGGACGAGCAGGCTTTCGGCGTTGCGGCGCATCTGCGCGGCGAGGTGATCGAGGTGGAAGAGGTTCCGCAGCGTGTCCGGGTCCTCTTCGCCTGCTTCGAGCTGGTCGAGGAAGGCCAACTGCCGGCCCAGCAGCGCCTGGTTGCGCCGGGCCACGTTGACGAACATCTCCGCGATGCTTCCGCGTAGGGCGGCCTGCTCGACGGCGACCTGCACCGTGACCTCGTTGACAGTGTTGAACGCCTCGGTGAGCCGTCCGACCTCGTCGTTGCCGTCGACCCGGATCGGTTCGATCGTGATCTCCGGATCCTGCCCGGGCTGCCGCATCCGCTCGACCATGAGCGGCAGCTCGATCCGGATCGCCTCGGCCGAGTCGATCAGCTTGAGCAGCGGCTTCACGATCCGGCGCGAGAGCACCAGAGCGTGCAGCAGGGGAAGGGAGAGCCCAAGTGCGACGAGTACAGCGATGAGCTCGGCACGCAGCCGTGCAGAACTGCGTACCTTTCCGGCCGTCCGCGTTGCGGAGCCGGCGTACGAGCTCTGGATGGAGCCCAGGGCGGCCAGTCGCTTGTTGGCCGCGGTCGAGTAGTCCGCGGTGGTGATGAACAGCGCCTTGGTGCTGCCGCTCGCGATCGCGGTCCGGCGGAAGTCGAGGTACGAGGTGGCCTGCGGCCCCTTGAGCACGGCGGTCAGTGCCGCGCGCTCAGTCGGGGTGACGAGGCTTGTGAGCGCGGCGGCCTGCGCGTTCTGATCCGAGATGTCGCCGGCCAGGGCGACGTACTGCTCGGGAGTGAATCGGCTGGCGCCTGAGGCGGCGACGATCGCATCGCGCTCCTGAGCAGCCGACTCGACCAGATGCGAGATTGCGCCATAGGCGCGGAGAGTGCGGGCAAGCGCGGTGTCGGTCACCGCGTCGGCAAGCAGGTCAGGCAGGGCGAGGTCGTCCTCGATGACTGCGTTGTATGCCGCCTGCACCTCCGCCGCTGTCTGCAGTGACTTCTCGACGCCGGTCCGGATCCCGGGGACGCGGCGATTGGCTGTTCCGGCCGCGGCCAACGCCCGGTCAACAGCAGGTGAGATGGATCCCGCCGACCGCACGATGTCGAGCTTGCTACGGAGCTTGCCCAGCGCGATATCGGAGAGCCGCCAGTGGCTGAGCATGGAGGCGGAGGTGCTGGAGCCTCGGTGAGCCACGTAGCCCAGCGTCGCGCCGCGCTCGTGCTGCAGGGCGGCAACGGCGTTCGATAGTTCGGTGGATACGGCGGCGAGTTGGGTGACCCGCTGGGCGCGCTGCGAGTCCCCGAAGGACCGGCTCACCACGATCGTGGAGAACAACAACAGGAAGATCATCGGGACTGCGACGACGCCGAGTGTCTTGGTACGGATGTCCACCCCGAGCAGCCAGGCACGGATCGAGGCCGCACGAGACCTCAGGCTGCTCTTGGAATTCCGAACCATTCGACGCCTCCCATGGACCCAGGCCGCGCATGGGCCGTCACAGGGCCGTCGGCTCAGAAGGGCTCCAACTTGAGCCTCGGGAGCGTGGAAGAGGGGATTTCTGGGAGCAAATCCCAGCTATGTGGTCGAGCGCAGCGGGCGACCGACGGCGTGCAGGTATTTGAGGACTTCGCCGTAGGACCTGAAAGCTCCGGCCTCGCAGTAGGGCAGGTCCAGCTTCTGGCAGAAGGCGCGTACGAACGGCTGGCACCGACGCAGGCTGTGACTGGGCATGCTGGGGAACAGGTGGTGCTCGATCTGGTAGTTCAGCCCGCCCAGTGCGAACTCCGTCAGCCAGCCGCCGCGGACGTTGCGGGCTGTCAGCACCTGCTTGCGCAGGTAGTCGAGCTCGTCCTCTTCGGACAGGATCGGCATCCCCTTGTGGTTGGGCGCGAACGCACAGCCGAGGTAGAGACCGAAGACTGCCTGATGGACAGCGATGAAGGCGAGTGCGTGCCACGGTGACATCACCAGGAACACCGCACTGACGTAGCCGACGAGGTGCACCGCGAGCAGGATCGCTTCGACGATGCGGTTCTTGCCACGGCCACCGACCAGGGAGCGAGCGCTGGCGTAGTGCAGATGCAGAGCCTCAAGGGTGAGCATCGGGAAGAAGAGGTACGCCTGGCGGCGGGCCATGAAGCGGCGTACGCCTCGGCGCTCGCGTGCCTGCCCCGGGGTCCAGATGATCGCCCCGACGCCGAGGTCAGGGTCGCGCTCCTCATGGTTGGGATTGCTGTGGTGGCGGTTGTGCTTGCCGATCCACCAGTCGTAGCTCAACCCGATGGCGAGGTTGGCGAGCACCAGGCCGAACAGGTCGTTGCGCCGCCTGGACCCGAAGATCTGCCAGTGCCCGGCGTCGTGGCCGAGAAATCCCAGCTGGGTGAACACGAAACCGAGGTAGGCCGCGACCAGGAGCTGGGACCAGCTGTCGCCGAGCCAGACGAAGGCTGCGATGCCGGCCCCGAGCAGGGCGGCGTTGAGTGCGATACGCGCGGTGTAGCGGCCCGGCCGGCGATTGAGCAGGCCGGCCGCGCGTACCTGACGGGACAGCTCGGAGTAGTCGCTGCCCCTCCGTGGGGGTGCGGCATCGGCGGCGTCGCTCGATGCAGGGATCGCCTGCGGGGCAAGCACGTCTGTCTGAGGGGATGCAGTCATGCGGGGGTCTCGTTTCCGGCACGTCTCAGCCACAACGGATGGTGTGGTGAAGCAGGCCAACTGGGCAGGCGCCGCAATCCAAGCCTACGGCGCGCGATGAGGCACTGGGAGTGTCCCCACCGCCGCGAGCCGGAACTGTTTTCGGCTCCCTCAGCATGCGCGACAACCGCGCCGAACACAACGTGGGGGCGTTAGCTGTGCATACCGTCCGGCTCCAGGAACTCCAAGCGATTGCCGTAGGGGTCAGCAGCGTAGAACCGCCGATGACCGGGGAACTTATCGTCCCATTCCACCTCTACTCCGCCTTTGGCGAGCCGCTCGGCGAGGCCGTCGAGCCCGGTGACGAGAATTCCAGGATGGGCCTTGAGGGCCGGCCTGAAGTCCGCTTCCACGCCGAGGTGCACCTCTAGCCGGTCCCCGCGAAACCAGCAGCCACCGCGTGCGGCCAGCGCAGGCGGCTTGTCCAACTCGGCCATCCCGAGCAACCCGGCGTAGAACTGCCTGGCCTGCTCCTCACTGCCTTCGGGGATGGCGAGCTGGACGTGGTGCAGCCCGGCGAAGCGATGCGGCTGACTTGGTGTCGTGTCGGTCATGCCGGCGACCGTACCCACACGCGATCGGGGCCACGGCG
>JBAVXU010000399.1:0-2267 GCA_049698415.1 Mycobacteriales bacterium
ACGGACCCGGCTTGCGGAGGCCAGCGACTAGCTCGCCAAGAGTGCCAGCGCAGGCTAGGCAGCGGTGGCTCGGACAGCCTGCGGATACCGCTACGCGGGCGCCGGGTCTATGAGTTCCACATCCTCGAACTCGACGGCAGCTTGCTCCGCGGCATCCGCTAGATCGCCGTGGAGCGTGTCGGTGATGACGTTCCAGTCGGCGTCGCAGTAGAAGATGTAGACGCCGGGATGGTCGTCGTACTGGGCGAGCGCGATGCTCGCGAAGTCGGTCACCTGCTCGTCGCCGACGTAGTGCCGGGTCTGGCCCGTGGCCTGGGCGGCAGCAAGGTCTGCGACCTTCAGAACTTTGGCGCCGTCGAGCGTGGCCGGCGGTGGCTGCATCATGAAGAAGATTATGGGTCGCAGGCTGCCGCCTCGAGATTCTCTTTTGTCGGCTTCGTGAACGCCGATTTGCCCAGCTGTCAACACGCCGCGGCGTCCCGCACACCGTTGGGCTGCGGACCGCTGTTGACGAGCGGAAGTGCAGCGCCGCTCATCAGCCGTACGGCGGGTCGTTGGCGGTCGGCAGCCGCTTGGTCCGCGACCGCTCGGTGACCACCAGTCGGCCCCGGCGCAGCTACTCGGCAGAGATCCTCGCCGTAGCGTGGTGCGCCCGCTGCTGAGCTACGCGTCGGCGTTCGTCCGGGTCGTGCGTGCAGCTCAACCGTGGTTGTGGGACCAGCTCAGGGTGACCGCGGCGCAGATGGCGACAAATACCAAGCGGTGGATTCCGCGTGAATGATGGCGCCACCCCGAACCGCGCCTGACCCAGGGGCCGACCCCGGTACGGTCCCCCGCATGTCAGAGCCCGCCGCACGCCTCGCCCGGGAGCACATCGAGGAGATCCACTCGCACGGCGGGCACGAGCACGGCGTGCTCGGCAAGCGCGCCCGGTGGACGGCGATCCTCATCGCGGTCCTCGCGGCGGTCCTCGCCGTCGCCGACCTCAGCGCCCACCGCGCGGCGAAGACGATCATCACCTCCAAGAGCGCGGCCGGGTCGATCGCCACCCAGTACGAAGCTGTCGACAACCACCGGACGACCCTCGAGAACGACAGGCTGCTGCTCGACGCGCTGGGTGCCGGTGACACGTCACCGGTGGCGGTCAAGGCCCGCGGCGAGGCCAAGGCCTTCGCCACCCGTGAGGCGGCCTCACTCACGGTGCAGGAGCGCAAGCTCGAGAAGAAACGGGACGCGCTCGAGTCGAAGGCCGCGCACGCCGATGAGCGCTACTCCGATCTGGAGATCGGGATCGGAGCCCTCCAGATGGCGATCGTCCTGGCTTCCGTGTCGATCGTCGCCGCGACCTGGCTGCTCGGTGTAGGGGTCGGCGCCGGGATCATCGGGCTGTTCTTCACCGTGTACGCGATCGCCTCGACCTGACCGCCGCGCCGGGGGGAAACTGCCGCACAATGTAGGAAACCCCGAGGACGGATCCTGGGGCACGACGCCGCGGATCAAATTGCTTCGGTCCGTGGCGGGCGGAGCGGGCGCCCCGCAGGCCGCCCGGAGCGGCTGCGGCGTCAATCCTCGTCGGTGGAGCGCGTCGGTACGGCGGCCCACCAACCGAACTCGTCGTGGCTCCAAGCGATGCCGATTTCGTGGCAGATCGTGCGCAGCAGTTCCACCTCGGTCGTGTCGCGTTGCGCGAGATGCCGGCCGGGCTGTCAAGTGCCATCTGCCCGACGCGACGCGATGGGCAGCACATCGACCGCAGCACCAAGACCACCTGGTTCGCCAAGCCGGTAATAAGGGCCATGCATGTCCTGGCCCATCACGCCAGCGTACTTTCCTGACGCCGTGCTGCATCGAGCAGAGAGCTTCTCGGGCGGTCGGCTCGTCCCGGCTGAGGATCGGCTTAGGGGCGCCCGAGGGTCATCTCGCGCGTGCTCGCGCCGGCTGGCTGTCGTCGAGCGTCGCGCTGCACGGCGCGATACACCGTGGACCGCGTGATGCCAAACAGGTCCTCGAGCTCGGACACGGTGTGCTCGCCGGCGCGGTACAGCATCACGAGGTGCGCCTCCTGTCGCGGGTTGAGCTTGGGCTGCTTGCCACGCAGACGACCCTTGGCCCTGGCGACCCGCATGCCCTCCTTGGTGCGCAAACGGATCAAGTCGGCCTCGAACTCACCGACCATCGCCAGGACGTTGAACAGCAGCCGGCCGACGGGGTCGGTCGGGTCGTGGACCGACGCGCCGATGCTGAGCTTGACGTCGCGCTGGGTGAGG
>JBAVXU010000400.1:0-5618 GCA_049698415.1 Mycobacteriales bacterium
CACCAGATCGGGAGTGCCGGCAGCAGAGCCGGACCAGAACTCGGCCAGCGCAGAGAGATTGGCGTCGTTATCGACCCGGACCGGAACATGCGGCTCCAAGGCCTTGCACAGGCGGGCGGCGATCGGCACGTTGCGCCAGCCCAGGTTGGGCGCGAACAGCACCTCTCCGCGGCCGACATCGACCAGTCCCGGCACGGCGACGGTGATGCCGGCAGCGCTGGCGCCGGCCGCCTCCATCTCCGCGAGCGCGATCTTGGCCAGCCGGGCCAGCCGGGATATGGCTCGGGCCGGCGTCACGTTCATCGCGTCGAAGGACTCCCGCAGGTCGACCAGCACGCGACCGGCGAGGTCGGTGCCGTACGCCGCGACGTAGTCGGCGTTGATCTCGACGCCGAGGGCTCCAACTCCGCGTCCGTCCAACTCCAGGATGCGGCCGGGCCGACCGACCCCGCGTTGGTGGTTGATGCCGGTTTCGCGCACGAGACCACGGCGCACCAACTCGATGACGAGGCTTGACACGGTGGCCTTGTTGAGCCGGGTCTCCAGTGCGATGTCGGCCCGCGATCGCGGCCCTTGGTCGCGCAGGTGGCGCAGAACCAGGGCGAGATTGCTGCGGCGGACGGAGGCCTGGTCGGCGGGTGCCGAGACGCGCGTCGATGCGCGCAGCGGTGTTCCCGACCTGCCCACAAATCCTCCGACCTTTGTTTGTTGCGTCAACAAACTATTTCTCCTAGAGTTCACCGTCAAGCCATTCAGCGGAAAAAACTCATCCACTCGCGTTGAGAGGCAGGCCGCGATGCCCGACTACGAGCCGACCCGGGACGACAAGTTCACGTTCGGGCTGTGGACAGTGGGATGGCAGGGCGTGGACGTCTTCGGATCGGCCATCCGCCCTCCCCTGGAGCCAGCCGTAGCAGTGCACCGCCTCTCCGAGATGGGTGCGTACGGGATCACGTTCCATGACAATGACGTCTTCCCGTTCGGCGCCACCCCCGCCGAACGCGACCGGCACGTCAAGGCACTAAAACAGGCCCTCGACGAGACCGGACTTGTCGTACCGATGGTGACGACCAACCTCTTCTACCACCCGGTGTTCCGCGACGGCGGGTTCACCAACAACGACCGCGACGTGCGGCGGTTCGCCCTGCGCAAGACCGCCGACAACATCGACCTCGCGGCGGAGTTCGGGGCCACCACGTTCGTGGCCTGGGGCGGCCGTGAGGGCGCCGAATCCGGAGCGGCCAAGGACATCCGTTCGGCCCTGGACAGATACCGCGAAGCCTTCGACTTCCTGGCCGACTACATCCTGGAGCGCGGCTACTCGATGCGCATCGCCATCGAGCCCAAGCCCAACGAGCCGCGTGGCGACATCCTGCTGCCCACGATCGGCCATGCACTCGCGTTCATCAACGAGTTGGAGCACTCCGACATGGTCGGGCTCAACCCCGAGGTCGGTCACGAGGAGATGGCCAGCCTCAACTACGCCCACGGTCTGGCCCAGGCCCTGTGGCACGGCAAGCTCTTCCACATCGATCTCAACGGTCAACACGGGCCGCGCTACGACCAGGACCTGCGCTTCGGCGCTGGGAATGCCCGGGGGGCCTTCTGGACCGTCGACATCGTGGAGTCCGGCGGCTACGACGGCCCCCGGCACTTCGACTTCAAGCCGCCGCGGACCGAGGACATCGATGGCGTGTGGGCGTCGGCCGAAGGGTGCATGCGCAATTACCTGATCCTGCGAGAGAAGGCGCGGGCGTTCAGGTCCGACCCCGAGGTCCAGCAGGCGCTGCTCGATGCCCGCCTGGATCAGCTCGCCACACCCACCATGGCGCAGGGCGAGACGGTCGAGACACTGCGTGCGGAGGCGTTCGACCCCGACGAGGCAGCCACCCGCGGAATGGCCTTCGAACGACTCGACCAACTGGCGCTCGAGCACCTGTACGGCGTGCGCTGACCCTGCCGATGGCCGCACCCGTACTCGTCGCCGGCGTGGACTGCTCGACGCAGGCCACCAAGGTCGTCGTACGCCATGCGGACTCGGGGGAGCTGGTCCGCAGCGGGCATGCCGCGCACCCGCCCGGGACCGAGATCGCACCGGAGGAGTGGTGGTCGGCGTTCGAAGCGGCCACCACGAAAGGACTGCTCGAGGGCGTCAGTGCCATCGCCGTAGGTGGGCAGCAGCACGGCATGGTCTGCCTCGACGAGGCCGGTGAGGTGATCCGGCCGGCCCTGCTGTGGAACGACACCCGATCGGCCGCTGCCGCCGACGAACTGGTCAGCGAACTCGGCGGTCCCGCCGCGTGGGCGCAGGCGACCGGCTCCGTCCCGCTCGCGGCGTTCACGGTGACGAAGTTGCGCTGGCTGGCCGAGCACGAGCCGGCAGCGGCCAAGCGGGTGTGCCGCGTCGTACTGCCGCACGACTGGCTGACCTGGCGGCTGGCCGGCGGCCAGGACGATCCGGTCACCGACCGGGGTGACGCCTCGGGGACGGGCTACTGGTCGCCCGCCACCGGCGACTACCGGATGGACCTGCTCGAGCGTGCCCTCGGCCGGGCGGTCGACGTCCCGCGGGTTCTCGGACCCGCCGAAGCGGCCGGCCGGACACCTGATGGCGCCGTTCTCGGGCCGGGCACCGGGGACAACATGGCGGCGGCACTCGGGATCGGGGCCGGGCTGGGCGACGTGATCGTCTCGCTGGGTACGAGCGGCACGGCCTTCGCCGTCCACGATGCCGCGACGGCCGACGCGAGCGGCGCCGTCGCCGGCTTCGCCGACGCGACCGGGCGGTTCCTGCCTCTGGTCTGCACGCTGAATGCGGCGCGGGTGCTCGATGCGACGGCAAGCCTGCTCGGCACCGACCACACCGGACTGTCCGATCTCGCGATGAGCGCCTCCCCCGGTTCGGACGGCCTGGTGCTGCTGCCGTACCTCGAAGGCGAGCGCACCCCGAACCGGCCGGACGCGACCGGCCTGCTGGCCGGCCTGAAACTGCGCAACGCGACCCGGGAGAACCTCGCCCGAGCGGCCGTCGAAGGCATGTTGTGTGGCCTGGCAGACGCCCTCGACGCGCTACGCGCGGCCGGCATCGAGTCCCGGCGCATCCTGCTCATCGGCGGGGCCGCCCGCTCGGCCGCTGTCCAGCACGTCGCATCGGCGGTGTTCGGCCTTCCGGTCACGGTGGCCGCTCCCGGCGAGTACGTCGCCGACGGGGCCGCGCGGCAGGCCGCATGGGTGCTCGCCGGCGGCGGCGAGCCACCCGACTGGTTGCTGGCACCGAGCGAGACCGTCGAGACCGATCCGACCCCGCAGGTGCGGGCGGCGTACGCCGAAGTACGCGACGCCACGAGTTGAGGAGCGCCGAACAATGAGCACCCACGATCCGCTCCGTACCGCCGTCATCGGCTACGGCCTCGGCGGGGAGGCGTTCCACGCGCCGTTGATCGCGGCCACGCCTGGCCTGGCCCTCACCACCGTCATCACCTCCAACGAGCAGCGCGCCGCCGCCGCCAGGAGCCGCTACCCGGAGGTACGGGTGCTCCCATCCGCGGACGACCTATGGGGTGCGGCGGCCGAGCACGACCTGGTCGTCATCACTACCGCGAACTCCGCGCACGTGCCCCTCGGCCTTGCCGCGCTGCGCGCCGGGCTGCCCGTGGTGATCGACAAGCCGGTCGCGGCGACGACTGAGGCCGCGCGGTCGCTGCGCGACCTGGCCGCCGAACGCAACCTGTTGATCAGCGTCTATCACAACCGCCGCTGGGACGGTGACTTCCTGACCCTGCGGCGCATGCTCGCCGACGGATCACTCGGCCAGGTGCACCGGTTCGAATCGCGCTTCGAACGCTGGCGGCCACAACTCAACGGGGAGACCTGGCGGGAGAACCCCGAACCCGATCAGGCCGGCGGCCTGCTGTACGACCTGGGCAGCCATCTGATCGACCAGGCGCTCGTCGCGTTCGGACCGGTGAGCAGCGTCTTCGCCGAGGTGCGGACGCTCCGCCCGGGTGCGAAGGTCGACGACGACGTCTTCCTCGCACTGACCCACACCGGCGGCACCGTGTCACATCTGTGGGCATCGGCCGTGGCAGCCGACCTCGGCCCACGCCTGCGCGTGCTGGGAAGTGCGGGGTCGTACGTCAAGGACGGTCTTGACGTTCAGGAGGACGCGTTGCGCAGTGGGGGCTCGCCAGCCGCTCCGCAGTGGGGGGTGGAGCCGCCGGACCGGTGGGGAGTACTCGGCACCCCCGGCGACAGCAGCCCGCTCGAGACCCTGCCGGGTGCCTACCAGGACTACTACGCGCTGGTGCGTGACGCTGTGCGGGACGCCACCGCACCGCCGGTGACCATCGAAGATGCCATCGAGGTCATCGCGATCATCGAGGACGCCCAGCGCAGTGCCCGCGAGGGCGTCACCGTCACCCGCTGAGCGAGCTTTGCTCGTCCGCGAGGTAGGCCTTGGTCGCCTGGTAGGCGAGCTCGACCTTTTTGCCGATCGTGCCGAAGTCACGCCGGCGCATTCCCGCGGTCGACTTGATCGGCGCCTCGAGTCCGGTCGGCAACAGGTGGACGGTGACGCCGTCCGGCACTGTCGCCATGTCAGCGGCGAAGCGGTGCCGCCGGGCGATCTCGAACACGACCAGCGCAACCTGCCAGGGATACCGTGGGGGTTCGAGCGGTTGCTCGATCCGGCCGACCTGCAGGACGTAGATGTCCTTGGCGCCGAGTTCGACCGCCCGGCCCATCGGAATGCTGTGCACGAGGCCACCGTCGAAGAAGTGCTCGTCACCGATCTCGACCGGGGCCATCATCCCGGGCACAGCGCACGAGGCGAGGACCGCCGGAATCAACGGACCGGTGTCGAACCAGTGCTCGGCGGCGCGCTCGATGCTGGCGGCCACGCATTGGAACGGCACGGCCAGGTCCTCGATCAACTCGACCGGCAGTAGTTCGGCGAGCAGGTCGTGCATCGGCTCGTACGCCTGCAGGTGGGTTCGGGTCTTCGCCAGTGTGCTCGCGCGCCGCAGCAGGGATCCGCCGAAGACCTCGGTGTTGCCGAGTTCGCGCCAGAGCTGTTCGAGGCGTTCGGCACTGCTCGGTTGGGGGTCGGCGGCGATGAAGACGCCGTTGAGCGCGCCGATGGATGTGCCGACGATGAGATCCGGCCGGACGTCGGCCTCGAGCAAGGCCTTGAGCATCCCGATCTCGCAGGCTCCCAGCGCTCCCCCGCCACCGAGAACGAACGCCACCTCAGGTTCTGCCATCCGCACATGCTCCCAACCTGTCTCGGCCGGTCGACACCCGGGCGGCGAGACGGCGATCTATCTCTTGCGGCGGCTCGAGGTCCCGAATATGCCGCGACTGATCTCCCGTCCGGCCGCACTTGCCGCTGACCGCGCGAAGGACCTGAACATCGACGAGCCGAGGATGCCGCCGATCACCGCGCCGGCGCCTGCGGCTGCCCCCGCCTGCTTCGCCGAGGGGTGGCTACGTTCCTGTGGCGCGGCCGGTGCGGGAGCTGCCGGAGCCTCGGGGGCCGGTGTTGCCGGTGCCGCCTCGGCGGCATGCTTGGCGAGCAACCTCTCGTACGCCGAATCCCGGTCGACCGCGGTGCCGTACTC
>JBAVXU010000401.1:0-13478 GCA_049698415.1 Mycobacteriales bacterium
AGGCCAGCGGAGTGCCGTCGAAGGCGACGATGCGGGATCGCTGCGGTGGCGGCGGGGTCTTCAGGTCGGCGGGCAGGTTCTCGAACGACGTCACAGCCGACTTGGCCACCATGCCTGCGCCGCCGAAAACGGGAAACACCACAAAGGCCATCACGAGGCCGAGAAGGGCACTGGTCAGCAGGAGGTAGCCGACGCTGGCCAGTTTTGGCGGGTCATAGGGGTGTGCGCGCACGCATCCCAGCGTACCGGGGTGCGTCGGCGGCGCTCGGCCGTCGAGGGCGGGCCATCGCGGCGCACCGAAAATCGCAACTCCGCCACCACTTTCTTCGGCGGCGACGCAAGGACGCCGATCGACTTTGAGCAGAGAGCGCGCGTCGGCAGGCGATCGTCCACCGCTACGGATTGTGATGAGTTGCATGCGGAGCGCGTATAGTGGGTCACTACGGCTCTAGTCCGTTTGAGTCATGGAAACCGTCCGTTTAGGGAGTGCCGCTAGCCGTGCCCCTTTCGTACGGTTCAGGGCATGGCGCGGACTACTCGCGTCGTAGAGGAGAGGTGAGCGGCCCATGAACCACACCGCCACATGGGGCTACCGGGCCGCATGCCGTCAGGCCGACCCCGACACGCTGTTCGTGCAGGGCGCCGCACAGAACCGTGCCAAGGCTGTGTGCCTCGGCTGCCCGGTCCGGACGGAGTGCCTGGCTGATGCCCTCGACAACCGCGTGGAGTTCGGTGTGTGGGGTGGCATGACCGAGCGCGAGCGCCGGGCACTGTTGCGTCGCCGTCCCGACGTGCGTTCCTGGTCGAGGCTGCTCGAAGCCGCCCGCCGCCAGCACGAACAGCAGGAAGCGTTCCCCGTCGCCGGGTGAGCTTCCCCAGATCGTGTAAGGCCTCGGAGACAATGTCCCCCGGGGCCTTACACTTGCCCGCCACCAATCCTTTTTAGACTGGCGCCGCATTGGCGGCGAGGTCCTTGCCGACCCGTCGCAGCCCGGGCAGGTCGTGCACGTCGCCGGCTTGCGCCGGGACCTGTGCGACGGCCACCTGCGGATGGGCCGAGGTGAAGCGCTGCCTCAGCCGTTGCTCGCGCGCGGCAGTGTGCAGCCGCTGCGCGTGCACCCGCAGGACACCAGCGGTCACCGCCCCGCCGGCCGAACCAGACTCCTCGAGCGTCTCGGCCGCCGCCAGGCTGCGCTCGGCGGTCAGCCCGTCGGCCGAGGTGATGTGGACGCGGTTGAGCACCAGGCCGGCCAGTGGCATGCCGTCGGCGGCGAGCCGGTTGACGAAGTACGACGCCTCACGCAGGGCGTCGGGTTCGGGGGCGCTGACCACGACGAAGGCGGTGCCGTCCTGCTTGAGCAGGTCGTACGTCGCCTGCGCCCGCTCCCGGAAGCCGCCGAACATCGTGTCCAAGGCGGCGACGAACGCGGAGAGGTCTTGCAGCAGGGCCGTGCCCAGGACCTTGCTGACCACTCGGCTGAACATCGTGAAACTCGCCCCGACGACCTTGAAGTACGCGCGTCCGCTCGCCTTGGCCGGTGCCATCAGGATCCGGATCATCCGGCCGTCGAGGAACCGCGAAAGACGCTGCGGCGCATCGAGGAAGTCCAGAGCGGACCGGCTCGGCGGCGTGTCCACGACGATGAGGTCCCAGCGCCGGGTGGCGCGCAGTTGACCGAGCTTTTCCATCGCCATGTACTCCTGGGTGCCTGCGAAGGACGTCGACATGGCTTGGTAGAAGGGGTTGGCGAAGATCTGCTCGGCCTTGTCGGCGGTGGTGTGGTTGAGCACGACCTCGTCGAAGGTGCGCTTCATGTCCAGCATCATCGCGTGCAGTTCGCCGCCGGCCTTGCTCCCCACCGTGCCCACCTGCCGCGGAGTGTTGTCCAGGGCGGTCAGGCCGAGCGACTGCGCCAGCCGGCGGGCGGGGTCGATGGTGAGTACGACCGTCTTGCGGCCCTGCTCGGCGGCACGGAGCGCGATGGCGGCGGCTGCGGTGGTCTTGCCGACGCCGCCACTGCCGCAGCACACCACGATCCGGGTGCTCGGGTCGGCGATCAGGGCGTCGATGTCGAGGGACGCGGTCACGGCGCCGTCACCCCCTGCTCGCGGAGCACGCCGCAGAGTACGTGCAGAGCGCCGAGTTCGACTCCGTGCGCGATGAACGGAAGCTCGATCAGCGGTTGGTCCAGGGCCTGGAGTTGCTTGCGCTCACGCCGCTGGAGCCGCTCACGTTCCTGGTGGTCGGCGGCCTCACGGAGGAGTCCGTCGAGCACAGCCGGCCCGCTGGGCAGGCGCGCCTCCTTCAGCCCGGCGGTGACCGCCTCGCGGTCGATCCGGGCGGCGGGCAGCAGCGAGTCACGGGTCATGTTCACGATCACCTTGCCCATCGGCAGCCCGCTGGCGCGCAGCTCCGCGGCGGTGTCGACGGTCTCCTGCACGGGCATCTCCTCGAGGATCGTCACGACGTGGACCGCGGTCTGCGTCGAACGCAGCAGCGCGATGACCTTGTCGCTCTGCGACTTGATCGGGCCGACCTTGGTCAGCCCGGCGACCTCGGCGGTCACATTGAGAAACGGTGTGATCCGGCCGGTGGGAGGCGCGTCGAGGACGACGCAGTCGTACGCCGGCCGTCCGTGCTCCATCCGGGTGGTGGCCTCCTTGACCTTGCCGGTGAGCAGCACGTCGCGCATGCCGGGCGCGATCGTCGTGGCGAAGTCGATGGCCCCCAAGCGACGCAGGGCCGAGCCGGCCCGGCGCAGGTTGTAGAACATCTCGAGGTACTCCAGCAGCGCCTCCTCCGGATCGACGGCCAGCGCGAACACCTCGCCACCGTCGGGGGCGACCGCGATCCGCTTCTCCTTGTACGGCAGCGGCGGGGTGTCGAAGAGCTGCGCGATGCCCTGCCGCCCCTCGACCTCGACCAGCAGTGTGCGCCGCCCCCCGCTCGCCAGCGCCAGCGCGAGGGCCGCGGCGACGGTGGTCTTGCCCGTACCCCCTTTGCCCGTGACGACGTGCAGGCGGGCCTGCGGCCACGAACGACGGGGAGGGGGCACGACATCGAGGGTAGAGCGCGGCCGAACGCCGATTGCGGCGCGTTAGGGTTCCGGCATGCAGACCTGGGAGTACGCGACCGTGCCGCTGTTGACGCACGCGACGAAGCAGATCCTCGACAACTGGGGCCAGGACGGCTGGGAGTTGGTGACCGTGATTCCCGGTCCCACCGCCGAGCAGCTCGTGGCCTACCTCAAGCGGCCCAAGCCGGGGCAGCCATGACCACACCGACAGAACGCCTCGCCGGACTCGGGCTGAGCCTGCCCGGCGTGGCAGCGCCGGTCGCGGCGTACGTGCCCGCGGTCCGCTCCGGCAACCTCGTCTACACCTCCGGGCAGCTGCCGATGGTCGACGGCTCGCTGGCCGGCGCCGGCAAGGTCGGCGCCGACGTCACCGCCGAGCAGGGCAAGGAACTGGCCCGGGTGTGCGCTCTCAACGCGCTGGCTGCGGTCAACGCCCTGGTGGGGATCGACTCGGTCAAGCGGGTGGTCAAGGTGGTGGGGTTCGTCGCCTCCGCCGACGGTTTCACCGGCCAGCCGGGTGTCATCAACGGTGCCTCGGAGTTGCTCGGCGAGGTCTTCGGTGAGCAAGGGCGGCACGCCCGCAGCGCTGTCGGCGTCGCCGAACTCCCACTCGGCGCGCCGGTCGAGGTGGAGATCGTCGTCGAGGTCTGATGGCTGAGGTTGCTCCGGCACGACCGGCTTCGACGGTGGTGCTGCTCCGTGACCGGCCCGGCGGCCCGGAGGCGTACCTCCTGCGGCGGGTGACCGGGATGGCCTTCGCCGGCGGGATGACGGTGTTCCCGGGCGGCCGGGTCGACCCGGCCGATGGCGCGGGTCAGGCGCCCTGGGCCGGGCCGGTGCCGCCCGAGTGGGCGGACCGGCTCAGTGCTGACGAGTCACTGGTGCGGGCGCTGGTGTGCGCCGCCGTACGCGAGACGTTCGAGGAGTCCGGAGTGCTGCTCGCCGGCCCCGCCGCCGGCCAGGTCGTTGCCGATGTGTCCGGTGCCGAGTGGGAGGCGGAGCGGCGCGCCCTGGAGGCACGTGACCTCACCCTGTCGGAGGTGCTGTCGCGTCGCGGGCTGCTCGTCTGCTCCGACCTGCTGCGGCCGTGGACGCACTGGATCACTCCCGAGTCCGAACCGCGGCGCTACGACACCCGGTTCTTCGTCGCCGCGCTGCCGGCCGGCCAGGCCACCCGTGACGTCGGCGGTGAGGCCGACCGGGTGAGCTGGATGCGCCCGGCCGACGCGGTCGCCGCGCACCAGCGCGGCGATCTGCCCATGCTGCCTCCGACGGCGGTCACCCTGGAGGAGCTCAGCGGGTACGACTCGACCGCCGCCGTCCTCGATGCCGCGGACAGGCGCGAGATCACCCCGATCCTGCCCCGCATCTTCGGCGACGGCGGCCCGCTGCGGGTCGTGCTCCCCGGCCAGGAAGGCTACGGCTCATGACGCCGGCGACACTGCCCCGATGGGCGCGCCTGGTCCGGTGCGACAACCCGTCACCGATGACCCTCGAGGGCACCAACACCTGGCTGATCGACGGCGGGGCACTCGACCTGCCCGGCACCATGGTGGTGGTCGACCCCGGCCCGCTCGACGAGCGGCACCTGCAGGCGGTGGCCGCCGCCGGGCCGGTGGCGCTGGTGCTGCTCACCCACCGCCATCCCGACCACGCCGAGGGCGCGCAGCGCTTCGCCGAGATCACCGGCGCCGCGGTGCTCGACCGTGCCGACTTCAGCACCGAAGGCGGCGACGTCCCCGGCGTACGGGTCCTTTACACGCCGGGGCACACCAGCGACTCGGTGTCCTTCGTCGTTACCGGTCCCGAAGGCGGCGACCCGGCCGTGCTGACCGGCGACACGATCCTGGGTCGCGGCAGCACGGTGGTGGCGCACCCCGACGGTGACCTGCGGTCGTACCTCTCCTCGCTCGAGCGGCTGCGCAACCTCGGGGACATCCCGGTGCTGCCGGGGCACGGGCCGGTCCTGCCATCGGCCGCGCAGGCAGCCACCGGATATCTGGCCCACCGGGCTCAGCGCCTCGACCAGGTGCGCGCCGCACGCGCCGCCGGCGACCAAACTGCCGGTGAGATCGTGCAGCGGGTCTACGCCGACGTCGATCCGTCGTTGTGGCCGGCCGCCGAGATGTCGGTGCAGGCCCAACTGGCCTATCTCGACAGCTAGCCCGCCGTCAGCGGGCGCGGCGGGCCAGGCGCTGGGTGTCCAGGATGACGACCGACTTGCTCTCGAGTCGCAGCCAGCCGCGGGAGGCGAAGTCGGCGAGGGCCTTGTTGACGGTCTCGCGCGAGGCGCCGACGAGTTGTGCGAGCTCCTCCTGGGTGAGGTCGTGCGTGACGCGTACCGTGCCGTCGGCCTCGCGCGCGCCGAACCGGTGGGCCATCTGCAGGAGATTCTTGGCCACCCGGCCCGGGACGTCGGTGAAGATCATGTCCGAGAGCGCGTCGTTGGTACGCCGGAGCCGGCGAGCCAGGACCCGCAGCAGTTGCTCGGCGATCTTGGGCCGCTCGGAGGTCCAGGGATGCAGGGCGGAAGCACTCAACCGGGCCAGGCGGGCGTCGGTGACGGCGATCGCGGTGGCCGTACGAGGGCCGGGGTCGAAGATGGACAACTCCCCGAACATGTCGGACGGGCCCATGATCGCCAGCATGTTCTCGCGGCCGTCGGGTGCGTGGCGCGCGAGTTTCACCTTGCCCGACATCACGATGTAGAGCGAGTCGCCCTCCTCGCCCTCGGAGAACACCACATCACCGCGGGTCAGGTCGAGGTAGTCCATGGCGGCGATCAGGGCCGCGGACGCCTCAGGCTCCACGCCCTGGAACAACCCGGCCCGGACGAGAACCTCGTCCATGTCCCTCCCTCGACTTGTCGTTCCGGAGTCTAGGGGGCCGGGTCGTACCCTGGCTGGGTGAAACCGGTGGACGAGACTCCTCTCGCACTCACGCGAAGGGCCCGCCGGATCAACCGGGAACTCGCCGCGGCCTACCCCGACGCGCACACCGAACTTGACTTCACCACCCCGCTGGAGCTTGCGGTGGCCACCATCCTGTCGGCGCAGACTACCGACAAAGGGGTCAATACGGTCACGCCCGCCTTGTTCAAGCGCTACCCGAGCGCGGCCGACTACGCCGCTGCCGACCGCGCCGAGCTGGAGGAGCTGCTCAGGCCGACCGGGTTCTTCCGCAACAAGACCTCGTCCGTCATCAAGCTGGGCCAGCAGTTGGTGGAGCGCTTCGACGGTGAGGTGCCGCGGACCCTCGCAGAACTCGTCACGCTGCCGGGGATCGGCCGCAAGACCGCCAACGTGATCCTCGGCAACGCATTCGGCATCCCCGGGATCACCGTCGACACCCACTTCGGGCGGCTGGCCCGCAGGTTCGGCTGGACGAAGGAGACAGATCCGGTCAAGGTCGAGCACGCCGTCGGAGAGCTGGTCCCGCGCAAGGAGTGGACCGATCTCTCGCAGCGGCTGATCTGGCACGGCCGGCGCGTCTGCCACGCCCGTAGGCCGGCCTGCGGTGCTTGCGCGGTGGCCAAGTGGTGTCCGTCGTACGGGCTGGGGCCGACGGACAGGTCCGAGGCGAACAAGCTCGTCAAGTCATCGGCCCAGGCCGAGGCCAGTCCGTGAGATCCGGCCCGGGCCTGCGACGGGCGGCGCCGCTGTTGCTGGTAGTACTGCTGGGCGTCGCGGGCTGTGCCAGGGCCGAGCGTTCGATCGCCCAGACCCCGCAGCCGGCGGGAACGACAGCAGCCACCGCCGGCCTGCTCGCCAAGGCTGCGCTCTCGGACTGCCCGCCCTCGCCGGCCGCAGCCGGAGCCTTGCCGGACATCGCGTTGCCCTGCCTCGACGGCGGAGGGCCGGTCCGACTGGCGCGCCTGGGCCGGCCGACCGTGCTGAACCTTTGGGCATCCTGGTGCGGACCGTGTGCCCGGGAGTTGCCGGTGTTCGCCGCGGCCCAGGGGGTGTACGCCGGCCGCGTGCTCTTCATCGGGGTGGACACCGCGGACTCCGTCGACCCCGGGCTCCGCACGCTCATCGACGCCGGCGTCCGCTATCCCAGCGTCTCCGACCGGCAGCGCACGCTTCAGCGCCACCTGGGGCTGGCCGGCTTGCCGGTGACGGTGTTCGTCCGGGCCGACGGAAGCGTCGCGTACACCAAGCTGGGAGCGGTCTCGGGCGCAGAGGAGTTGCGCACGCTGTTGCGCACTCATCTCGGGGTCAGCCCGTGAGTCGTGAGCGTCCCGACTGGGTCCAGCGGCTCCGCGAGGCAGCCGACGCTGTGCAGCCGGAGGAGTTCTCCAGATACCTCCCGCCGGAGCACGGGGGCAGGCAGTCCGCCGTGCTGATCCTGTTCGGCGCCGGCCTGGACGGTACGCCGGCGCCCGACCTGCTGCTCATCGAGCGGGCCTCCACCATGCGCAGCCATGCCGGTCAGCCGGCCTTCCCTGGCGGCGCCGCCGATCCCGGTGACGGCGGGGCCGTCGGCACCGCCCTGCGCGAGGCCGCCGAGGAGGTCGGGCTGCGGCCCGAGTCGGTCGACGTGCTCGCCGAGTTGCCCTCCCTGTGGCTGCCGCCGTCAGGGTTCGTGGTCACGCCCGTCCTGGCGTGGTGGCACAGCCCGCACCCGGTCAGCGCTCTGGACCCGGCCGAGGTGGCGACCGTCCTGCGCGTACCCGTGGCCGAGCTCACCGACCCGCAGAACCGGATGCGGGTGCGCCATCCCAGCGGCTACATCGGGCCTGCGTTCGATGTGCAGGGCCTGCTGGTCTGGGGCTTCACCGGGGCACTCGTCGACCAGGTGCTCGCTCTCGGTGGGTGGGAGCAGCCCTGGGACGTCGACCGGATCGCCGACCTTCCCGCCGAAACGGTCGAGTTGGCCGCCCGGACCCTGCCCGCCGACGCACCCACGGACGCAGCCGGTTAGTGCTCCTGGGCGCGCGGGCAGGACCACACCGGCGGTCGGCCCGCTGCCCCCGAATCCGGCTCGCCTAAGCTCTGCGCCGACGAGCTACGAACAGCACTTTCACGCCAGCCCGGTCATGATGGAGCCCGCTCCCGCCCGCTGAATCCGACCTGTACGGAGACGAGACCCTATGCAGGGCAGTGCCCTCGACATCGTGCTGCTGATCGCCACCCTGATGTTCGCGGCGAGCGGCTACCGGCAGGGTCTCGTCGTGGGCGCGCTGTCCTTCGTCGGTTTTTTCGGCGGCGGTTATCTCGGCACTCAGATCGCGGTGCCGATCGCCACCCGGGTGGCCAGCGGCAACGTCGCGCCGATCGTCGGGATCTTCGTCGTCCTCGGTGCGGCGACCCTCGGCCAGCTCGCGGCCGTACTGATCGGGCATTTCCTGCGCAGCCAGTTGCGCTGGCGCGGACTGCGCATGGTCGATCACGTCGGTGGTGCGGTGGTCTCGGCCATCGCCGTACTCCTCGTGGCCTGGCTGGTGGCGACCCCGCTCGCTGCGTCGAGCTACCCCTTCCTCGCGTCGCAGGTACGCCGGTCGGCGGTCATCAAGTCGGTCGACGCGGCCGTCCCCGATGCGGTGCGCCGCGGCTACGAGTCGTTCCGGCACCTGCTCGACCAGGGTGATTTCCCCGACGTCTTCGGCCCGCTGCAACCGACCCGGGTCGCCCCGATCACCGCCCCCGACCCCGCGATCCTGGACTCGCCGGGAGTTCGCTCTGCGCGCGGATCGATCGTCAAGCTCCTCGGAGCGGCACCGAGTTGCTCGCGGCGGCTGGAGGGCAGCGGTTTCGTCTTCGCCACCGACCACGTGATGACCAACGCGCATGTGGTCGCCGGCGTTCAAGAGCTTGACGTGCTGGCCGGCAGTCGGCGGCTTGCCGGCCGGGTCGTGCTCTACAACCCGCAACGCGATATCGCAGTCGTCTACGTACCCGGGCTGAACCGCACACCGCTGCGCTTCGCCGGCGCGGTCGGTCCGGGAACCTCTGCCGTGGTCGCCGGCTATCCGCTCAACGGTCCGTTCCAGGCCGGGGCGGCGAGGGTACGCGGCGAGCAGCGGGTGCGCGGTCCGGACATCTACAACTCTCGCACGGTGACGCGCGATGTCTACGCGCTGCGTGCCGAGGTGCGCAGCGGAAACTCCGGCGGTCCGTTGCTCGCGGGCAACGGCGCCGTGCTGGGCGTGATCTTCGCTGCCGCGGCCGACGATCCCAACACCGGTTTCGCCCTCACGGCCGCAGAGGTGACGCCGGATGCGCGAGCGGGGGCGACGGCCACCGGGCGGGTCAGCACGCAGACGTGTGACTAACGCCGGGCGCACCTGAGCACGGCGGGCAGGTCGGCGCCGTACGTCGGGCCAGCAGTGTCCATATAGGACTTCAGCCGGTCGGTGCCGCGACGGAGCAACCGTTCGGCGCCGACGAAGTTGCCGCGCGCCTCGTGGGTCAGCCCGACGCACACCTGGGCGAGTCCCTGCCACAGATCGGCCTCGGCATCCGGTCCGGCCTTCCAGCGTGCCTCCAGCACCTCGTGCGCGGCGAAGGCCCGTCCGGCCTGGACCAGTTCCAGCGCGACCCGCACCGTCTCCTCCGGTGGGAGCGGCTCCTCGGGCACCGGGGGCACGCCATCGGCGCCGTAGGGCAGCGGCCGGCCGAGCTCGTCACGCGGGCGGGCCTGCCGCGGCCGACCGGAAGCGTCCCGATCACGCGGATCCGAGCTCACGACCCCTTGGCCCAGCGCGCCAGCTCGCCGGTGACGACCTCCGGCGACTCCTCGGCAGCGAAGTGGCCGGCACCGACAACCAGTTCGAACTCGTACGACGCGGCGACGTAGCGGCCGGACCCCTGCGCGGTGCGGGGGAGGAGGTACGGGTCCATAGCACCGTGCAACTGCAGGGTCGGCGCGACGATCGGGCCCTGCATGAGCTTGGCAAACCGCCAGCCGCTGGGACGGATGATCGAGCGTCCCATCCATCGGTAGTACTCAAGTGCACTGTGCGCGGCGGCCGGGATCTGCATCGCGTCGCGGTAGACGCGTACGGCCTCGGCGAAGTCGGCACTGGCCGCCCAGCGCGGTCCGGCCCAGGAGCGCATCAGTCGCTCGACGTAGGCCGAGTCCTCGGCGAGGATCATGGATTCGGGCGCCTTGGGTGTCTGGAATCCGAACACCGTGGCGCTCGACCGGAGCTGGCCGCGGGGGTCGGTGATGAGGGCCGCCCGCAGGCGCAGCGGGTGCGGCATGCCGAGCACCACCAAGCGCCGTACCACCCGCGGGTGCATCGCGGCCACAGACCACGCCAGCAGCCCGCCCCAGTCCTGGCCGACGATCACCGCGTCGCGTTCGCCGAGGGCGCGGACCATGCCCGCCACGTCGGCCGAGAGCGTGTACGCGTCGTAGCCCCGGGGGGGCTTGTCGCTGGCTCCGTAGCCGCGCAGGTCCGCTGCCACAACGCGGAATCCGGCATCGGCGAGTCCGACGAGTTGGTGCCGCCACGACCACCAGAACTGAGGGAAGCCGTGCAGCAGGAGGACGAGCGGGCCGTCGCCGGCCTCGACGACGTGGAAGCGCGCACCGTTGGCGCTGACCGTGCGATGCCGCCACGGGCCGTCGATGGCGACCACGGTGTCGTCCGGTGCGGCAGGCATGGTCACCAGCGTGGCACAGCCGATGGCGCCGCGGGTGGCGCAGCGGCTAAGGGACGGTGTGAGCCGTGCGCTCGCCGTCGCTGACCACGCTCACCGGCGCCTTCGTCGGGTGCTTCGCCCAGGCCAGGGTGCCCTTGGTGGTCTCGATCGTGCGCTCGGGGGCCTTGAGTTTGGTCAGCGCGCGCTTGCCGATCAGCGCCAGCACGCCCGCGCTCAGCAGCAGCACTCCCGCGACGATCAGATAGCCGGCCCATCTGGCCAACCCGAGCGCGATCAGGCCCTCGGCGAAGGCCAGCAGCAGCATCACCAGCAGGAAGAAGCCGAAGACCGCGGCGACCACGAACATCGCCGCGCCCTTCGCTGCCGTCTTGACCTCTTTGACCACCTCTGTCTTGGCGAGCTCGACCTCGCCGCGGATCAGCGTGGACATGTCTCGGGAGGCGGCCGAGACGAGGTCGCCGATCGAGGGCTCGGTGTCGGGGGCAACTCGCGGTGATGTCATGCCGACGATTGTGCCCGACATCGGCCGCCCCAACCGGGGGAGGTGCAGCTCGAGGCCGCCTGCCGGGCCACCCTGCCCGCTAGTCCTCGTCGCCGGACGAGCTGTCCTTCATCTGCTCGTCGATGAGGTTCACGACGGCCGGGTCGGCCAGTGTCGTGACGTCACCCAGCTCGCGGTGCTCGGCCACGTCGCGCAACAGCCGCCGCATGATCTTGCCCGATCTCGTCTTGGGCAGATCGGGGGTCAGCAGGATCTGCCGCGGCCGGGCGATCTTGCCGATCTCCCTGGCGACGTGCTCGCGGAGCTCGACGACCAGCTTGCTGCCCGATTCCTCGTCGTCGGCGACACTGCCCTTGACGGTGACGAAGGCGACGATGCCCTGACCGGTGATCGGGTCGGTCGCGCCCACGACCGCGGCCTCGGCCACCGACGAGTGCGACACCAGCGCGGACTCGACCTCGGTGGTCGAGATCCGATGGCCGGAGATGTTCATGACGTCGTCGATGCGGCCCAGCAGCCACAGGTCGCCGTCGTCGTCCTTCTTGGCTCCGTCACCGGCGAAGTACATCCCGTCGAAGCGCGACCAGTACGTCTCCTTGTAGCGCTCGTCGTCGCCCCAGATCGTGCGCAGCATTCCCGGCCACGGCTCGGTGATCACCAGGAAGCCGCCACCGCCGTTGGGCACCGGCTTGCCGTCGTTGTCGACCACGTCGGCACTGATGCCGGGGAACGCCGTCATGGCCGAGCCGGGCTTGCTCGCGGTGACACCGGGCAGCGGGGTGATCATGATGCCGCCGGTCTCGGTCTGCCACCAGGTGTCGACGACAGGGCAGTTGTCGCGGCCGATGTTCTTGCGGTACCACATCCACGCCTCGGGGTTGATCGGCTCGCCGACCGACCCGAGCAGCCGCAGCGACGACAGGTCATGACCGTCGGGGAACTCCTCGCCCCACTTCATGAACGTGCGGATCGTGGTGGGCGCGGTGTAGAGGATCGTCACGCCGTAGTCCTCGACGATCTTCCACCAGCGGTCCTTGCCGCCCGCGTCCGGCGTGCCTTCGTACATCACGGAGGTGACGCCGTTTGCGAGCGGACCGTAGACGATGTAGCTGTGGCCGGTCACCCAGCCGATGTCGGCTGCGGTCCAGAACACATCGGTGTCGGGCTTGACGTCGAAGACGTAGTGGTGCGTCGCGGAGACGTGGGTGAGGTAGCCGCCCGTGGTGTGCAGGATGCCCTTGGGCTTGGCCGTGGTGCCCGAGGTGTACATCACGTAGAGCGGGTGCTCGGCGTCGTGCGGCTGCGCCTCGTGCTCGTCGCTCGCCGACTCGACCACGTCGTGCCACCAGAGGTCGCGGCCGTCGGTCCACTCGACGTCCTGTCCGGTACGCCGGACGACGAGCACCTTGTCGACGTCGGGGCAGTCCTGCAGCGCCTCGTCGACCGCCGGCTTGAGGGCGCTGGCGGCTCCCTTGCGGTAGCCACCGTCGGAGGTGACCACGATGTGCGCGTCGCAGTCGAGGATGCGGCCCTTGAGCGCGTCGGAGGAGAAGCCACCGAACACGACGGTGTGCGGCGCCCCCAGTCGAGCGCAGGCGAGCATCGTGACGACGGTCTCGGGGATCATCGGCATGTAGATCGCGACCCGGTCGCCCTTGCGTACTCCGAGGTCGGTCAACGCGTTGGCGCACTTGCTGACATCGCGGAGCAGGTCGGCGTAGGTGATCGTGCGGGTGTCGCCCTCGGGCTCGCCGACCCAGTGGAACGCGACCTTGTCGCCCTTGCCGGCTGCGACGTGCCGGTCGACGCAGTTGACCGATGCGTTGAGCGTGCCGCCGACGAACCACTTCGCGAACGGCGCCTGCCAGTCGAGGACCTGCTCCCACGGCGAGGCCCACTCCAGCCGCCTGGCCTGCTCCTCCCACCACGCGAGCCGGTCGCTCGCCGCGTCGTCGTAGATCGAGGGCTGCGCGTTGGCCGCTGTGGCCAGCTTCTCCGGCGGCTCGAAGCGCCGGGTCTCGCTCATCAGGTTGGACAGCGACGGCGAGTCGGATTCGGTGCTCACGCGGTGGGCCTCCTTGTTCGTGACTCCTCTTTGCTGCAGCCAACGCGGGCTACGTTACGACCGCCTCCGGGTGGGGCGAAAGGCTGCTCGCTCCGTACGCTGATCCTTCGTGCCCTCCGGACCGTCGTCCAATCCGCTCGCGGGCCTGTTGGGGCTACCCGGTGTCGATGGGGCGCTCTCGCAGGCACGCGCCGACGTCGACCGGCTCCTCGCCCACCGGGTCC
>JBAVXU010000402.1:0-5187 GCA_049698415.1 Mycobacteriales bacterium
GTGTATCTGGCGCAACCTGTGGAGCGACGGCGCCGACCTTGCCCGGCACGCCAGGGGGTTCATCGACGGGCAACTGCGAGCCGTGGAGTCGATCGCCGAGCACTGATCGGGAACCGCTTGCGGTTGACTCGCGACCGGTGAACTGTCAGGCCGGGGAATGGCCAGCAACGAAGCGAGGTGGCGCATGTCCGCAGCTTTTCCGGCCGGCACTGAGCTCACGCACATCCTGGTTGTCGCCGATGCGTCCGCGTCGCGTGATTTCTACCGCGATGTGGTCGGTGCCGAGGTTGTCCGGGAGTACGGCGGGACCAGTGTGGTGCTGTCGCTGTCGGGCACCTGGCTGTTGCTGGTGACCGGGGGCGGTCCGACCGCGGACAAGCCCGACGTGACTTTCGCTACGCCCGGTGACCCGCGGCAGGTGAGCCATGCCATGACGTTCCGGGTCGAGGACTGCCAGGCGGCGTACGAAGACCTGCTCGGCCGTGGCGCCACGTTCCTCACCGCACCGATCGACAACGGCCCTGAGGTGCGCTGCTTCTTCCGCGACCCGGACGGGCACCTGCTCGAGTTGAGCGAGGCGAAGTGACATCGAACTCGGGTCGGTTCCTGTCCGAGAGCAACCGCGTCGAAGCCTTCAGCGACGGAGTGCTGGCCATCGCCATCACCCTGCTGGTGCTGAACCTGCACACCGAGAGCCGGGTCGGGCACGTCGGCCACGACCTGTTGGTCCTCTGGCCGAGCTACCTGGCCTACGTCGCGTCCTTCCTCTACATCGGCGTTATCTGGATCAACCACCACGCGTTGTTCAACCGGATCGTCAACGTGGACACGCGTCTGCTGTGGTGCAACCTCGGCCTGCTGCTGACCGCCGCGGTGCTACCGTTCCCGACCGCGGAAGTCGCCATGGCCATGGGCCGCGGGACCCACGGCGACCAGGTGAGCGCAATCGCGTTGTATGCCGTGGTTGCCGCGACGATGGGAGTCGCCTGGCTGCTCACCTTCACGTACCTGACGCGGCACCCTGAACTGCTGCGCCGCGACGTTCCCGCGACGTTCTTCGCCGCCGAACGTCCCCGTGCGGCGGTCGGAGTCGTCGCGCCGTTCGTACCTGTGGCTGTTGGGCTGATCTCCCCACGGGCGGCGTTGGGGCTGATAGTTCTCATCCCGATCTTCTACGCCGCCACGGTCGACGGCCTTCGCCACCGCGAGGGTCAGGCCAAGCCTTCCTTGAAGCCTTGGCGCCACGAGGGATAGCGCAACTGCCAGCCGAGTTCCCGCTTCGCCTTGGCGTTGGAGAAGCCGCGGCCCTCGGTCATCATCGCCACCGCCACATCCCCGGCCACGATCCTGGCCAGCCACTTCGGCACCCGCATGGGTGGCTTCGCGCCCGCGGACGCTGCCAGATAGGGCAGCCACTCACTGGCCGGGGCGGGCTCGTCGTCCACGATGTTGAAGACACCCTCGGCCCGCTGCTCTACTGCCAGCACGGTCGCGCTCGCCGCGTCGTCGAGATGCACCCAGGAGATGTAGCCGGTGCCGCCCCCGACGAGCGGGAACTGCCGCTTGCGTACGAGTTCGACCTGGTCCTCCGAAGCGCCCGGCCCGTAGAACCCGCCGTATCTCAGCGCGGCGCCACCGGCCTTGACGACCACGTCCTCGAGATAGCTGACCGCCTCCATCACCGCTTGCGCCGGCGTCCCCGTCTGTGGGTCCAGCGGGTCCTCCTCGGTCTTCACCCATCCACCCTTGCGGAGGCCGTTCCAACTGCCGTAGCTCTGCGCCACGAAGTTCGACACCCCGTTCGCCTCGGCGGCGGCGAGCAGGTGATCGGTCCCCTCGGTACGCAACCGGCTGGTTGTCGCGAACCAGCGATCGATGTGTTTGAGGTCGACCTTGCCGGCGATGGCGGTCATCTCGTGCACGATCGCGTCCGGCCGGGCGGCGGCCACCGCCTTGCCGACCGACACCGCATCGAGCCCGTCCATCACGACCGCCTCGGCGCCCAGCCGACGCAGCAGATCGAGCTTGCCCGGACCGGTCGTCGTCGCCGTCACCTGGTGGCCCCGGGCCACGAGCTGCGGCACCAGCCGCCGCCCCACGGCCCCAGCTCCGCCTGCCACGAACACGCGCATGACCGTCCCCTTCCCTTCTTCGATACTGCCTCTGAACACGTGAGACGAGACAGCCCGGTCGGCTGTGACATTGGGCCGTCGGCGCGACCGCGGGCGCCGCCCGGCCTCCGCTAGTCTTCGAGAACCGGCGCGCTCCGTGCTAACGATGCAACGCCGTCAAGACGCGTGCAGCAAGCGGCAAGCCCCCTGCGACCGCACACGAGGGGTCGAGGCATCCGTAGGTGTTACCGGTTACCTGCCGTCCTAGACGCGTTCTTGGCGAGCGGGGGCCATGGAAGTAGGACCGTGATGCAGGAGACTTGTGTCGTCGCGGGGTCACAAACGAACCGCCCAGTCCCTATAGAGCCGTTCATGATTTCATTCTCCAGCTGTTTGCCATTGCGTGAATTGAGGATCGCGGCTTGGACGACGTACTGCTCATAGAGAGAATCCGCCAAGCGAATCTCAAATGTCGAGTCCGCCTGCCCACTGGGGGAGGCGCCGATCCGTCCGGAGTAAATACGCTGTTTGGAGTACTGCCCTAGCGGAATCGGACTTTGGTCGGCTGAGAACTCGGCGGATTCTGCGTCAAGTCGGCGCTGCGAGTTCTGTCCCTGCACGACTAGGAAAACATATTGAGCTGGATTGAGACCGGCCGCGTGCATGCTGATCTTGGCAATCGGGCCGTGGGCATCGCGCGCGAGGCCAGCCGACACCGTTGGCCGGTCCTGCTTCGAGCTTGCGACGGCGTGAAGGGTAACGAGAGTTCCGGCCCCGAGCGCAAACGCCACAATGCCCCCCGTGAGAAGCCAGCGAGAGCTCGATGGAAGGTAAAACGCGGCCACGCCAAGGCCGACTGCCGCGAACAGCGCGAACAGGCCAAGCACGTATGGGGTCGGCGCCACACGGATGACTCGACCCAGCTCACTTCCAGAGAGCCCGGCGAAGGTCAACGCGCCCACAGCGATGGGTAGGGAGCCGGCGAGCCACTTAGCGGCATCGCCCAGGCGTGCATCTCCCTGATTGACTTCCGTCATGGGAACCCCCCGAGTCCGAGACAGACGGCAGTCCGGGGGCATGTGCCACCAGCGTGGCTGCCATTAACGGATGGTATCCGGGTTTCGCGCGGTGCGGGGCTTGGATGACGCACAAGGCCAAGCGACACATCCCCACCCCACAGGCGGTACCGACAACCGGCCGATCTACCCGCCAGCCGCCATCCAGGCGCCGAGCTCGGCGCGCGAGGAGATGCCCAGCTTGCGATAGACCCGGGCCAGGTTTGCCTCCACCGTCTTGGGACTGATGAACGCCTGCTCGGCGACTTGACGGTTGGTCAGCCCGGTGGCGGCCAACTCGGCGATGCGTTGCTCGGTCGCGGTCAGCTGTGTCGGGCTGCCGGTCCGCCGGCCCACCCGTCCCAGCTCGGCCTGGGCGCGGTCTCGCCAGGCTGCCGCACCCACGGTCTCGAACACTGCGGCAGCCTCCGCAAGTGCATCACCGGCCGCGCGCTTCTCCTTGGCCCGGCGGCGTACGACCCCCTTGACCAGCAGCGTGCGCCCGCGTTCGAACGGGATCGGCTGTTCTGCGTGCAACGCCAGGGCGCCGTCGAGGTGTCGCAGGGCGGACGGATGATCGCCATCGGCCGCTGCCAGCATCCCCCGGCACCGCAGAGCGAGGGCCGCCGCCGAGGTACGCCCGGCGCGAGCCGCGCTTGCCGCCAGCGCCTCGGTGCGTTCCATGGCTCGGTCCAGCTCGCCGCAGCCGATCAGGGCCTCGATGTGATCGCCGTGATAGCGGGTGATGCCGGGGTCGACGAGGCGTTGCGATTCGACCATGGCCTGCCAGCGGTCGAACTGCGGCAGGGCGATCATCGGCAGGTCGCGGCTGAGCGCTACGAACCCCAGGACGGCGGTGGCCGACATGACCATCCACTCGTCGTTCTCGCGCTCGGCCCAGCCGAGGATCTCCATCGCCGCCGCCTCGGCTGCAGCGAGCTCGCCGCACTGTGCCGCGACCATCGCGCCGTTGTACATCGCCTGTGCGCGCTGGCTCTCCTGACCGGTGGCCTCAGCGAAGGACAGGTGCTCGGCCGCGGCGGCTCGCGCGTCCTCGGTGCGCCCCATCCGGAGCAGGATCCCCGAGATGTGGCCGACGGCGTACGGGACGAGTCCGTCGTTGCCCTCGTCCTCGGCCTTCAAGCGCAGCTCGGCCAGCGCGGCCAGCGCATCCTCGGGGTAGTCCGCCCACTTCAGCAGCACCGGCCGCACCGCAGCCACCTGGTCGTTGCTGCGCCACTCCCGACCGGTGCGCTCCAGGTCCTGCGCGCGATCGATGCCGGCCCGGTCCAGCCCCTCGCCGAGGTGGAAGCGCGCGCCCACCTCCGTGCACGCCGTCCAGGCAAGCAGCTCGAAGTCCTGCTCCGGGGCCGCTTCCAGGCAGCGTCTCGCGTCCGCCGCGTACTCCGCCATCTGACGGCCGTCGGAGGTGAGGACGGACAGTGAGAGCAGCGCGCGGGCTTTCAGCATGAGCTCGCCGCCGGCGTCGGTCAGCGCCGACTGTGCGTACGCCTCCGCCGCTGCTGCCGAGCTGGTCTGGTAGGCGACTTCGGTCAGCAGCAACCACCCCCGCGCCCGGAGTTCGGGCGAGCGGCAGTCGGCCAACCCGGCCAACTCCGCGCCCGCCTCAGCGGTGGCGCCAGTGATGTGCAGCAACTCGGCGAGCCGAAGCCGGCGGCGCCACGACGACAGGCCGGCCGGGTCCACGGTCCGGTCCAGCGCCAGCCGGGCCAGCTCTGCCGCAGCCATCGGTGCACCACGTGCGGCCGCCGACTCGGTGGCGGCGTCCAGGGCGACGGCAACCTCTTCGTCCGGCTCCGGTCGGGCGAGCGCCCAATGCCGCGCCTTGCGCTCGGGATCGGTGACCTGCGCGCCGAGCCGGGAGTGCATCGCTCGCCAGGCCGGCCGGCTGGCCAGCTCTATCGCAGCCGCCACCAGCAAGGGGTGGGTGAACTCCACCCGTCCTGCCGACACCACCACGATGCCGCTGGTCTCCGCCTCGTCCAGGCCGGCGCGTACTC
>JBAVXU010000403.1:0-3578 GCA_049698415.1 Mycobacteriales bacterium
GCGGACAGCCGCGGCCCACGCGCGGTCAGATGGAGGAACTGGCGAGGTACTCGCGCAGAGAGCGCGGGCGCATGTCGGTCCAGACCTCGTCGATGTGCTCCAGGCAGGCATCCTTGGGTCCGCTGAACCCGGTCGGCTTCCAGCCCGGCGGGCATTCTCGGTCGGCGAACCAGATGGAGTACTGCTCCTCGTCGTTGATGACCACGTCGTACGCCGCTTCGGGCGTGGTTTCGTCAGGCATGCTGTGCCTCCTCGGTGAGCTGGGACGGCCCGGGCACCGACGTGGCGCGCGGGGTGATGCGCGAATCGACAGCGGGTGAGCGCCGGGGGGCGCCCTCCGGAGCTGGGATGAACAGCCGGCGGACAGCGGCGGTGAACCACCCTGATGCCAGTGCGAGGATTGCTGCGTAGACGCCGGTCACCACGAGCCAGGCTGGACCGAGCTTGGGGTCGCCGAGGGCCAGCGCGCTGAGCGCAGACGCGGCGTCGGCGGTCTTGGCACCGGCCGCAAGGAACGCACCGGCCAGCCAGGCCAGCAGGGATGCGGAGGCCGTGGTGGTGACCGCACGCCTGCACAGTCGCCGCCCCGTCGCACCGGCTACGAGGCCGGCGACGATGGTCGTCCACCACCAGCCACGAGCGTTCGTCAGGACCTCAAGAGCGAAAACGGCGCTGGCGACGAGAAGTACGCGGCGATACGGCGAGCGGGTGATCATGGGCGCAGCCTCCAAGTGGCAATCGGGTGGGCGGGACTATCGGTCAGCGGCGTCAGCTGACCGTCGATCCAGCCGGGGACTCTGTCGCGGTACCACGGGGACAGCGGGCTTTCGCTCTGCCCGCCGGGATAGATCGCACCGCGCTGACCGGACCCCCAGTCGACGACCTGCCGCCAACTGGGGCCACCGGTCGTCGTGTTGAGCACCGGCTTGCCGTCGCGGAAGAGCGCCCCTACCGCGGCGTCGATGGTGCGGCCGTTGCCGCCCGAGGACACCGGGCCGTAGTCGAACGCCGGCACCTGCAGCAGAGAGGGAATCAGCATGAAATGGTTCTTGCCGTAGCGCCATGCCGAAGGATCTGCGCCCTGCTTCGTGCTGAGTTCGGCAATGGTTTCGGTGTATGCCTGCCGGAGGATGGCATCGGCGCTGCGCAGGGTCCCGTCCGGCTCGGAGAACCACTTGCTGTGAGGATCGTCCTTGACCCAGGACAGTACGGTTCCGCGCAGAACCTCGGTGGCGACGGATCCGCCGTACTCTGACGGCGGCATGTTGCCGTCCGGGTCTGATGGCACCTTGTAGTGCCGCCACCACGGCTCGATGGTCAGCCAGACGACGTGGTTGACGTACTTGGCGAAGAACGTCGCCTGCGGGGAGTCGGTCGACATTCGCAGGTCCCACGTGCGCAGCCCGGCGAGCATGGTTGCGGCCGCCCCGGTCTGATGCGTGCCGTTGAGCGCCTTGAGGGCGTACGGCATGAGTTCGCGAGCGAGTTCGTCGTGGATGTCGGTCTGCAGCAAGCGGGACTGGTCGTAGGTTGCGTCGCGAACGCCGCTCAGGCGGTGCGTGATGCTTGCGGCGCGCCAGCCCTGGTCGAAGAAGCCGTATGACGTCCCGTATTGGTACGGGTAGGCCGCGGTGACCTCCCGCTGGTTGGCCGCCACGACGAAGCCGCTCGGCGGGTCGAGCGTGTGCGGCAGGGCGTCGAAGGGCACAGCGCCGATGACATCGGCCGACCCGTCGCCCGGCAGCGGCAACGTCGCGTCACCGCTGCGAACCTGTGGGGAGGTGCCCGCGTTGGTGGCACCGATGTGGCCATGGCGGTCGGCGTAGACGAAGTCCATTGCCGGGGTCGTCCAGTCGCGCAGTGCTGCACGGAAGGATGCGAAGTCGGTGGCCTTGAGCATGCTCAGCACCCCGCGGATGTTGTGCGAGGGCAAGGCGCCGGCCCACCAGACCGACGCCGTGACACCTTGCATGGTCAGGACGGGGCCGTGCTCGGTGAAGCGCACCGTGTGCTTGTCGGCTGCGGCTCCCTTGACCGGGATGACGTACGTCCGCTCGGTCATCCGCTTCCACGTGCCGTCATGGAAGTAACGGGTGCGGTCGGCCTTGTCCGCCTTCTCCAGGTAGAACAGAGTCTGCGGATGTTGGGAATTCGCGACCCCCCACGAGAAGGAGTCGGTGGTGCCGACCAACGGCACCGGCAATCCGGGGATCGTCGCGCCCGCATAGTGGTAGCCGGGACTGCGGGCCGCGACCTGGTACCACACCGACGGCAGGGTCAACTGCAAGTGCGGGTCGCTGGCAAGCAGTGCGCCCCCGGACCTGGTTCGCGACGGCGCGATCGCCCACGCGTTGCTGTTGCCGAAGTCGTGCACGAACCCCTTGGGCAGAGCCTCCAAGCGGTGGGCCAGACCCGCGAGTCGCGGCCCGGTGGTCGAGCGGCCGGCCACGGGCTGGGTGACACTTCTTGCGCCCGACGCCGCGTCTGCCCGTACGGGCAGACGCGACAGTGGCAGGCGGCGATACGGGCCGGGGTCCCACGGGTGCTGTGGGTTGGCGGACACGTTCGGCAGCCATTCGCGGAACACCGAACGCGGCACGGCGTCGGCGAGGTAGGAGAACGTCACCGGGAAGTCGGTGAAAGACAATGTCTGTGTCATCGAACGCTGGATGACCAGTGAGTCGACCGGAGTCCAGGTGGCCGGCCGGTAGCCGAGCAACGCGAACGTCGGCGGGAGCCTGTGTGTGCGCGTCAACTCGCCGATGGCCGCGTTGACGCCTTTCGCGTACGAGATCAACGCCGACCGTTCCGGGTCGTCCGCAAGCAGCGAGTCCCATTCGCGTTGCGCGGCTCGCTGCAACCCGAGTTCCAGCTCGAACCGATCGCCTTCGAGTGCTGCCGGACCGAGTATCTGGCTGAGCCTGCCCTGCGCCTGCCGCCGGGCGAGATCCATCTGGGTCAGTCGGTACTGGCCGTGCAGGTAGCCGGTGATGGCGAACAGGTCGCCATCTGTCGCCGCGGATACGTGGGGGGTCCCGTCGCTCTCGAAGGTGACAGTCGCCGGCCGCGACAGCGCCGACAGGTGCACCTCCCGGTTGTTCGCCGTGCCCGCCGACGGCGACAGGTGCCAAACGCCGGCCGACGAAAGCGTTTGTCCGAGGGCGGGCACGGTTCCGGCACCGGAGATCGACAGGAGCAGGACCGTGGCGAAGGCAACCGCGCTTGCCGCAACGTTGGCGCAGCGCGTGAGTCGGCGGCGACGGCTCGAACCAGTCATGGGGACACGGCTCCTTCTAGTTGCTGTGTGCCGGCGCGCGCGAGCACCCGCCGGAGGACGTCGTCTGTCGGTGCAGGTGAGCTGAACGGATAGAAGTGGTCCCCGGGCACACGTACGTGCTCCCACGGACCGCTGCAGTAGTCCCGCCACCCTGCAGCCGTCTCGGGCGCAGCCATCTCGTCGTCGTCGCCGGTGATGACGACGACCTGGCTGCGCAGGTCGTGCCCGGATGGGGCGTAAGCGTCGGCCGCCCGGAAGTCGGCCCGCAGTGTGGGCAGCAGCAGAGCCAGCAGTTCGGGGC
>JBAVXU010000404.1:0-8642 GCA_049698415.1 Mycobacteriales bacterium
GCGCAGGGTTGAGCGCGACCCGGTGCGACCACGCCGAGATGTCGGGCTCGGCGCCGTACGCGCTGGCGTTGCGCATTCCCAGGAGGTTCATCCGCGCCCAGCCGGCGAGACTGTTGCCGAGGGGCGACGGCGGACACAACCTGTTCTTCGTGGCATCGTCGTCGCGTGTCGCCTCGACGTAGCCCACGAGCGCCGCCGCGAAGCATGGGAACCCCGCCCTGACCGGCTGCAGGGTGATCGCCTCCGGCCGCCAGATCGGCACCAGCGGTCGGTTCTTCAGCCCATCCGCCGCGCAGTGCACGACCAGGGAATCGTCCGCGACGCCCACCGATCCTTCTTCGAGGTGGATCCTGTCGCGGCTGACCGTCTCGATGTGGCCCAGGCGTACGACGTTGTCAATGGTCCGCAGCTTGTCGAGCTCCCACTCGGCGAGGGTGGGCGTCTTGGCCATCGTCGGCGTGGCCGAGCGGTCGATGCGCAGCATGATGCCGGCGTTCTCCAGCCGGAAGAACAGATCCGGCAACGAGGCCGCCGCCGCTGCCGCTTGCAGCACGTCGGCGGCCATGCCGAGGAAGACGGCGGGATCCGGCTGGACCACTGCGCGGTTCAGCATCCAGGGTTCGCGGGGCCTCACCCAGCAGATCGTGTCGGGGTCCACGCCCTGTGCCAGCAGCCAGATGCAGGCGTCGGTCGCGGTCTTGCCCGAGCCCACGACGACGTACTGGTTCGCCGCCACACCCGCTTGCGCCAGGTCGTTGACCGGGATCACCCGGGCGCCGTCATCGACCCCGAAACTCGGCGGGACCTCCGCCGGTATGTCGGGGGCGAGATAGGCCGCGTCGACGATCCGGCACCGCTCCGGAACCTCGTACCGCTGATGCGAGATGCGCGAGATGAAGGTGCGATCCCCCACGTACTCGCAGTCGGCGAAGAACTCGACCCGGCCCGACGTCAGCATCCTCTGGGTCAGCAGGTCGTCGTAGTAGCCGAGGATCGTCGGCTGGTCGGCCCGCTCGTGCAGACCCGCCTCGGGTCCATCCTGCTGGATCCGTCCACCGCCGAGGAGCGTCGATGCGGCACCGTAGAAGGCGGATGCCTGGTGGAGGCGCACGAATGGATAGGACCCCAGCCAGTGTCCGCCTGCGCCGTGGCGGCGGTCGACGAGCGCGACGCGGACGTCAGCGTGGTCGATCAGTGCATCGGTGAAGGCCATCCCGGTGGCCCCCGCGCCGACCACGAGGTAGTCGGCATCGACACCGCGGTTCACAGTGCCACCGTGTCACTAACCGGCTGCGGCGTCCACGGCGGCGAATCGCGGCGATGCGTTGTGCAGCCGCAGGGAGTAGCCGTCCTTCGTGACAAGGCCGCCGACCTGCCCGGCGTACGAACCGGGGACGAACAGGACCAACCCGACGAGGGCCAACACGATGCCGACCACGATCAACAGTCCCCACGACGGATCGCGACCCGCCGAGATCTGCACCGACGCGAACATCACCGCGAGGCCCACCAGCAACAGCCCCGAGGCCGCGGCCAACATGCTCCTGCGCCTGCTCAGGCACTGGGCGCAGAACGGCCACGCCGGCGCGGTGAGGCTCTTGCGGGTCACCAACGTCGCGATCACGAAGGGCAGGAAACCCAGCAGGAGCAGGGCATACGCCCAGCCGGGCGGCCGCGAGATGAACGCGACCTTGCGCTGCGTGACGGCCGGCTCGCCGTGGCGGGAGCACACCGGCGGGATGCCGGCGCCCGTACTCACCAGGTGCGCGGGCAGGAACACATCAGCCACCAGTTGACTCCTCGTCGACTCCGAGACGGGCCAGGATGAGGGAACGTACCGCCGCGGCGTCGGCCTGCCCACGGGTCGCCTTCATCACCGCGCCGACGAGGACACCGGCCGCCGGCACTTTGCCACCGCGCACCTTGGCGGCAACGTCGGGATGTGCGGCGATCGCGTCATCGACGGCGGCGGTGAGCGCGCCGGTGTCGCTGACAGTGCGCAGACCCCGCTCACTGACGACCTGATCAGGATCGTGACCGGTCTCGAGGATCCCGTCGATCACCTGCCGGGCCAACCCGCTCGACAGCGTGCCGTCGGCGACCAGGGCGATGACCCGAGCCACCGCCTCCGGCGTGACGGCAAGTTCCGAGGGCTCGACGTCGGTGGCGTTGGCGCGCTGCGCGAGGTAGCCGAGCCACCAGTTGCGCGCCTCGCTCGCCGGCGCACCGGCCGCCGCGGTCGCCGCCACCAGGTCAGCCACCCCGGCGTTGGTCATCGCTGCCATGTCCTCGGCGGAGGCGCCCAACTCCTCGGCCAGCCGACGGCGCCGCGCCGCGGGCAACTCCGGCAGGCCCGCCCGCAACTGCTCGATCCAGGCCGGATCGGGCGCGAGCGGAACCAGGTCCGGCTCGGGGAAATAGCGATAGTCGGTGGCTTCCTCCTTGGAACGCCCGGGCCGTGATCGACCGGTGTCCTCCTGGAAGTGCCGGGTCTCCTGGACGATCCGCTCACCGGCATCGAGCCTGGCCGCCTGCCGGATCATCTCGGATCGGACGGCGCGCTCCACCGACCGCAGCGAGTTGACGTTCTTGGTCTCGGACCTTGTGCCGAGCTCGGCAGTCCCGATCGCGCGGAGCGAGGTGTTGACGTCGCAACGCAGACTGCCCTGCTCCATGCGTACGTCGGACACGCCGAGAGTGCGCAGGATGTCGCGCAACTCGGTGACGTAGGCCTTGGCCACCTCGGGCGCTGACGCGCCGATGCCCTCGACCGGCTTGGTCACGATCTCGACCAGGGGAATTCCGGCCCGGTTGTAGTCGACCAGCGAGTGCGTCGCACCGTGGATCCGGCCGGTGGCGCCGCCCACATGCAGTGTCTTGCCGGTGTCCTCCTCGAGGTGCACCCGCTCGATGCCCACCCGAACGGTGGCGTCGCCGACCGCGACATCGAGCCAGCCGTCGACGCATAGCGGTTCGTCGTACTGGCTGATCTGGAAGTCCTTGGGCATGTCCGGGTAGAAGTAGTTCTTGCGGGCGAACCTGCACCACGGCGCGATGCTGCAGTTCAGGGCCAGGCCGATGCGGATGGTCGACTCGATCGCCATCGCGTTGGCGACCGGCAGGCTGCCCGGCAGTCCGAGGCAGACCGGGCAGACCTGGGTGTTCGGCTCGGCACCGAAGATTGTCGAGCAGCCGCAGAACATCTTCGACGCGGTGCCGAGCTCGACATGGGTCTCCAGCCCGATGACCGGGTCGTACCTCGAGACGACGTCGTCGTAGCTGAGCTCCGTCGCGGTTGTCATAGCGGCGGCGCCTCGTCGGTCAGCGGGTGGTCGAAGGACGCCTCGACGGCGGCAGCCACGCGGTAGGCCCGATCGTCGGCCATCGCCGGCGCCATGACCTGCAGACCCACCGGAAGACCCTCGGACAGTCCACAGGGGACGGACAGGGCCGGCAGACCGGCCAGTGACGCCGGCAGCGTGCACAGGTCAGCGGCGTACATCGCCATCGGGTCGTCGGTGCGCTCGCCGAGCGGGAATGCCACGGTCGGGGTGGTCGGCGACACGAGCACGTCGCAGACACCGAAGGCGGCGGCGAAGTCGCGGGCGATCAGGGTGCGGACCTTCTGTGCCTGGCCGTAGTAGGCGTCGTAGTAGCCGCTGGACAAGGCGTAGGTGCCCAGGATGATGCGCCGTTTGACCTCCGCGCCGAATCCCGCATCGCGGGTCAGCGACATGACCTCCTCGAGCCCGCGGTCCCCGTCGTCACCCACCCGGAGTCCGTAGCGGACGGCGTCGAAGCGGGCGAGGTTGGACGAGCACTCGCTCGGCGCGATCAGGTAATAGGCCGGCAGGGCGTAGCCGAAGTGCGGGCAGGAGACTTCGACGACCTTGGCCCCGGCCGCCTCCATCCTCTCGACGGCGTCGGAGAAGGCCGCGCTGACACCTGGCTGGTAGCCCGCGCCACCCAACTCGCGCACCACGCCGACCGTCAGGCCACCGAGATCGCCACCGGCGCCGGCCCGTGCCGCAGCCACCACAGGCGGCACCGGCGCGTCGATGCTGGTGGAGTCCGCCGGGTCGTAGCCGGCGATGACCTCGTGCAGCAGAGCGGCGTCGAGAACGGTGCGCGCGAGCGGACCGGCCTGGTCAAGGCTGGAGGAGAAGGCGATCAGCCCGTAGCGCGAGACCCCGCCGTAGGTCGGCTTCGATCCGACCAGCCCGGTGACCGCGGCGGGTTGGCGGATCGAGCCTCCGGTGTCCGTACCGATGCCCAACGGCGCCTGGAACGCTGCCACCGCGGCCGATGAGCCGCCCGAGGAGCCGCCGGGCACCCGGGAAAGGTCCCACGGGTTGTGCGACGGTCCGAACGCGGAGTTCTCGGTGGACGACCCCATCGCGAACTCGTCCATATTGGTCTTGCCCAGGATGATGATCCCGGCAGCCCGCATCCGAGCCGAGATCGTCGCGTCGTACGGCGGGATCCATCCGGACAGGATGTTCGAACCGCTGGTGGTCTCGAGGTCCTCGGTGACGACGACGTCCTTGAGGGCCAGCGGCACGCCAGCGAGCCGGCCGAGGGCTTCGCCGCCGGCCCGGGCGGCGTCAACCGCTGCCGCTGCCGCCAGTGCGCCGCCGGTGTCGACCCTGAGGAAGGCGTGGATTCGGTCGTCGGTGGCGGCGATCCGGTCCAGATGCGCCTGGGTCACCTCGACCGCGCTGACGTCGCCGGCAGCGACGGCCTGAGCGGTTTCGGCCGCGGTCATCCGGATCAGCTCGGTCGAGCCACTCACAACTCGTCCTCGAGGATCTGGGGTACGCGGAACCGGCCGTCCTCGGCCGCCGGCGCCGCCGCCAGCACGCGGTCCTGCGGCAGCGAGGGGCGTACCTCGTCGGGGCGCAGAACGTTGGTGAGCGGAACCGCGTGCGTGGTGGGCGGGATGTCGTCGGCAGCGACCTCGGCAACTTTGGCAACCGCGGTCAGGATCACGTCGAGTTGACCTGCGAAGACGTCGAGTTCGTCGTCGGTCACCGCTATCCGCGCCAGCCGGGCGAGGTGAGCGACCTCGTCGCGGGTGATGGACACGTCGTCGAGTCTAGGGCCGCGGCAGCGCCGACATCTTCCGGGTTTCTCCAACCCCGGCGGAGGCACCCGGATGTGGGCTCAGCCGACCGGCGCGGCCGGGTTCACCTGATCTCGCAGGGGTCGCTTGCGATCCAAGGACGCGGGTTGCGGCTGGCGGTCCCTCAGCCATGCCGTGATCTCGAGCCCGGGCATGGCCGGCGAGACATGCCAGCCCTGCGCCTCGTGGCAGCCCATCTCACGCAGTTGAACCAGCGTGGCCTGGTCCTCGACGCCCTCGGCAACGACGCGTTTCCCCAGCGCGCGGCCGAGCTCGATCATCGAGCGCACGATCGTGTGGTTGTCGGAGTTGCTGCCCATGTTCGTGATGAACGACCGGTCGATCTTGATCTCGGTCACCGGGAGCCAGTGCAATTGCGACATCGACGAGTAGCCGGTGCCGAAGTCGTCGAGCGACAGGGACACCCCGAGGGACTCGAGCCCCTTCAGCGTTGCCAGGGTGCGTCGCGGGTGGACCATCAGCGCGCTCTCCGTGATCTCCAACTGAAGCCATCGCGCATCGACCCCGTGATGGGCCAGCCGTTCGGCGACGTACGTCGCGAAGTCCGGCCGCTGCAGGTCGGTGACGCTGACGTTGACGGCGACGCGCGTCCCCAGCCCGCTGCAGAGCCAGCTGGCGGCCTGAGCCACCGCCTGATCGACCACCCAGTGGGTCAGCGCCCCCATGAGTTCGCTGTGCTCGACCTTGGCGATGAACTCCTCGGAGGAAACCAGGCCGCGCACAGGGTGCGTCCAGCGCAGGAGAGCCTCGACACCGACGGGTCGGGCTGCATCGAGGCTGATCTGCGGTTGGTAGTGCAATACCAGATGACCCCCGGTGCCGAGCGGGGCGCCCAAGGTGTGGTCGAGCGCGACCCGCAGGTCGCCGAGCAGGTTGAGCCGATTGACCGAGCCGCTGCTCAACTCGGGGGTATAGACCTCGAACGACGTGCCCAGGCCCTTTGCGGAGTACATCGCGAGGTCGGCACGCTGGAGCAACGTTTCGAATTCGATGCCATGATCCGGCGCGAACGCCATCCCCAAGGAGCTGTCGACGCTCAGGATCACCCCGTCGACCCGCATCGGTGCGCGTAGGGCAGTGGTGATCCGTGCGGCCACTCCCCTCGCGCCCTCCCCGTTGCCCAGGTCGGGCAGCAACACCGCGAACTCGTCACCGCCGAGCCGGGCGACGAGATCGCCGGGCCGCACCGCCGCCAAGAGCCGATCCGCGACCACCATGAGCAAGCGGTCACCGGCGGGATGGCCCAGCGTGTCGTTGATCTCCTTGAACCGGTCAAGGTCGAGCACGAACAGCCCCAACTCGGACTCGCCTGCGGCGACGTCGGCGAAGGCCGCCTTGGCCTGTGCCACAAGCGACGTGCGGTTCGGCAGACTCGTCAAAGCGTCGTGACCGGCCTGGTGCTTGAGGGCCACCGAGGCCATGTTGCTCTTGTAGACGGCGAAGAGTGGGATCAGCAGCAGCGGCACCAGCCAGACACTGCGCTCGGCGGCCAGCACGACCAACGGAGACATCGCGATCGCCGCGCCGTCGTTGAGGGCCACGAGGGAGGCGACGTCCTCACTGACCTCCTTCCACCACGATTCGCCGTACTCCAAACTGATCAGCGTCCCGACCAGGAGCGAGTTGGTGGCGAACCACGCCACGCCGGCGATCAGCAGCGGGAGCAGCAACGCCGCGTGCACGGCGGCCGGTGCAGCCAGCGTCGCGTGATGACCGAACGCCGTAAGGACGAGTTCGGCAGCGCCGAAGCAGATCGCGAACTGCGCGAGGTTGAAGACGGTGCGCCAGTGCGCTCTGCCGTTGAGGCTGGCCGCCACGACCAGGTTGACGGCTTGCCCGATGATCGCCGCGGCCAGACCCCAGTAGACGAGCAGGGCGAAGACGAACATCAACGACGAGGACGCCGTGTGCCAGCGCACGATCCGCCCGCGGATCAGTGGTCCCATTTCGAGGAGCGCGAGCAATCCGATGATCATCAGCAGCGCGGCGTCGCTGGAGCGCAGTGGACGCACGACCGGGAACGCGGCCCAAGCCACGGCACCGCCGCCGAGGACGACGAGGACGAAGAAGAGCCAGAAACGCCACCGAGTCACAGGCGGCCTGATGTTTCCTAGGTCGGGCGTCGGCACGCAGTCCCCCTCCGGCCGACCGCACAGAGCAGACCGACTAGCTCACTATCGTCTGCCAGCGGCATGGAGATGAGTCGAACCTTCAAGACAGCGGACGAAATGGCGGAATACCCGTGAATACGCCGCTTAGATCGGCGGTGACGGGCCGTCGGCGAGCAGTGCGGCAAATCCCTGCTCGTCCAGAACCGGCACTCCCAGCTGGACCGCCTTGTCGAACTTTGACCCCGGCGCATCGCCGACGACGACGTAGCTGGTCTTCTTCGACACCGAACCGGTCACCTTGCCGCCCCGGCTCTGAACAGCCTCGATGGCAGAGTCGCGGCTGTAGCCCTCGAGCGAGCCCGTGATGACCATGGTGACCCCCTCGAGTGGCCGTGGCGCTTCGTCGCCGGCCTCCTCCGCCAGCCGAACCCCGGCCGCCCCCCATTTCGCCACGATGTCGCGATGCCAGTCAACGGCGAACCACTCGCGGACACCCGCGGCGATGGTCGGTCCCACGCCCTCCGCGGCGGCCAACTCGGCCTCGGCGGCAGTCGCGATCCGCTCGAGGGAACGGAAGTGCCTGGCCAGTTCCTGTGCGGCGGTGGGTCCGACGTGGCGAATGGACAGGCCGACGAGGACCCGCCACAGCGGCCGGTCCTTGGCCGCGTCGAGGTTGGCCAGCAGCTTGAGGGCATTTTCGGTCAGCTCGCCGTCGTCGCGGACGAAGAATCGGCAGGTGCGCAACTGCTCGTCCGTGAGGTCGAAGACGTCACCCTCGTCCTGGACCAGGCCGCAGTCGAGCAGCGCTACGGCAGCTTTGTAGCCCAGCACCTCGATGTCGAAGGCGCCTCGTCCGGCCAGATGGAACAGCCGCTCCCGTAACTGGGCCGGGCAGCCGCGGGTGTTGGGGCACCGCAGGTCGACATCGCCCTCCTTGTCTGGACGCAACTCGGTGCCGCACTCCGGGCAATGGGTCGGCATGACGAACGGCTTCTCGGTGCCGTCGCGCAGGGCGACCACCGGTCCGACGATCTCGGGGATGACGTCACCGGCCTTGCGGAGCACCACGGTGTCGCCGATCAACACGCCCTTGCGCGCCACCTCTTGAGCGTTGTGCAGGGTGGCCATCGACACGGTCGAGCCGCTGACCTTGACGGGCTCCATCTCACCGAATGGGGTGACCCGGCCGGTGCGGCCGACGTTGACGTGAATCTGCAGCAGCTTGGTGGTGACCTCTTCGGGTGGGTACTTGAACGCGATGGCCCAGCGGGGCGCACGGCTGGTCGACCCGAGCCTGCGTTGCAGGACCAGCTGGTTGATCTTGACGACCACGCCGTCGATCTCGTGCTCGACGTCGTGCCGATGCTCGCCGTAGTGCGCGATGTAGT
>JBAVXU010000405.1:0-9742 GCA_049698415.1 Mycobacteriales bacterium
GCGCAGGGCGGGCAGGAGCAGCGGTCGCATGCGCAGAGACTGGCAGCAGTCGAGGGACTGGCGCCGCGGCGGTCCACAGCGTCAGAGCCGTCCACAGATCCGCTGTTAGGGACAGCGACGCGATGTCGGGCGCGAGCCGGTGCCGTGTGCGCGCGTCCAGTGCTGAAGGCACCGGTGTGAGGCGGCCGGCGTCGACGACGGCGTTGGCCCGGACGAGCATGTCGACCAGCTCCTTGCCAACGGTGTGGTCGAGGCCGTCGCGCGCGCTCGCCTGCAGCACGTCTTCGAGGTCGGCCGTGCCGTCGAGGCGGTCGAGCAGAGCGGCGGCGCCGGGCGGAAGGTCGCCGACGATCACAGCCCGCGCGGGATCGACACCTAGCTGGATGGTGGACACGTCACGCCAGAGGCGGCGAAGGGCGGGCAGGAGCAGCGGTCGCATGCGCAGAGACTGGCAGCAGTCGAGGGGCTGGCGCCGCGGCGGTCCACAGCGTCACAGCCGTCCACAGATCCGTTGATCGGGACAGCGCGAGGGCGACGACCGAACCGCGGTCGTCGCCCTCGTACGGTCGAGCTGGGTGATCAGGCCTTGCCGAGGATCCGGTTCATCTTGGTGCCGCATACGGGGCAGATGCCCTGCGCCATCCGGCGACCGGATTCGCTGACCTTGACCTCACCGTCGAAGTCACGCTTGTCCTTGCACTTCACGCAGTAACCGTTATAGGTCTCGGCCACGTCTACTCCTAGCCCTTGCATTGGCCTCCAGTCGCCGGTCGCGGTGGAGGTTCCTCGCTCAAAACCCTACCTGGCTCACGCTCAGGATTGGCCCTCGCGCCAGCGCGTCGCCGCATCGACTGCGCTTGATCATCACCATCAAAGGGATGAAAACCCGTAAAACGCCGGCCACGCTCACCGCGGTAACCTCCCGCGATGACCTCCGAAGCCCTCCGCGTCGAGCGTCTCGACGACGGCGTCGTCCTCCTCACGCTCAACCTCCCCGAGCGTCGCAACGCCATGACGGAGGCCCTGACCGACGCTTGGGCAACCGCGATCAGCGACCTGCGCCGCGACCCGCAGGCGCGAGCGGTCGTCGTCACCGGAGAGGGCTCCGCCTTCTGCGCAGGCGGCGACCTGGACTGGCTCGGCGTCGGTTCCGGGCTGAGCGTGGACCAGCTGCGCTCGCGGATGCTGCCCTTCTATCGGACCTGGCTCTCGATCAGGGAGCTGGAGATCCCCTCCATCGCGGCCATCAACGGCCCGGCGGTCGGCGCCGGTCTCGCGCTCGCCCTGGCCTGCGACCTGAGGTACGCAACGCCGGCGGCCAAGCTCTCCGCGCCGTTCGCCACGCTGGGCATCCATGCCGGGATGGCCACCTCATGGCTGCTGCCCGAGATCGCCGGCCTGGCCAACGCCCGCGAGCTGCTGCTGACCGGTCGGGCGGTGTCGGGTGACGAGGCGCTGCGGATGGGTCTGGTCAACCGGCTGATGGACGCGGACTCACTTCGTTCGGGCTGCCTCGAGGTGGCCGCGACCATCGCCGCGCAAGCGCCGGTGGCGATCCGGTTGACCACCGTGGCGTTGCGGCAGGGTCATCGCAGCATGGCCGATGCCTTGCAGTGGGAGGCGTTGGCCCAGCCGGTCACGATGGCCACCGACGACGTCGTCGAGGGGCTGGCCGCTGCCCGGGAGCGTCGCCCGCCGAGGTTCACCGGGACCTAGCCGGTGGGGGGCCCTTGCCGGCCAAGCGCCCAACAAAAAGCGGAACCCCCGGAGAATCGTGGTTTCCGCTCGCCTTCCCCTTGCGAGCGGCCCCCACGATCCTGTCCGAGGGCTCCGTCGGCAATGACGCTATGGGCGGGCGGGACAGCGCGTCAACGACCCCTGTGCACAGACTGTGGACAAGCCTGGGGACCGCATGGAGTGTCGTTGTGGAGAACTTGGGACGTCACGGTGGAGAAGCGCAACGCTCGCCCTGACCCACCCCCGCTGACCTGCTCGGGCGTCGTCCACCGCCTGTGTACGGAAAAAAGTGAGGCTGTGAACGGTTTTCCGGGATCCCCCGGAGGCGGTCCGCCGACCGGTGAGCTAACGTGCGGCCGTGACTGCTGCCCGGGGGCGCTCCGCCCGTGTCGAGATCCGGCGCAGCGCGCGCCGACGGCGGACCGTGTCCGCCTACCGCGACGGCGACGTCACTGTCGTGCTGCTGCCGGCCCGGATGAGCCGGGCCGAGGAGCGTCGCTGGATCCAGCTCATGCTCGACCGGCTCGAGGCCCGCGAGCGCCGCTGGCCCGGCCGGGGAGGGGATGCGGCCCTGCTCACGCGGGCTCGCAAGCTGGCGGCGGCCTACCTCGACGGCCGCGTCGAGCCGGTCAGCGTCAAGTGGGTCGACAACCAGAACAGCCGGTGGGGCTCGTGCACGCCGGAGGACGCCAGCATCCGGCTCTCGTCGCGGCTGCGGGCGATGCCGGCGTGGGTTGTCGACTACGTGCTGGTCCACGAACTGGCCCACCTCAAGGTGCCCGGCCACGACGCGGACTTCTGGCGACTGGTGGCGGGTTATCCGAAGGCTGAGCGGGCGAGGGGCTACCTCGAGGGCGTGGCGGCCGCGGCCGGTCTCGACGAACCCGACGCCGACGGCGCAGCCGACGGGTGACCCGGCGGTGCGCCGTCCTGCTGGTGAGCGGCGAGCTCGCCAGCGCCGCGGCGCCTGTCGTGATCGACGCGACAGCTCTGGGCCGGGCAATGGTCGCCGACGTGGCCGAGACCCTGCACGACCTGTCCGGTGTGGACAGCCTGGTCGTCTGCCCGCCCGAGCGTGAGTCGGAGCTACGTCCGCTGCTCTGGGCGGACGTACCACTCAGCGTGGAGGGGCCGGCGGATCTGCGGTCGGCACTGGCGGCAGCAGCGCAGCGCGGCTACACCGAGGCGGTGGTGGTGGGCCACGATGCCCCCGATCTGCCGCAGATGATCCTGGCCAAGATGTTCCAGGCGCTGGCGAGCTCACCGGTCGCGCTGGCGCCGGCTGACGGCGGGGGAGCGGTGGCGCTGGGTGCCGTCCTGCCGCTGTCCGACTGGCTCGCCGAGTGGCTGGACCACGCTCGGCCGGCTCTCGACCTGCCCTCGCTCGCCGAGGACCTGCGCGCAGCGGCACCCCGACCGGGCAGCGTCCGGGTCACCCCGGGCTGGCACCGGCTGCGCGAGCCGGCCGACCTGCGACGCCTCGATCCGGGGCTCGAAGGTTGGGAGTCGACTCGGGCCTTGCTGTCCGGGCTCAGGACTCCTGGGGAGGCTTGAGGTCCTCCTGCGGGCGCTCGGCGAAACCCGTCGGGTCGTCGAGATCGGCGGCGGACGGCAGCAGGTCGGGGTGCACCCACAGCTCGTCGCGTCCCTCGGCACCCTTGTGCTTCTGTACGGCTGCCCACATCGTCGCCGCCTCGCGCAGGCGGCGCGGCCGTAGCTCCAGGCCGACCAACGTGGCGAAGGTCTGCTCGGACGGTCCGCCGCTGGCCCGGCGACGGCGCAGCGTCTCGCCGAGTGCTGCGGCGCTGGGCAGGCGTTCGCCGGCCGCTTCGCTGACCACCGTGTGGACCCAGCCCTCGACGAGGGCGAGCGCGGTCTCCAGCCGGGCCAGGCTGGCCTGTTGCTGCGGAGTGTCCTGCGGCTCGAACATCCCGCTGCCGAGCGCCTCCTGCAGGCTCTCGGGATTCTGCGGGTCGATGCCGTGCATGGCGCTCTCGAGGGCGTCGCTGTCGATCGTGATGCCGCGCGCGTAGGCGTCCACCGCTTCGAGCAAGTGCTGACGCAGCCAGGGAACGGAGCCGAAGAGCCGGTGGTGCGCGGTCTCGCGCAGGGCCAGGTAGACGCGTACGTCGTCGGCCGGAAGCTCCAGCCCGGCACCGAAGGCCTCGACGTTGGCGGGCAACAGCGCCGCCATCCCGGGAGGGCCGAGCGGGAGTCCGATGTCGGTCGCGCCGAGGACGTCTCCGGAGAGCCCGGCCAGCGCCTGGCCCACCTGGGCGCCGAACATCAGGCCACCGGCCTGACCCAGCATGCCCATCAGCGCGCCGGCCTCGGCCTGCGCCTCCGACGGCAGGGCGCCACCCATGGCGGCGACCACGCGCTCGGCGACCGGATCGCACAGGGTCGACCACACCGGCAGGGTGCGCTCGATCCACTCGACCCGGCTCCAGGCAACACCCGCGCGGACTCCGGACGGCAGTGAGGTCAGCGGGTCCAGCCACAGGTCGGCCAGGCGCATGGCCTGCTCGACGGCGGAGCGCTCCTGCACGGTCACCGGCCGGTCGCCGGCGGCGATCTGGCTGATGGCGAGTTGCCGTGCGAGATCCCAGTTGACCGGCCCTCCCGACCAGGACATCAGCTTCTGCAGCTCGGCGAACAGGGGTGCCTTGCCGGCCCAGTCGCCGGCCTCGTCGGGTCCCGGACCGCTGGACGCGCCGAAGCCGAAGGGAAGATCAGTCATGGCTCAACGCTAACCCGCCGGGCCGCATGCTCTGGCCTCAGTACGCCAGCGGCGTACTGAGAGCGGCGCGACGCGCCGGTTTCGGCAGCACCGCACGGGGCGAGTCGCGTCGTACGGTGAAGGCGACCGCATTGCCCCAGACGCTGTGCGAGGCGAGCATGTCACCGTTGGTGTGGACCGCGGCGCCACTGGTCGTGACCGCGCTCGCGGCCGCGTGGCTGGGCTGGCGGTCGCGGCCCCGGCGGCCGGACGATCCGCTGGACACAGTGGAGGAGCACGCGAGATTCCGCGCCGCCCTCGCGCGCAGCGTCACCCGCGGTCAAGCGGCCGTACGCGACTGATCGATCGCCGGATACTCTCGCGGCATGTCACGTCGCGGGGCCACGCTCCTGCTCGGCTCCGTGCTCCTGGCGTTGCTCGCGATCGGCTCTGCGAAGCTCCCGGTCCCGTACGCCATCCTCGGCCCGGGCCCCACCGTCAACACCGTCGGCAAGTACGAAGGCAAGCCGGTGATCACCGTGACCGGCCGCCCGGTGTCGTCGTCGAAGGGCCATCTGAACCTCACCACCGTGTCGGTGACCGACAACATCACCCTGCTCCAGGGGATGCGCGCGTGGTTCGACCGCAGCTACGCCGTGGTGCCGCGCGAGAGCGTGTTCCCGCCGGACCAGACCACGAAGCAGGTCGATGCCGCGAACGCCGCGGAGTTCCGCTCGTCGCAGAACTCCGCCGAACTCGCCGCCATGGCCGAGTTGCACTACCCGTTGCAGGTCGTGGTGAGCGAGGTCAAGAAGGACGCTGCCGTCCACGGCGTGCTGCGCGCGGGTGACGTGATCGCGGCGGTGGACGGCATCCCGGTCACGACCGGCCCGAAACTCACCGCACAGATCCGCGCCAAGTCTCCCGGCGACCCGGTGACGATCCGCTACCTGCGCGGCGGCAATGCCACGGTGGTGACCGTACGAACCGGCAAGCTTCCCGACGATCCGAAGCGGGCCGCCCTCGGCGTGCTGGTCGAGCAGAAACCCGCGGCCCCGCTGAAGATCTCGTTCGACATCAACAACATCGGCGGCCCGTCCGCCGGGCTGATGTTCTCCCTTGGCATCGTCGACTTCCTCACCCCGGCCGATCTCACCGGCGGCAGGTTCATCGCGGGCACCGGCACGATCGACGACACCGGCAAGGTCGGGCCGATCGGCGGGATCCACCAGAAGCTGGTGGCGGCGCGCGCCGCCGGCGCGACCGTCTTCCTCACCCCGGCCGACAACTGTGCCGAGGCGCGAAACGGCGCCCCCAGTGGGCTGCGGCTGGTCAAGGTGACCTCCCTGCACGACGCGCTGTCCTCATTGGACAAGGTGCGGTCGGGCGACTCGGCCCTGCCGTCCTGCGGCTGACGGACTGCCGCTCAGCGCAGCGTCTCGAGGAGCGCCTCGGCGAGGTTCGGGGCGAGGTCCGGGCCGACGAGCACGTCGTCGATCGCGGTCGGGTCGGCCTGAGTCGCGCGTACCCGCAGCGCGCTGGCCCGCGACCCGTCGCGCAGCACGCCGACGGCCATCCGTACCTCTCGCCGCTCGGGATGCTCGGCCGCCCAGCTGACCGGGTCGGCCTGCGTCGGGCGCTCGCTCTCCGCTGACGGGGGCAGGATCAGGACCTCGTGGACCAGGGCCGCGCCGATCACCTCCGGTGGCCAGGCGATCTGCGCCAGGGCTTCGTCGAGCGGGCCGGGGTCGAGCGCCTCCTGCTCGATCGGGGTCAGCGCACCCGGCGCGATGGTCGTACCCGCCAGGCCGAGTTGGGCCGCGAGCGCCGGCTCGCGCCTGGCCAACTCGGCGGTGTCGACGAGGGCGAACAACGCAGGTGGGCGGTCCCAGCCCGCGCGCGCAGCATGCAACTCGATCTCGACCACCGTGGTCTCGAGAACACTCGACGGCTCGGCCATGCCGAACATGCTCGCACCTCTGCCGGGAACCTCCGGTTGCCCGGTACGTTTGACCTTCTAGGCAACCCCTTCGACCTCGAGGTGACCCCGCGTGGCCATGCGGCCCCCGCAGTACCAGATATCGCGCCGTACCCGTCTGCTCATCCCGGTCGTCGTCCTTCTCCTGTTGGTGTTGTCGGGCCTGGGAGCCCTGGTGTCGCTGTACACCGACGTCCTGTGGTTCCGGGAGGTCGACTACTCCCAGGTGTTCACCACCGTGCTGGGCACCCGGGTGCTCATGTTCTCGATCTTCGGTGCCGGGATGGCCATCATCGTCGGCGCCAACCTGTTCATCGCGCACGCCCTGCGCCCGCAGTTCCGGCCGATGTCGCTCGAGCAGCAGAATCTCGAGCGCTACCGCGTCGCGCTGGAGCCCAGACTGCGCCTGGTGGTCATCGGTGCGAGCCTGCTGCTCGGCCTGGTCACCGGGATGTCCGCGCAGGGCTCGTGGCAGACCTGGCTGCTGTGGCGCAACGGGGTGCCCTTCGGCGCCAAGGACCCGCAGTTCCACCGCGACCTGTCCTACTACGCCTTCACCTACCCGTTCCAGCGCTATGTGCTGGGCTTCCTGTTCACCGCGATCGTGCTCTCACTGCTCGGCTCGCTCGTCATGCACTACCTGTTCGGTGCGATCAGGCTGCAGACGCAGTCGGCCAGCGAGCGGATGACCGGCGCAGCCCGCGCGCATTTGTCGGTGCTGCTCGGTGTGTTCGTCCTCCTCAAGGCATGGGCCTACTACCTCGACCGCTTCGGGCTGGTCTTCTCCAGCCGCAGCACCGCCGGTGTCGCCGGGCCGTCCTACACCGACGTCAACGCGGTCCTGCCGGCCAAGACGATCCTGTTGCTGATCGCGCTGATCTGCGCGATCGCGTTCCTGGCCAACACGGTCGTACGCAACTTCTCGCTGCCCATCATCGCCTTCGGGCTGCTCGTCATCACCGCCGTGCTGATCGGCGGTGCCTATCCCGCGGTGATCCAGACCTTCCAGGCCAAGCCCAACGCCAACACCAAGGAAGCGAACTACATCAGCCGAAACATCGCGGCGACTCGCGCGGCGTACGGGCTGTCGCAGGTCAAGAGCATCCGCTACGACGCCAAGAAGACTCTGTCGGCGGCGGAGGTCAAGGCCGACACGGGCACTGTGCCCAATGTGCGGCTGCTCGACCCGAGCGTCGTCGCCGACACGTTCACGCAGCAGCAGCAGGTGCGGCCGGTCTACGGCTTCACCCCCAAGCTCGACATCGACCGCTACGCCGTCGGCGGCAAGACGCAGGACTTCGTGGTCGGGGTTCGCGAGATCAACGCCGCCGACCTGACCGGCAAGCAGGGCGGGTGGATCAACACGCACCTGACCTACACCCACGGCAACGGCTTCGTCGCAGCGCCGGCCAACCAGGTGCCCGGTGGGGCACCCCGGTTCGTCTCGGGTGCGCTGACACAGGCCGAGAAGTCCAAGACCGGTGAGGATTCCAAGGCGGTCATCCAGGTGGACCAGCCGCGGGCCTACTACGGCGAGTTGCTGCCGGACTATTCCATCGTCGGCAAGACCAGCGGGCAGAAGGACCGGGAGTTCGACCGGCCCGGTGAGGGCGGCGGCGACGCCCAGGTCAAGAGCACCTACACCGGCAAGGGCGGCGTCCCGATGACCAACGCGCTGCGCCGGCTGTCGTACGCCCTGAAGTTCCGCGAGGGCAACATCGTGCTCAACCGCGCGGTGAGCAACGAGTCCAAGATCATCTACATCCGCGACCCGCGGGCGCGGGTGGAGAAGATCGCTCCGTACCTCACCATCGACGGCGACCCGTACCCCGCTGTCATCGGCGGGCGGATCCAATGGATCCTCGACGGCTACACGACCAGCGACGGCTACGCCAACTCGCAGCCGACGACGCTGGGGGAGGCCACCAGCGACAGTCTGACCAACCGCGGCACGGTGGGCCAGCCCCGCAATCAGGTCAACTACATCCGCAACTCGGTCAAGGCGACGGTGGATGCCTACGACGGCACGGTGACGTTGTACGCCTTCGACGAGAAGGACCCGGTGCTGCGGACCTGGATGAAGGCATTCCCCAAGGTCTTCAAGCCGTCGTCGGCGATCAGCGACGAGTTGCGGTCGCACCTGCGCTATCCGGAGGACCTGTTCAAGGTGCAGCGTGACGTGCTGGCCCGCTATCACGTGCAGGACCCGGAGACGTTCTTCAACGGTGTGGCGGCGTGGAGCGTGCCGGCGGACCCGACGGTGCCCAAGGGCGGTGCCAAGCCGGCGCAGCCGCCGTACTACCTGCTGGCGCAGCCGCCGGGTGCGACCCGGCCGACGTTCGAACTGACCACGGTGCTCAACCCGATCGGCAAGGAGAACCTCGCGGCGCTGGTGTCGGTGTCGAGCGATCCGGCGGACTACGGCCGGTTCACGGTGCTGGAGATCCCGAACAACACGGTGATCCCCGGGCCGAACCAGGTGCAGCGCAACTTCACCTCGACCGACACGGTGCGGACGAACCTGCTGGCGTTCACCTCGGGTGATTCGCAGGTGCGTTTCGGCAACCTGTTGACGTTGCCGGTGGGTGGTGGGCTGCTCTATATCGAGCCGCTCTATGTCCAACCGCAGGATGTGGGTTCGCAACCGTTGTTGCGCAAGGTGCTGGTCGCCTTCGGTGACAAGGTCGGCTATCAGGACACCCTGGCCGGTGCGCTGGACGAGTTGTTCGGTCCTGGGGCGGGTGATGGCCTGCCGTCGGCGGCGGGTTCGCCGGCTCCTGGCCCGTCGTCGTCACCGACGCCTCCTCCGGTCGGCGGTTCGGCGGAGTTGGCGGCGGCGGTCGCCGACATCGACGCGGCCCTGAAGGCGCTGGCGACGGCGCAGAAGGCCGGCGACTTCGCGGGCATCGGCAAGGCTCAGGCCGATCTGGCGGCGGCGATCTCGCGGTTCCAGAAGGCGCAGGGCTCCGCGGCCTCGCCCAGCCCGTCACCGTCAGGACCCTGATCTCGGCTCGTCGTACGGGCGATCGTTCGAGGCTTCACGTTCCTTCTGATCCTGCTTGCAGCAGCGGAAGCAGCTCGACCAGGCTCGCCAGGACGAGCGTGGCGCCGGCTGCGCGGAGTTGGTCTTCGCCGTGGTTGCCGGTGACCACGCCTACGCCGGGCACTCCTGCCGCCCGGGCGCCGGTCATGTCGAGCGGGTGGTCGCCCACGTAGCAGGCGATCGCGTGCTCGACCATGGCGGGCGCCTTGCTCTCGCCGGTGCGGCCCCCGACGACGACGGTGGCGGCCAGTCCGGCGGCGCGCAG
>JBAVXU010000406.1:0-4708 GCA_049698415.1 Mycobacteriales bacterium
ATCGTGCACCGGCCCGACGCCCAGTTGGTGCTCGTCGACACCCCGGGGCTGCACCGCCCACGCACCCTGCTCGGCGAGCGGCTCAACGATGTCGTACGCGCCACCCTCAACGATGTCGACGTGGTCGCGATGTGCGTGCCTGCCAACGAGAAGGTCGGCCCGGGTGACCGGTTCATCGCCAGGGAGATCGCGGGGCTGCGCGCGCCCAAGGTGGCGCTGCTGACCAAGACCGATCTGGCCGGCCCGCAGCAGATCACCGAGCAGTTGGTCGCACTCGGCCAACTGCTCGACTGGGACGAGATCATCCCGGTGAGTGCGGTGACCGACCACCAGGTCGGGCTGGTGGCGGACCTGCTCGTGAAACGTCTGCCCGAATCCGCCCCGCTCTATCTCGAGGGCGAGATCACCGACGAGCCCGAGGTGGTGATGGTCGCCGAGCTGATCCGGGAGGCTGCACTCGAAGGGGTGCGCGACGAGTTGCCGCACTCGCTGGCGGTCGTCGTCGACGAGATGGGACCGCGGGAGGGACGCGACGACCTGATCGACATCCACGCCACGGTGCACGTGGAGCGGTCGAGCCAGAAGGGGATCGTGCTCGGCCACCAGGGCGAGCGGATGAAGTCAGTCGGCACCCGGGCGCGCGCCGGCATCGAGGAATTGCTGGGCAAGCGCGTCTATCTCAACCTGCACGTCAGCGTCACCAAGGACTGGCAGCGCGACCCCAAACAGTTGCAGCGGCTGGGCTTCTAGGCGCTCCACGTACCCCAGGCGACGTTCCAGTCGCCCCAGCCGTCCCACGCCCGCATGGGTGGCATGCCCGGGCCGGGGGAGGTGACCACGACGTCACCGATGGTGCTGAAGTTGTAGAACCACTTCGCGTCGGCGGTGTTGAGGTTGGTGCAGCCGTGCGACTGGTCGGACTGGCCGACCTGGGAGTTCCAGGGCGCGGCATGGACGAACTCCCCGGAGTTGGTCACGCGCACGGACCACGGCACCAGCACGTTGTACGAGCCGGGACCGGTCGGTGGGTCGGAGATCATCCGGCGCGGGTTGGACTTCTCGGAGACGACCTTGATGCCGGCGAAGGTACGGTGCCCCGGTTTGCCGAGCGACACCGGAAGGACCCGGGCCACCTGGCCGTCGGATGTGACGGTCATCCGCAGGGTGGCCGGGTTGATGGTCGACACATGCGCGGCACCGGTGCGCATCGTCAGGTCGAGGTTGTTCTCGACGGCCAGGCCCGGGCCGGCGCTCACGCCTTTGAGGGGCGCGGCCAGGGTGATGGTGGCGTGCGCCGGCCAATAGGTCGGCGGCCGGTAGTGCGCCTCGGTCTTGGACAGCCAGTACCACGCTCCCGGCTGGCTGGCGGGCACGGAGGAGACCTGCATCGCCTTTTCGATGGCTGTCGGGTCGAGCACGGGCCGGTCGAATCGCATGATGATCGGCATCCCGACGCCGTAGACGTGACCGTCGCCCTCGAACAACGACGCGTGGACGGGTCGGGGTGGCGGTCCGCTGGGCGATGGCGACGCGGACGGCGATGCAGAGGCGGCGATCGCCGGGTTGGCCTTGCCCCCGACCTTCGGGCCGTTCGAGCCGCCCGAGGAGCAGCCGGCCACGGTCAGCACGGCGAGCACGCCGAGAATCAGCAGTCGGGGTCGAATCACGATCTCCCTATCGGCTGGACATGGATACCAGCTAAACGGTGGATTCACCTGCAATGTTTCCGCCCGCGGGCTCGGAGGGTCCCGGGCACCGGAAGCGGGCCAGGTCCAGGGCCCTTGTGCGGGCATTGGCTCCGTGTCGGGTGCCCCACCCCGGCGCGTGCGGGGGAGGATGTACCAGTGACACGTTACCGCGACGACGGAGTGGTGCTGCGCGTCCAGAAGCTGGGCGAGGCCGACCGCATCGTCACAGTGCTCACCAGGCGCCACGGCCGGGTCCGTGCGGTCGCCAAGGGCGTGCGGCGCACTCGCTCGAAGTTCGGTGCCCGGTTGGAGCCCTTCAGCCACGTCGACTGCCAGTTCTACGCCGGCCGGTCCCTCGACATCGTCGACCAGGCCGAGGGGGTACGAAACTACGGCGCCGAACTCGTCGGGGACTATCCCCGCTACACCGCCGGCACCGCGGTCCTCGAGACCGCCGAGCGGCTCACCGCCGAGGAGCAGGAGCCGTCGATTCGGTTGTTCCTGCTCGTTGTCGGCGCATTACGCGCGCTGGTGGGCGCCGAGCACGCGGCGCCCCTGGTGCTGGACGCGTTCCTCCTTCGTGCCATGGCGGTCGCGGGCTGGGAGCCCTCCCTCGTCGACTGCGCCAAGTGCGGTGCCCCCGGACCGCACCGCTCGTTCTCCGTGCCGGCCGGGGGCGTGGTGTGCTCGAACTGCCGCCCGTCCGGGTCGGCGATGCCATCTGCCGAGGCGGTGGCGTTGATGAGCGCGCTGCTCAGTGGAGCGTGGCCGATCGCCGATGCCAGCTTGCCGGCGGTCCGCAAGGAGGGCTCCGGCCTGATCGCGGCGCACCTCCAGTGGCACCTCGAGCGCGGGTTGCGTTCGCTGCCACATGTCGAGCGCGTCTAGCGGTCAGTCCTCGGGGATCCGAGGTCGTCCCTCCTCGTCGAGCGGCCAGAACGGGTTGTGCGCGACCTCCCAGGCATGGCCGTCGGGATCGGTGAAGTAGCCGGAGTACCCGCCCCACTCGGTGGCCTCGGCGGGTCTCGTCACCGAAGCCCCGGCGTCGCGCGCCGCTGCCAGCGCAGCGTCGACCGCGGCCGGGCTGGCGACGTTGACGGCCAACGCGATCCCGCCGAATCCGTCACTGACATCCGCCTGACCCGCGTCGGCGGCCAGCGCGGCGCGGCCGTAGATCGCGAGCAGCGCCCCGCCGGTGCGGAAGACGCAGAAGTCGGGTGACTCCTCGCCCGCCACCGGCCAGCCGAGCCGCCGGTAGAACCCGGCCGCCCTGGGGACGTTGTCGACGCCGAGGGTGACCAGGCCGATGACGGGGGGCAGTGTCATCACAAGCTCCTCACTTTTCCCGCAGAGGCTAGCCCCCGCCGGTGACAGCACTCGGTCTACCGTTGCGGACGTGAGCCGCCAGGTTGTCCGACCTCCCCGGCCGCACCCGTCGGGGGCGCGCCCACCTGCCATTCCCACGACGTTCGTTCCCCGGCACGTCGCGTTGGTGATGGACGGCAACGGCCGGTGGGCCAAGGCACGCGGCCTGCCGCGTACCGCCGGACACGAGCGCGGCGAAGCGGCCCTGTTCGACGTGGTCGAAGGTGCCATCGAGCTCGGCGTCGGCTGGCTGTCCGCCTACGCCTTCTCGACCGAGAACTGGAAGCGCTCCCCCGAGGAGGTGCGCTTCCTGATGGGTTTCAACCGCGACGTGATCCGCCGCCGGCGTGACGACATGCACGCGATGGGCGTCCGCGTGCGTTGGGCCGGGCGCCGGCCGCGGCTGTGGCGCAGCGTGATCACCGAACTCGAGACGGCCGAGGAGATGACCAAGCACAACAAGGTGCTCACCCTCACCATGTGCGTCAACTACGGCGGGCGGGCCGAGATCGCCGACGCGGCCAAGGCGCTGGCTCGCGACGTGGCCGCCGGCCGGGTCCACCCCGACAAGGTCGACGAACGCGTCTTCGCCCGCTACCTCGACGAGCCCGACATGCCCGACGTCGATCTGTTCGTACGCTCCTCCGGCGAGCAGAGGACGTCGAACTTCCTGCCCTGGCAGTCGGCGTACGCCGAGATGGTGTTCCTCGACACGCTGTTCCCGGACTTCGACCGGCGTCACCTGTGGGCCGCGTGCGACACCTATGCCCGGCGTGACCGGCGCTTCGGTGGCGCCGTGCCGCACCCTGATCCGTTGCCGGCCACGGCGCCGGATCTGCCGTAGCCGCCGGTCAGGCGGCGCAGTCCGGGCAGCTGCCGAAGACCTCGATGGTGTGACTGACCGCCGAGAAACCGTTGGCGTGCGCGACCTGTTCGGCCCAGTGCTCGACCGCGGGTCCCTCCACCTCGACCGTCCGGCCGCACCCGCGGCAGACCAAGTGGTGATGATGGTCGGCAGTGGTGCACCGGCGATAGACCGCTTCGCCGCTGTCGGGGCGCAGTACGTCGACCTCACCGGCGTCGGCAAGGGACTGCAGGGCGCGATACACGGTGGTCAGGCCGACCCGCTCGCCGCGCTGCCTGAGCATGCCGTGCAGCTCCTGGGCGCTGCGGAACTCCTCGACCCGGGCGAGCAGTGCCTCGACCGCGTCCCGTTGCCGGGTCACGGGAGCGCCACCACGGCCCACATCAGTCCCACACCGCCGAGCGTGCAGAAGAAGGTGAGCCGGGACGGGTGGCGGCTGTGCGCCTCGGGGAGGATGTCGGCCGTCGCGAGATAGAGCAGGAAACCGGCGAAGAAGCCGAGATAGAGGCCGAGCGCCGCCTCGGGCAGGCTGAAGAACAGCGTCGACGCCGCGCCGACGGCCGGCGCGAGCGCGTCGATCACCAGCATGATGACCGCCTTCCGGCGGGTGTTGCGGTGCGCGGTCATGATCCCGACGGTGTTGAGCCCGTCGGAGAAGTCGTGCCCGATCACGGCGATCGCGACGGTGATGCCGACCGCGCTGTTGGCCTGGAAGGCCAGGCCGATCGCAACGCCGTCGAGCAGCGAGTGCGTGGCCAGCGCCCCCGCGCTGGCCAACCCGATCACGGGG
>JBAVXU010000407.1:0-1780 GCA_049698415.1 Mycobacteriales bacterium
GCCCGGTGGTGCGTGGCGCCCTGCGGGCCAGCGCCGAGGTGGGCGGCGCCGTGGACACCTGGCGGCGCGCTCCGCTGCAGGTGCTGGCTCGGCTCCACGTGCTCGCCGCCACCGACCTGGCCGAGCCCGACACGCTCGGCCGGCCGGCCGGAGGTGCCGAGATCGCTCGCCGGCTCGACCAGATCGCCACCTTGGTGACGACGGACTCCGCGGGGCCGGCGGTGGTTCTGGCCGCGGTGGTGCACGGTGAGTTGCTGAGCCTCTCGGCCTTCGGCACGGCCGACGGCATCGTGGCCAGGGCGGCGTCGCGGTTGTGCCTCATCGGTCGCGGGCTCGATCCCAAGGCGGTGTCCGTACCCGAGGTCGGGCACCTGGAGTTGGCGTCGGAGTACGCCGAAGGGCTGGCCGGCTACCGGTCCGGCGAGCCGGCCGGTGTCGCTGCGTGGCTGCGCCATTGCTGCGCGGCGGTGTCGCTGGGCGCGCGCGAGGGCCTCGCCGTGTGCGCGGCTGTCGAGCGCGGCTGACAGGACGGCGACATTAGGAGCGGCGCCTCGACTAGGGAGGCGCCGCTGTGCACCGGCTCCGGGTTACCAAGCGTGCACTTTCTCGGTGGGCACGGGCCCGGAGAGGGTCCGTCCCAACGTGCCACACGTGGCCGGCCGCGCGTGGGTGCCCGGGGCTGATGCGCGGACTGCGACCGGAGCCGGAGTCCGTACCGTCATTAAACCCCCGACCGTGCATGAGCGGAAGGGCAGAACGTCAGGCTCGGGTGCGCCTGCGTTGGGCGTACCACGCCAGCCCGGCGACAGTTGCGCCGACACCGATCGCCGCGCCGGCGACCACCGGCGCCGACGGACGGCGCAGGCCGAGTCGCGATCGCAGCGACACCGGCCGGGCGAAGGCGAGGATCGGCCAGCCACGCTCGACGGCGACCCTGCGCAGTGCCCGGTCGGGGTTGACCGCGCTGGGATGTCCGACGGCTTCCAGCATCGGCACGTCGGTGGACGAGTCGCTGTAGGCGTAGCTCTCGGCCAGGTCGTATCCCTGGCTCTCGGCGAGCTCGCGGATGGCGGCTGCCTTGTTCGGGCCGTAGGCGTAGAACTCGATCTCGCCGGTGTACCGCCCGTCGGATTCGACCATCCGGGTGCCGACCACCCGGTCGACACCGAGCAACTGGCCGATGGCGGTGACCACTTCCTCGCCGCTGCTCGACACGATGACGACGTCGCGGCCGGCCGCCTGGTGTTCCTCGATGAGGCTCGCGGCCTCGTCGTAGATCAACGGGTCGATCAGGTCGTGCAGCGTCTCCGCGACGATCTCGCGCACCTGCGAGACGTCCCATCCGGTGCACATCGCCGTGAGGTAGTCGCGCATCTTCTGCATCTGCGCTTCGTCGGCCCCGCTGACGGAAAAAACAAACTGTGCGTAACTGCTCTTTAGCACTGCGCGACGGTTCATCAAACCGCCTTGATAGAAAGGCTTTCCGAACGCGAGCGCACTGGACTTGGCGATGACCGTCTTGTCCAGATCGAAGAACGCTGCAGAGCGTGGGCCGGCCAACCTTGCCGGTCTGACACCATCGAAAGTCACGCCCTGAGGATACGGATCCCAGGACTTCCCATTCCGGCTCCAATGAGTACCATTGGGTCTAGTCACGTTGGGGGATGTCCGTATGGCCCTATGTCGTCGGCTCAACGACGCGACTAACTAAAGACGGGTTCGGCTCGACCCCCCCGGAGCCGGACCTTGCGACGACCCCCGCCCACCCCCCCGGCGGGGG
>JBAVXU010000408.1:0-6026 GCA_049698415.1 Mycobacteriales bacterium
GGCCTGCACCTGCACCGCCGTAGCTCGGCGGCGATACCAATCCCGGCTCTCCGGTCCGCTGATGGACCGGGTCGACCTGCAGGTGGAGTTGCCGCCGCTTCGCCGCCTCGACCTGCTCTCGGACGAGGCCAGGCCGGAGTCCTCCGAGTGTGTCCGCAAACGGGTTTGCGCTGCGCGCGGGGCAGCGCGCGAACGCTTCGGCGGCTCGTCGTGGCGGACCAACGCCGAGGTGCCCGGCCAGGTGCTGCGCACCCGCTTCCGGTTGCCGCGTCCCGTGCGGTGGGCCGCCGATGCCGCACTTGAGCGAGGTGAGTTGTCCGGGCGCGGCTACGACCGCGTGCTGCGTATCTCCTGGACGCTGGCCGACCTGGCCGGGCGCTCGAGCCCGGATGCCGGCGACGTCGGCGCCGCCTACCACTTCCGCACCAGGCGGGCGGCATGAGCGGCGCCAGCGACGAGGTGCGGCTGGCCCGGGCAGCCCTCACCCGCATCTGCGAACCTGCTAGTCACGGACTCGCCGGGCTGATCGAGGAGTGCGGCCCCGTCGAGGCGTTGGCACGGCTGCGCACCGGCGACCCGCCACCGGACATTTCCCGGGCGGTCGAGGCGCGCCGTGGCGACGACCGCGCCCGGCGCGACCTCGACGCGATCGTCGCCCTCGGTGGCCGGTTGGTCTGCCCCGAGGACGACGAGTGGCCGGTCCAGCTCGACGAGCTTGCCGCCGTCTCACATCTCGGCGACCCCGTGATGCCGCCGGTGGCGCTGTGGGTGCGCGGGCCGCATCCCGTCGCACCGGCGTGTGCCAGGTCGGTGTCGATCGTCGGTGCCAGGGCGGCCAGCCCCTATGGCACGCACGTCGCGGGCGAGTTCGCCTACGGCCTGGCTGAGCGGGGCTGGACAGTGGTGTCCGGCGGCGCCTACGGCGTCGACGGCTCAAGCCACCGCGGTGCTCTTGCTGCCGGAGGCATCACCGTCGCGGTGCTCGCCAGCGGCGTCGATCGCCCCTACCCGTTGGGACATCACTCATTGTTCGACCGGATCGGTTCTGATGGGTTGTTGATCAGCGAATGGCCGCCGGGCTGCTCACCGCAGCGTCCCCGTTTCCTGGTCCGCAACCGGGTGATCGCAGCACTCTCCTCCGGCACGGTCGTCGTCGAGGCAGCAGCTCGCAGTGGGGCGCGGTTGACGGCCCGGCGAGCCAACGAGCTGTGCAGACCCCTGATGGCGGTTCCCGGCCCGATCACGTCTGCGATGTCCGTCGGCGTTCACCAGTTGATCCGCAGCGACGGAGCGACACTCGTCACCAGCGCTGCCGAGGTCATCGACCTCACCGGTCAGATCGGCACCGACATGGTGGAGCCGCCACGGGGGCCGACCACGCCACGGGACGCGCTGGCACCCGATGTTGCGCGGGTGCTCGAGGGCATGCCGACCCGCAAGGCAGCCCCGGCGGAGGAGATCGCCGTGCACGCCGGCGTGCGGCTCAGCGAGGCACTCCGCGCATTGCCCCTACTCGTCGCGCACGGTCTGGTCGAGGAACGCGGCCGGGGCTACCGGCTCACCCCCGCGGGTCGAGGGTGAACCGGTAGCGGGTCGAGGGCGAGCCTCGGCCCGTCAGTGTGCGCCGGCGCCGGTCAGCGAGCGCACCTCCACCTCGGCGAACTTCGCGTCGTCACGTTCCTTTGACAGATAGGTGCCGACGATGGCGCAGAGGAAGCCGAACGGGATCGACACCAGACCCGGGTTCTCCAGCGGGAACCAATGGAAGTCAGTGCCCAGCCCGAACAACGATCCGCTCGTCTCCGGTGCGCCACCAACACCGGGAACGACCTTGCCGGAGACGACGGGGGAGAAGAACACGAGAACCACTGCCGAGATCAGGCCGCCGTAGATCCCCGCCACCGCGCCTGCGGTGTTGAACCGCCGCCAGAACAGCGACAACAGGATCGACGGCAGGTTGGCCGAGGCGGCGATCGCGAAGGCCAGGGCCACCAGGAACGCCACGTTGAGCTTCGTGGCGAAGATGCTCAACACGATGGCGACCGCGCCGATCACCAGCGCAGCGCCGCGGGCGACAACGACCTCCTGGCGTTCGGTGGCCTCACCCCGCTTGACCACGTTGGCATAGAAGTCATGTGCCAGCGACGACGAGGAGGCAAGAGTCAACCCCGCCACGACGGCGAGGATGGTCGCGAAAGCCACCGACGCGATGATGGCGAGCATCACCGCCCCACCGTTATCCCCGCCGAAGTCCTGACCCAGGGCTTGGGCCAGTTGCGGCGCAGCGGTGTTGCCGGCCTTGTCCTGCGCGATGATGGCCTTGCTACCGACGATTGCCGCAGCGCCGAAGCCCAGTGCCAGCGTCATCAGATAGAACGTGCCGATCAGCGTGATCGCCCACAGCACCGACTTCCGCGCCGCCGCGGCAGTCGGCACGGTGTAGAACCGGATCAGGATGTGCGGCAGGCCCGCGGTGCCCAGCACGAGCGCCAGTCCGAGACTGATCAGATCCAGCTTGTTGTACAACGTCGCCGTGGCATCGCCGGGTATTTCCTTGCCGTACCTCAGCCCCGGCTCGAGGAACGCTGCTCCCTTGCCGGACTTGGCCGCCGCGCCGGCGAACATGTCGGAGATGTTGAAGTGGAACTTCGCCAGCACGAGCACCGTCATCAACACCGCACCGGTCATGAGCAGACCGGCCTTGACGATCTGAACGTAGGTCGTTCCCTTCATGCCGCCGACCGTCACGTAGATGATCATGAGGGCGCCGACGAGGATGACGGTGGCGATCTTGGCCTGATCGGCGTTGAGACCGAGGAATGTCGTGCCCGGCTTGATGCCCAGCAGCAAGGCAACTAGCGCACCGGCACCGACCATCTGCGCGAGCAGATAGAAGATCGACACGGTGATGGTGGACACCGCGGCGGCGGTGCGCACCGGCCGCTGCCGCATCCGGTACGACAGCACGTCGGCCATCGTGTATCTGCCGGAGTTGCGCATGAGCTCTGCGACGAGCAGCAGAGCGACCAACCAGGCCACCAAGAATCCGATGGAGTACAAGAAGCCGTCGTAGCCGAACAGCGCGATCAGTCCGGCGATGCCGAGGAACGACGCCGCCGACATGTAGTCGCCACTGATAGCCAAACCGTTCTGGAAGCCTGAGAACGATCTGCCACCGGCGTAGTAGTCGGTGGCGGTCTTGGTCTGCCGGCTGGCCCAGACGGTGATCATCAGGGTGATGGCGACGAAGACGAGGAACAGCAGCAGGGTCAGCGTCCGACTGCTCATCGTTGCTCCCTCTCGAGTGTGTCGCGCATCTTCTTGGCCAGTGGATCGAGTCGTGCCGCGGCATACCGGGAGTACCACCACGCGATCAGGAAGGTGGTCGCGAACTGTGCGAGGCCCAGGACCAACGCGACGTTGATGTTGCTGAACAACTTGTGCGACATGAAGTCCCGGGCGTACGCCGAGAGCAACACGTAGAGCAGGTACCACGCCAGGAACAACGCCGTCATCGGAAACACGAAGCGGCGGAACGCACGCCGCAGGGCAGTGAACTCCGCGCTGTCCTCCATCGACGCGTAGCTCGCCGCGCTCGGCACTGGTGGCCGCCCTGGATCTCCGGAACTCGACCTCTGGTCGCGCGTCACATTGCGCCCCCTTTCAGGCGGGTTTGATACTGCTGCTCCAGGTTGGCCTCGTCAACCGGAGCAGCCCGCCCCCGCGTGCCGCGCTTGACCAGCCCGGACGAGTCGCGCACGGTTGCGGCAATGAGCAGGGCTGCCGCACCTCGACGACCGGGATCGGCGGCTGCCCGGTCCGGGCTCCCAGCCGCATTGAGCGACGCGGTCGATTCCTACGAGCGGCATCTGAGGTCAGAACGAGGGCTGTCGACCCACACTGTGCGGGGCTATGTCACCGACGTGGTCAGCCTGCTGGACCACGGGGTGCGGATGGGAGTCGACCAGCCGGATGCCCTCGACATCCACGTCCTGCGCAGCTGGCTGGCGCGACTGCGCACCACCGGTGCGGCCCGCAGCAGCCTGGCTCGGCGGGCCGCCGGCGCACGGTCGTTCACGGCATGGGCGCACCGATGCGGACTCCTCCCGGTCGACGTCGGCGTGCTGCTGGCCAGCCCCAAGGCGCACCGGCCGCTGCCGGCCGTGCTGCGCCAGTCCCAGGCCAGGGCGCTCGTGGATGGCGCAGGTGAGAGCGCGGATTCGGAGCCGGTCGGCCTACGTGACCGGGTCATCGTCGAACTGCTGTACGGCACCGGCGTGCGCGTCGGTGAACTGTGCGGACTCGACGTCGACGACGTTGACGACTCCCGGCGACTGCTGCGCGTGCTCGGCAAGGGCGGCAAGGAACGCTCCGTGCCGTACGGCGTGCCGGCCCAGCAGGCGGTCGATGCGTACCTGTCCGACGGCCGCCCCGTCCTGGCGGTAGCGGGGAGCGGTCCGGCTCTGCTCCTTGGTGCCCGTGGCCGGCGGATCGACCCGCGGGCCGTGCGACGGGTCGTCCACGAACGGCTGGCGGGAGTGCCCGGTGCGCCCGATCTGGGCCCTCATGGGCTAAGACACTCGGCGGCCACTCACCTGCTCGAGGGAGGAGCTGACCTACGTAGCGTTCAGGAACTGCTCGGTCACGCTACGCTTGCAACGACGCAGATCTACACCCACGTGTCGGTCGAGCGCCTTCGGGCGTCGTACCAACAGGCGCATCCAAGGGCGTGACCAGCCAAACGTGGCGGGGGCGCGGAACACAACGGCCGTCAGAGGGAGGGCGTGTGGAGGGGGGATCACCGACTGACCAAGAGCGCCTTGACGCCGAGGCCTCGACGGCAAAGTTATGGCGCGACTTCAAGTCGACAGCCGACCTCGGCCTGCGCGAACGCCTGATCCTTCATTACTCCCCGCTGGTGAAGTACGTCGCGGGACGGGTCCGGGCCGGACTGCCGCCCAACATCGAGCAGGCGGATCTGGTGTCGTACGGCATCTTCGGACTCATCGACGCCATCGAGAAGTTCGACCTCGACCGCGGCATCAAGTTCGAGACCTACGCGATCAAGCGGATCCGCGGCGCGGTCATCGACGAGTTGCGGGCGATCGACTGGACGCCCCGGTCGGTGCGGTCGAAGGCGCGCGAGGTGGAGAAGGCCTACGCGATCCTCGAGGCGAAGTTCAGGCGGACTCCGACCGAGGAGGAAGTCGCCGAGGAGATGGAGATCGCCGTCAGCGATCTGCGCGCGATCTTCAGCCAGACGTCGTATGTCAACGTGCTGGCTCTCGACGAGTTGCTCAACACCGGCGACCAGGGCGACAAACTGGCCCTCGTCGACACGCTCGAGGACACCAGGGCCACCAACCCGGTGGCCGCATTCGAGACCGAAGAGGTGAAGTACGTCCTCTCGACCGCGATCAACCAGTTGCCGGAGCGGGAGAAGATCGTTGTCACGTTGTACTACTACGAGGGCTTGACGCTGGCCGAGATCGGTCGCGTGCTCGGCGTCACAGAGAGCCGCATCTGCCAGATGCACACCAAGGCGGTCATCCAACTGCGCGTGAAAATGGCCGATCAGCACTAGCCGGCGCCGACCACGGGGCGGGCTCGGGCGGCCCGCGAGTGCGGCCTCGCACCTTGCGCCGCCGGACGACGAACAGCACGGGCAGCACACTCGCTGTTGCCACCCCGGCCACTCCCATCGGCTCCTTCCAACGAGGTGCCGCCGTCGCGAGCGGCAGCAGCCTGACCTGGCCGTCGCCGAGCAGCGACAGCGGATCGAGGTAGGTCTCCCCGCGCAACAACCCCCAGTGCAGGCAGGCGGCCACCGGGCAGCCGGGATGCCCCGCGGCAAGCACGCCGAGCACCCCTCCCCGTGCGACCCGGTCACCGGGATGCACCGAGGCCACCACCGGCTCGTACGTCGTGCGCAGCCCACCGGCATGAAGCACAGTCACCACGCCGCGCCCCGCCAGCGAGCCGGCGTAGCCGACGATCCCGTTGCCTGCCGCGAGGACGGGCAGGCC
>JBAVXU010000409.1:0-8978 GCA_049698415.1 Mycobacteriales bacterium
CGTTGATGTAGGCCAGACCCGCGAGGACGATGAACAGGACGATGAAGAGCTTGATCGCGACGAGCACCATGTTGACCCTCGACGTCAGCTGGATCCCGCGTGCTACGAGCACGGTCAGCGCCGCGACGAGCAGGACGGCGGCCAGGTCGACCGTGCCGCTCGGACCCAACACCTGAGGCCAGGCGACCCCCAGCTTGCCGAGGAAGTGCACGAAGTACCCCGACCAGCCCTGGACGACCACGCTGGCACCGAGGACCAGCTCGAGCATCAGGTCCCAGCCGACCATCCAGGCGACGACCTCACCCAGGGTCGCGTAGGAGTAGGTGTAGGCCGAGCCGGACACCGGCACCAGGGACGCGAACTCGGCGTAGCAGAGCGCCCCCAGGGAGCAACAGGCCGCGCCGATGACGAAGGAGACGACGATGGCCGGCCCGGCATACATCGCCGCGCCCTTGCCATCGGTGAAGATGCCGGCGCCGATGATGACGCCGATGCCGAAGACGACGAGGTCGAGCGGCCCGAGCCGCCTCTTGAGTGAGCTGGACGCGTCGGTGGTGGCGGCGATGGACTCCTCGACCGACCTGCGGCGGTAGCGAGCCACGCAGCGCCTCCCTAGGAAACCACCTGGGCGCCGGCGGGCACCGGGACCCACGCTAGCGGCGGCGGGCTTGCTCAGTCGTCGCTAGCTGGGGGATAGATGGGGATCGGCCCTGTCTCGGCCAACCGGCGCCGCTCGCGCAGGTCCTCGCTCTGGTAGATCGACCGGCCTTCAGGGCTGCGTTGGTGGAGCGGGATCGCCCTGGAGTTGGGACCGAACTCCTCGACAGCAGAGGGGGTTTCGGAACCCGGATGCTCGGGCCATGGGGGAGGGGAGAAGGAAGCGAAGCCGTCGCCGGACGGGTCGTGGTCGTCGACGCCGAACATCTCCGCGCAGATGGCCCGGTAGGTGCGGTCCGGGTCAGGCACCCAGTTGATGTCGTGCAGCGCCTGGTCCTGACCGGCACTCTCCATGATGAACTGTCCGTAGCCGAGGAGGCGGCCGGGGATGGAGCGTCGGTAGGACATGTCGGTGACCTTGATGAGCGGCATCATCGCCACCCGCCGGGTGACCAGACCATAGGTGAGCAGGAGCCGCTTGTCGGTTGCCACGAACCAGTCGTGCCGCCACTCCAGGAGCTGCCAGCACGTCCAGCCGAGCTGCAGCCACCAGGCCAACCACACGACCTGGGAGACCAGGGCGGCGGAGAGGGGGATGTGGGCGTCGACCCACAAGGCGAGGACCAGCCCACCGAACGCCGCAGCCACGGGCGCGGCAGCCCGCGCCCAGTGCTGATGCATGGCGACGACCACCCGCTCCCCGTCGAGCAGGTAGCGCTGGATGCCGGAGCTACGACGGATGGCCATGGCGGCCGCCGGCTACTTCCGTCCGAGCAGGGCGTCGAAGAAGGCGAAGATGCTTCGGAAGCCCTGGGCGATGATGTCGAACGCCGTCCTGATGATGTCCGCGGCCTGCGACGGAGACTTGACGATCGCGTAGATGAGGAAAGCCAGCAACATCCAGCCGGCGATCCTCTTGGCGCGCTGCATCGCGGGGCTCCTTGTCGACCGGAGGTTGCTCCGGGTCGGGTCCTGATGGTTGATGGCGGTCGATCCACCAGTGTGTCAAAGGTCAGGGGCTGGATGCGGGCACCAGGTCTCTTCCGGCGTGTTGGGTGCTCAGAGCGCCTTGAGCCTTGCTAGACGAGGCCGTACAGACGGTCGCCGGCGTCGCCGAGGCCGGGGACGATGTAACCCCGGTCGTTGAGCCGCTCGTCGACCGCGCCGGTGACCAGCGTGACTGGAACCTGCAGCCCGGCGAGGGACTCCTCGACGTGGGCGATCCCTTCGGGTGCGGCGAGCAGCGTGATCGCGGTGATGTCGTCGGCCCCCCGCTCCACGAGATATTTGATTGCGGTCGCCAGCGTCCCGCCGGTCGCCAACATGGGGTCGAGCACGTAGCACTGGCGCCCGGAGAGGTCCTCGGGCAGCCGGTTGGCGTAGGTCACCGCGTCGAGGGTCTCCTCGTTGCGCATCATCCCGAGGAACCCCACCTCCGCGGTCGGGAGCAGCCGGACCATCCCGTCGAGCATGCCGAGCCCGGCGCGCAGGATCGGCACAACGAGCGGCTTCGGCCGGGCCAGCTTGATCCCCGTCGTCGGCGCAACCGGTGTCTCGATGTCGAACGGCTCGACCCTGACGTCTCGGGTCGCCTCGTAGGCGAGTAGCGTCACGAGCTCGTCCACCAGCCGCCGGAAGGTCGGGGAGTCGGTGCGCTTGTCCCGCAGGTAGGTCAGCTTGTGGGAGATGAGCTGGTGGTCGGCGATGTGGACGCGCATAGGCGAAACTTAGCGTGTGCCGCCAGCTCTCGAGCTCCCCGTCGACCCCCGGTATGCCGGCTGGATGACGTATGCGCTCGCGCTGGCGGTCACCGCACGCGAGGCCGGAGACGTGCCGGTCGGCGCGGTCGTGATGTCCGCTGACGGCGAGATCCTCGGGGAGGGCTGGAACGTCCGCGAGGCCGAGGGCGACCCCACCGGACACGCGGAGGTCGTCGCGCTCCGCGCGGCAGCACGGCATACCGGGTCCTGGCGGTTAGCGGGCTGCACCCTCGTGGTGACCCTCGAGCCCTGTGTCATGTGCGCGGGTGCCATGCTCCTCGGGCGGATCCCCACGGTCGTCTTCGGAGCCTGGGATTCCAAGGCGGGAGCGTGTGGTTCGGTCTGGGACCTGGCCCGCGACAGCCGCGCGAACCACTGGGTCGAGGTCGTCGGCGGGGTCCGGGAGACCGAGTGTGCCGCACTGTTGCTCGATTTCTTCGCCAACCGTCGGCTCGGGTAGCCTGCTCAGCGGTGGCGTGTCCGAGCGGCCTAAGGAGCACGCCTCGAAAGCGTGTGTGGGGGTAACTCCACCGTGGGTTCAAATCCCACCGCCACCGCCATTCACCTGCGGAATCGCCGGTCGGCTCCTGACGGAGTTGACCGGCTTTCTGCTCCTGGTCTCAGTTTTGGTCTCATTTGGGTTCCCGGCCGGCTGGTCCTGGGTCCACAGCAGCGCCGCGAGCTTGGCTGCGACATCGTCGCGTATGGGAGTCACGACGTGGGCGTACCTCTGGGTCATCGCGGGGTTGGACCAGCCCATCACGCTCATGATCGTCGTCTCATTGACGCCGAGGAGCAGGCGGACGGTGGCGGCGGTGTGGCGGAGGGCGCGTACTCCCATGTGGGCGACACCGGAGGCTTGCGCGGCCGTGGGGCGCCCCCCCGCAGCTGCAAGGACGTCGCGTCCTGCGCGGCACGAATGGCAAACGAACTGCGGCAGCCTCTCGCCGGCGCTCCTCAGAGACGCGCCGGCGAGAGCGGGTCAGCGGGCCCGACGCAATTCGGTCACGAGCACGCCGTCACCGTAGGTGGTCGACCGGATCAACACCCAGTCCGTCTTGTCGGGAGTGTCGCCCCACAGGCGCTTGCCGTATCCGAGTATCACGGGGAACTGCATGAGGTGCAGTTCGTCGACGAGGTCGAGGGCGAGCAGCGACTGCACGAGACTGATGCTGCCTGCTACCGAGATGTCACCCTCGATGCGAGCCGTGAGGCGTCGGACCTCGTCGGCCAGGTCGCCGGTGAGCACGGTCGTGTTGTCCCATGCCGGGTCTGTGAGGGTGCTCGACAGGACGTACTTCGGCATGCCGTTGTACTTGTCCGCCAGCTCGCCCTCGTATTGCGGCCATGCGGCGGCGAAGCCGTCGTAAGTCGCGCGGCCCAGCAGCAGGGCGGCCGCGCCGAGAGCCTCCTCCTCCTTGTACCGCTCGCCGTCGGGCCCGCGATCGAAGGCAAAACTCCAATTCGGGTACTTGAAGTCAGACCCGCCGGGCGCCTCCACGACGCCGTCCAGCGAGATGAACTCGGTCACCACGATGCGGCCCATGTCACGCCTCCTCGATGTAGGCGCGCAGCGCGGGTGCGAGCACGTCGGCCGTGGTGGAGTGGTTCTCCCCGGGGACCGGCCTGAGCGTCGCCGTGGGCAGCAGGTCGGCGACGGCCTTCGCGCCCGAGGCTAGGAACGGCCAAGTGCTGTCGCCGTACATCACCAGAATCGGGCTGTTGACGCGGCTCCAGCGCTCGGTGCTGAGCGGCCGTCCCGACATGGCATCCCCGAACTGGCGTCCGTCGTACGAGATGGTCGGAGCCACCGCCTCGAGGCCGGGCCACATCTCGCTTCCGCGCATGCCCTCGACGAACTCCGGCGGCATCAGCACGGCTGCGGTGAGGAAGAGCTCGGCAGCGTCCCCTGGCCGGCTCGCAGCGATCGCCGACTCGAGGCGTTCGACATAGTCGGTGGGCAGGGGCGGGCGCGCGTCGTCGGCGACGGCCGGCGGTTCGAAGAGGGCGAGGCGCGCGATCGGGACGCCCGCCTGCGCGGAGTTCAACGCGAGGAAGCCTCCCGACGACCAGGCAAACACCGTGGCCGGGCGGCCCTCACCCGGTCCGGCGAGGATCGCCGCCAGGTCCTCGAACTCGCGCTCGACCGCGTACGGAGCGGTGTCGCCGCTTTCGCCGCGTCCTCGACGGTCGTAGTTGATGACGCGGAACGAACCGGCGAGCAGTTCGCCGACCTTCTCGTTCTCGGGGGTAACTGCGCGATAGGCGGTTGCTCCGTCAATAATGATGATCGGGTCGCCATCACCCCACGCGGTGTACGCGATGGTCGTGCCGTCGGCCGACGTCACTGTGCCGTTGAGCATTTCGATTCCTTTCGTGTGCCGGGTGCCGTTCACCGCGACTCACCCAGGTTAGGAACCGCCCAGCCCTTCGCTCTTGTACAGAAGCGACAGTGGATCCGGAGCCGCGTGCGGGGTTTGCAACTGGGTGGCGGTGCGGCCGATGAAGCGCTGCAGCGCGTGGGCCAGGTGGGGTTGGTCGTAGTACCCCAGGCGATGCACGACGTCGAGCGCGGGCACCCCCGCAGAAATGAGGATCGCCGCCTCGCGTGCTCGGTCGATCTGACGGATCGTCCCCTGTGTCAGGCCGGTCGCCCCCACGACCCGACGCTGCACGGAACGGGATCCGACGCGGGCAACTCCGCCCCACACCACCTCGTCAACCAGGGGATCCCGAACCAGCACTCCCGACCGCACCAGCCTTTCGACGAATCCCTCGGCGTTGTCGAAGCTGGGAAGTTCCCACTCCTCCCCAGCAAGGACGAACGAATGCTCAGTTACATGCGCGCTCTCCACTCCGCCGTCGACGATGCGCGCCACCGGCAGGTGCGGCATCGACGCGCCGTGCGCGAACGCAATTCCGAAGGACGCTGAGTCCCCGGAGAGTTCGGCGATCGATGCCGTCGTTTCCGGTCCGCGGGCAGCTGCGTGGACGATGCCAGCCTCTTCCCAGAACACCAGTTCCCAGTTGGATGTCCCGATCGACGTCATCGTCTCCGTCCCCGTCGCTTGCCCTCGCCAGACCCGGTGAATGTACTGCGAGTCGGACGGGCGGTCCTCACTCTCGATCGGCATAGAGGTGCCTACGGTCGCCGACGATGAGGGACCAAGCTCGAGACCCGATCACTCCAGCCATTCAGTGACGAATCGGTCGTTCGCGTGAAAGTGCACCGACTCGAAGAATCCCCGGCCGAGCACTTCGAACCTGTGCGCGACCAGCGCAGGCACACTGAGCCGAGGGTCGCCGGGCCACCCCCCTCGCCCATGGCGGCCTCATCGTGGCGGACCCCTCGATCTGATCCCAGATGTGCGTCTCTTACGATTAGATGTTCTGGCAGCGCGGACAAAGCCTCGTCCGCTTGTCGTTGGGCTGCCCCCACCAGTCGCACTGCTTTGGGTTGGTGACCGTCGTCGCGGTGCTCCGAGTCCCACCTTCGAGTAGGCGGCGTCTCTGAGCGGGCCACGGTTCGCCCCACTCGGGCGCGCTGCTTTGCCTTGTCGGCAACGTTGGTCTCGCGGCGGCGGTGCTCACTATCGCCGCAGCCTGGGCCGGCGGGCTGAGGCGCAGCGTGAAGCCTGCGTTGGTTGAACCAGGAGGCATAGGCATCGGCGCAGGCGCCCGAGGTCCTCAGGAGCCTGCGGCCCGACGCGGGCGCGAAGTACAGGGGGTGGTCCACGGGCGGCCCGCGGCGTCGACCGTGCTGGGTGCTGAACGCGTTCGCGTCCAGCAGCGCATCCCCGTGCGCGGCCAGATCGTGCTCGATCATCGGATCGCGCTCGGCCACTGGATCGCCGGTCGCATGTTCGCTGGTCATTGGTCGGTGGCCTGCGCGCGGCGCACCGTGAACCGCAGGTGCACTACCCGCTCGCCCTGGACGAGCACGTGCGCGTCCTCGAGCGTGTGCTGTCCGGGCTGGTCCGTGAAGTAGCGTCGACCCGATCCCAATACGACGGGCACGAGGTCCATCGCCACCTCGTCGACGAGCCCGGCGGCCAGGATCTGGCTGCCGACATCGCCGGCGTTCACCGCGATGGTCCGCTCGCCGGCCAGTTCCTGCGCCGTGGTGATCGCAGCAGTCGGGTCCGACACGAAGTGGTAGGACGCTTCGGGGTGCCACCCTCCGGGTTTGGGCCGATGAGACACCACGACCACGTGCTCGCCGGCGGGCGGGTGTCCCTCCCAGCCGTTGGTCAGGTCGAACAGGCGGCGGCCCATGACGATCACACCGAGCGAGGCCCACATCGACCTGACGTAGGCTGCCGAGGCCCGGGAGACCCGGAAGGCGTTACCTGCACCGGAGTGGTCGAATTCTCGTACGTCGGTGTCGGTGATCGGCGTGTCGCCACTGAAGTACCACTCGTGCAGCGGGCCGGTTTCGTCGTTCTCGTCGGCGATGAAGCCGTCAAGGGAGACGACGCTGTGCATGAGAACGATGCCCATCTCCTGCTCCTGGTGTAGGGGTCAACAGTCGGCGGGTCGGGCGACGAGGACCTCGGCCGGACGCTCGGTCGCACCCGGCTGCTCGACCTCCTCACGTGCGGTTCGGGAGAGCAAGGTCGCGCCGATGCCCAGTGCGGCCACCGTGAGCGCGGCAGCGATCCAGAAAGCGAGGTGATATCCACCGACGAGCGCGTCGACCTGACTGCTGCCTGTCGCGGCGAGCTGCTCGCTTCGGGTGGTGGACAGTGTGGCCAGCACTGCCAGTCCGAGAGCTCCGCCGACCTGGGCCGTGGTGTTGACGAGCCCGGATGCCAGGCCCGCCTGCTCGGGCTTGACGCCCGCCATCGCGAGACCGACCAGGGCGGGGAAGCACGTCCCGGCACCGAGTCCGAGGAGCGCCATCGTCGGCAGCAGCTGGGTCGGGTAGTCGGCCCCGGCCGGGGCGATCGCGAACAGGCCGAGCCCGACCGCTATCAGCACCAGGCCGGCCAGCGAGACCGCCCGCGACCCGAACCGCATGATCAGCTTCTCCGAGTATTTGACCGACAGCGTCCCCATGCACAGCGTCACTGGCAGGAACGCCAGGCCGATCTGCATCGCGTCGTAGTGCTGGACATTCTGCAGGTACAGGGTGCCGAGGAAGAAGGTGCCAAACATGCCCGCCGCGCCGATCACCTGAATCAGGTTGGCGCCGACCAGGTCGCGCGAGCTGAACAGCTCCAGCGGCATCAGCGGACTGCGGGCATGCGCCTGTCGGACGAGGAAAACGACGAGCAGCACCGCGCTGATGGCGCCTAGGCCCAGCGTCTGGGCCGCCAGCCAGCCCTCCTCGGCGGCGGGCTTGACGATCGTGTACACGCCGAGCATCAGGGCGCCGGTGACGAGCACAGCCCCGGGCACGTCCGCGCCCGCCCCGATGCCGAGCCCGACGTCAGGCTGCACGAGCCGCACGGCCGCGGCGGCAACCACGACGCCGACGGGCACGTTGACGAAGAAGATCCAGTGCCAGCTGATGGTCTCGGTGAGGATTCCGCCGGCGAGCAGGCCGACCGCACCGCCAGCCGAGGCCACGAACGCGAACATGCCGATCGCCTTGGCCTGCTCGCGTGGTTCGGGGAACATCGTCACGATCATGCCGAGCACCACCGCCGAGGTGAGCGCCCCGCCTGCGCCTTGCGCGAAGCGCGCGATGACCAGCATCGCCTGGCTTGCCGCGAGGCCGCACACCGCGGATGCGGTGGTGAACACGGCCAGCCCGGCCAGGAAGATCCGTCGTCGCCCGAACAGATCGCCGAGCCGGCCGGCCAGCATCAGCAGGCCGCCGAAGGCAAGCAGGTAGGCGTTGACGACCCACGCCAGGCTCGATGAGCGGAAGTGCAGGTCCGCCTTGATCGACGGAAGGGCGACGTTCACGATCGTCGCGTCCAGAACGATCATCAACATGCTGCCGCAGAGCACGTACAGGGCGAGCCAGCGGGCTCGGTCTGTCTCCGGGGTCAGGTCGGTGGTCATCGAGTCCTCGCCATCCTGTCGGGGTTCGTTGCGGCGACGCTACCCAGTTCAAGTTACACTTCGCAAGTGTCTAGTCCTAAATAGTGTCTTCATGGTATCGTGAGGCATGGCTACCAGCAGGACGTATGAGGACTCATGCGGGGTCGCCCACGCGCTGGACCTTGTTGGGGAGCGGTGGGCGCTCCTTGTTGTGCGCGAGCTCATGCTCGGTGCCAAGCGATTCGGTGACCTGAAGGCGGATCTTCCGGGGCTCAGCGCGAACGTGCTCACCCACCGACTGGTCGAGCTCGAGCGCGCCGGCCTACTGACTCGGCGTAAGCTGCCCAAGCCGGCGGCGGTCTGGGTCTACGAGCTCACGGATTGGGCCCGGGAGCTCGAACCGGTCATGCAGCTGCTCGGCCGTTGGGCCGCGCGCGACCCGAACCACCGCAAGGATCTTCACTTCGGCGCCACCTCACTTGTTCTGTCGCTGCGCACCAACTTCGACGCCGCACTGGCCGACGGAGCGAGTCTCACCATCGGGCTGCTCCCGAACGACGAGTCCTACAG
>JBAVXU010000410.1:0-9387 GCA_049698415.1 Mycobacteriales bacterium
CCTCCCCCCCATTCGACGCGTCGGCATCGCCACTTGAGCCTGCCGAGTCTCACAACTGCTGCACAGGGGAGACTGGATCAGTGACCGACATTCCCCGCCGGGCCGTGTCCCGGGGAGCCAGGCTGGCCTCGCTTCCGCTGGGCATGGCCGGTCGAGCCACCCTTGGCTTGGGCAAGCGGCTCGGCGGCAGGCCGGCGGAGCTGGTCGCTCTCGAGATCCAGCAGCGCACCGCCGAGCAGGTGTTCTCGGTGCTCGGCCAGCTCAAGGGCGGGGCGATGAAGTTCGGTCAGGCCCTGTCGGTGTTCGAGGCCGCCATTCCGGAAGAGATTGCGGGGCCTTACCGCGCCGCACTCACCAAGCTCCAAGAGGCCGCGCCCGCGCTCCCGGTGGCGACCGTGCACCGGGTCCTGGCCGACCAGCTGGGCGCAGACTGGCGCGAGCTGTTCCTCGACTTCGACGACCAGCCTGCCGCCGCGGCCAGCATCGGCCAGGTGCACCGCGCGACCTGGTCCGACGGCCGCCCGGTCGCGGTCAAGGTGCAGTACCCCGGTGCCGGACCGGCGCTGATCTCCGACCTCAACCAGCTGTCCCGCGTGGGCCGGCTGTTCCAGCTGCTCGCTCCCGGCCTCGACATCAAGCCGCTGCTCGCCGAGCTCAAGGAGCGGGTCGCCGAGGAGCTCGACTACGAGCTCGAAGCCCGCTCGCAGCGTGCCTTTGCCCGGGCGTATGCCGGTGACCCCGACATCTGCGTGCCCGACGTCGTCGCGGGCGCCTCGCGCGTCATCGTGTCCGAATGGATCGACGGCACGCCGCTCTCGCAGATCATCAGCAGCGGCAGCCAGGAGCAGCGCGACCGGGCCGGGCTGCTGCTCGCGACGCTGCACTTCTCCGCACCCACGCGGGCCGGCCTTCTGCACGCCGACCCGCACCCGGGCAACTTCCGGCTGCTGGACGACGGCCGCCTGGGGGTTCTCGACTTCGGGGCGGTCGCACGCCTGCCGGGCGGGATGCCCGAGCCGGTGGGCCGGCTGACCCGGCTGGCCCTCGATGGCCACGCCGAGGAAGTCCTGGGGGGGCTACGCGCCGAAGGATTCGTGTCGCCGTCGGTCGATGTCGACGCCGAGCGGCTGCTGGCCTACCTCGAGCCGATGATGGCCCCACTTCAGTCGGAGGAGTTCCACTTCACCCGGGCCTGGCTGCGCAAGGAGGCGGTGCGCGTCGGTGACCCGCGCAGTCAGGCTGCGCAGCTGGGCCGGCAACTGACGCTGCCGCCGTCGTACCTCCTGATCCACCGGGTCACCCTGGGTTCGATCGGGGTGCTCTGCCAGTTGGAGGCGTGCGCGAAGTTCCGGGCGATCGTCGAGCAGTGGCAGCCGGGGTTCGCCGCACCGGCCGCGAAGGCGCCGAGGGCGACCCAGGCCGCCCGCCCAGGAGCCAAGGCCAAGCCGAAGGCCGCCAAGGTCAAGCCGGTCACGGCAGGGCAGGTCAAGCAGGCCAAGCCGAAGGCGGCCAAGTCGCGGACGCCGCCGAAGTAGCTTCCGCCGTCACCACCACGGCTCGTCGAGCTTGGCTTCGATCGAGCGGAGATTGTCGCGGGTGCAGTCCTCGCAGAGCCACGAGCGCCGGCCGCCCTCGGTCTGCAGCGACCACGTGGGGGGCGGGTCAGGTTCGGTGCGAGCGCATCTGGCGCACACCGCGGTGGGATCGGCCACGCCCCGGACCCTAAACGACGAACGCCCCGGCGACCTCTCTGGTCACCGGGGCGATCGTTCGCCGCCATCACAAAGCCGCGTTGGCGGCGCGTTCCCTCCGGGAGGCGTCGTCGGCTCGACGCTGCCATCGCAGCAGCGATGCGAGCCGGCCGACCACCGCCTCGCGACGGGCCTCGTCATGTAGTTCGCGCATTCGTGCCCGCGCGAGTTCTTCCTGGATCATCAACATCTCCGCTGCTCCCGTTCGTTTCGTAGCTGTGCTCGTGGCGGCCGGATCAGGCGGCCACGCCGGACTTGGGGGGCCGACCGCGGGGCCGCTTCCGCGCGATCACCTCGCCCCGCTCGAACAGCTCCCCGCCCCACACGCCCCAGGGCTCCCGGCGCTCGAGAGCGCCGGCCAGGCAGGCGGCCCGCAGTGGGCAGCCGAGGCAGTAGGACTTGGCCAGTTCGAGGTCGGCGGGGGTCTCCGCGAACCACAACTCTGGGTCCTCCCTCCGACAGGGAAGGTCGTCCCCTGTCTCGTCGGTTCTGCTGATCAGCAGAACCGCGGAGGTCTCGATCACCGGTGTCACCTCTTTCTCGATCTCGTGTATGGACTGGAGAAACACAAAGGCCGCGGATCCCTTTTCGGGTTCCGCGGCCTCGAGGTGCGCCGGTCTGAGATCTCCTCAGAGCGGTGTTCCTCGAGCAGCGGGACCCAGGGTCTTGGCCGTGGGGGCCTGGTCGAAGGCCGTGGCCGGGACGTCGACGGTGCGCAGCCGAGCGCTGGACACAGCTGTCCCCTGGACACCGGCACCGACGGTGATGGTCATCGGGTACGGGTGCGCAGTGGAGGCGCCCAGGTCGGCCGCGGCGCGAGTCAGCGCCCGAGCCGGAGTCATCGTCATCTTCATCGGGCACCTCCTCTGCTGGTCGACGTCATGGGCGCGCGGGGGCGCCTCGTTGGCTCCTGCAGGCTACGGGCCGCCCCCCGGACCATGCAACGGAATTAACGTCACAGTCGAAAATAGACGGTTCAGGGTGCCGCGCCCGAGCGGAGAAGGGCCAGGACGTCCGCGCCGTACTCTTCGAGTTTGCGCGGTCCGATGCCGGCGATCCCGGCCAGGCCGTCCTCGGAATCGGGCCGTTGCTCGGCGATCGCGGTGAGCGTGGCGTCGGTGAAGACGACGTAGGCCGGCACGCCCTTGTCCCTGCTCCGGACCAGCCGCCACTCGCGCAGCCGGTCGAACAGATCCTCGTCGACGTCCCCCGGGCAGTTGCTGCACCGGCCCAGCTTGCGCTGCCGGGCGTCGAAGAGCGCCGTGCCGCAGATCCGGCAGGTGGGAACACCCCGTCCCTTGCGCCCCGGCGCGCGCGTTGCCGCGGCCGGCGCCACTCCGGTCAGGCCGTCGAGGAAGCGCGAAGGCCGCCTGGACCGGCGCCCGTCGGCAGTACGCGACAGCGCCCAGGACAGGGAGAGGATCTCGCGGGCACGGGTGATCGCGACGTAGAGAAGCCGGCGTTCCTCCTCGACCTGATCGTCGGTACTCGCGTAGGAGATGGGCAGCATGCCGTCGGTCAGCCCGACGATGAAGACGCAGTCCCACTCGAGCCCCTTGGCGCCGTGCATGGACGCGAGGGTCACCCCGCGCACGGGCGGGGCGTGCTGGTGCTGTGCGCGCTCGGCCAGCTCGGCGACGAAATCCTCGAGCGAGAGCTTGGGAGTCTGCCGGGCCAGCCGGACCAGCGCCGCGAGTGCCTCCCACTGCTCACGGGCGGCGCCCCCAGGCGGCGGTGCGTCCGGGGAGAACCCGGCCGAGGAGAGCACGTCGGTGACCGCACCGGGCAGGTCGGCGCTCTCATCGGGTGCGCGTGCCGCGCCGCGCAGCAGGATCAGGGCGCGGCGGACCTCCGGGCGGTCGAAGAACCGCTCGGCGCCGCGAACGAGGTAGGGCACCTCGGCTTCGGCCAGCGCCTGCTCGTAGGCCGCCGACTGGGCGTTCGTGCGGAAGAGCACCGCGATCTCGGTCGGGTCCTGGCCGGCATCGACCATCTCGCGGCAGGAGCGCGCGACGGCGGCCGCCTCATCGGGCTCCGTGTCGTACTGCCTCAGCTTGGGCGGTGGGCCGGGCGGGCGCTGCCCGATGAGTCGGAGCCGAGCGGCGGCGGTGTGCCCCCGGGCGCCGGCGATGATCGAGTTGGCCAGCTCGACGACCTGCGGCGTCGACCGGTAGTCGCGCTCGAGCCGGACGACCGTGGCGTCGGGGTAGCGCCGCGAGAAGTCGACGAGGTAGTCCGGCGAGGCACCGTTGAAGGTGTAGATGGTCTGGCTGGCGTCGCCGACCACGCACAGGTCGCTGCGCTCGCCGAGCCAGGCATCGAGCAGCCGCTGTTGCAGCGGGTTGACGTCTTGGTACTCGTCGACGACGAAGTGCCGGTAGCGGGCGCGGATCTCCTCGGCCACGTCGCGGTGCTGCTCGATGCCGGCCGCCATGATCAGCAGCAGGTCGTCGAAGTCGACCCGTCCGGCCGCCCGCTTGACGTCCTCGTAGGTCGTGAAGACGGCGCTGAGCTGGCTGGCGGGCAGGGGCGGCTCCCGGCCGGCTTTGGTCGCCGCCACCGGATAGTCCGCGGCAGCAACCATGGTCGCCTTGGCCCACTCCAGCTCACCGGTGACATCACGGACGGTCGCGCGGTCGGTCCGGTGCCCCAGCCGCGACAGCGCCTGCGCGACGAGCTGGGCCTTGCGGTCGACCACCGCGGGCAGCTCGCCACCGACGAGCCGGGGCCAGAAGTAGCGCAGCTGGTGTAGCGCGGCGGCGTGGAACGTGCGCGCCTGCACTCCGGCAACTCCCAGATCGCGCAGCCGCCCGCGCATCTCTCCGGCCGCCCGCTGGGTGAACGTGACGGCCAGCAGCTGCGATGTCGGAACGGTGCCGGTCAGCACGCTGTAGGCGATGCGATGGGTGATCGTGCGGGTCTTGCCGGTGCCCGCCCCGGCCAGGATGCAGACCGGGCCGCTGATCGCCAGAACCGCTGCGCGCTGGTCGTCGTCGAGGCCGGCCAGCACCTCCTGCGTAGCGGACGTCACGTTGACGATCCTCACATCTGGGTAGGACGGGAACGAAATGCGGGTCGGCGTGGTTGGCCCGTACAGAAGGTTGAAAGCGCAACGAACGAGGGAGACCCGGTGCCCGAGCAGATCACGATGTACACCACGCCGTGGTGCGGTTACTGCATCAGGCTCAAGTCGCAGCTCGACCGTGAGGGCATCGATGTCGTCGTTGTCGACATCGGCGAGCAGCCGGCGGCCGCGGAGTACGTGATGGGCATCAACGGGGGCAACCAGACGGTGCCGACCGTGGTTTTTCCCGACGGAGTGGCGCTGACCAATCCCACCATCACGCAGGTCAAGGATCAGTTGGCGGCCTAGCGCCGGTGCATGCCGATCCCGTCGCCCCTCAGGCGCTGCCGGGACTGCTTGCCGCGGTGATCGACGGGCACGGCCCGGCCCTCGTGATCGTCGCCATCGACGGCGCGCCGCCCACCCGGCCGGAGCAGGTGGCCGCGGCAGTCGTGGCCGAACTGCGGCTCCTCGGCCGGCCGGCGGTCACGGTCAACGCCGACGACTTCCTCCGCCCCGCATCGGTCCGACTCGAGCGCGGCCGGTACGACCACCTGGCGTACCGCTCCGATTGGCTCGACGCAGCCGCCCTGAGCCGTGAGGTGCTCGACCCGTTCGCGGCCACGGGACGTTATCTGCCCTCACTCCGGGACCCGGCTCGCGACCGGGCCACCAGGGCGCAACCGGAGGACACCTCACCGGGCGCGGTGCTGCTCGTCGCCGGCCCGCTGCTGCTCGACAAGGGGCTGGCGTTCGACCTCACCGTGCACCTGTCGCTGAGCGCCGCCGCCCTGACCCGCCAGAGCGATGCGTCGCTGGCGTGGTCTCTGCCGGCCTACGACGGGTATCCCGGCGGGCTGAGGCCGGATGTGGTGGTCCGGCTGGACGACCCGCGCCACCCGGCGGTCATCCGCCGGAGCTAGCCCCGAGCAGTCGCTTCGGGTCGAACAGCCCGATCGGGTGCTCGGTGCGACCGTCGAGCGCGAGATCGGCCAGCACCTCACCCATGACCGGCGCGAACTTGAAGCCGTGCCCGGAGAAGCCGCAGGCGATGGAGACCCGGTCCTGCTCCGGATGCGCGCCGACCACGAAATGGAGATCGGGCGTCAGCGTGTACGTACACGCGGACCCCTGGACCAACTCGCCGCCCGCCAGGTCGGGCACGCTGTCGCGCAGCACCTCGCGCATGTACGCGACCTCGTCCGGACGGATCGACCGGTCGACAGTGTCCGGGTCACAGACCTCGCCACGGTTGTGCGTGGCGACCTTGCAGGCGCCGTCGCGCAACGGCAGTCCATAGAAGACCAGTCCGTCCAGCCGCTCCCACATCCAGACCGGCAGGGCGGCGAAGTCGTCGTGCCGCGCGGTCGGCGCGAACCACAACTGCAGCCGGCGCTCGACCCGAAGGGGCAGGTCGGGCAGGTGCAGCAGGCGGGGTGCCCACGCGCCCGGGGCCAGGATCAGGTGCTGCGCGCGGTAGGAACCGCTGCGGGTACGCACTGCCACACCGGACCCGTCGGCGTCCCACGACTCCACCGCGGTGTCGAACATCAGGTCGGCGCCGGCCTTGCGCGCACCGTCGATCTGGGCCTGGACGCCGAGCTCGGGCACCACGATGCCCGCGATGTCCTCGTGCACCCCGCGCAGGCCCCCGCCAGGGCGCAGCACGTCGTACCTGCTGCGGATCTGGGCCGCGTCGAGGTCCTCGTGATCGAGCCCGTGCTGGCCGGCCGCCCCCAGGGTGCCGCCGTAGACCTCCCCGCCCGGCGGTCCCATGAACAGCGCCCCGCAGCGGGTGACCAGCTGCTGGCCGAACTCACGTTCCAACCTGGCCCACAGATCGAACGTGGTCCGCAGCAGCGGGACGTAGGAAGGATCCTCGTAGTAGGCCAACCGGATGATCCGCGACCGGCCGTGGCTGGCGCCGAGCGCGTGCGCCGGCCCGAACTGCTCCAGGCCGAGCACGCGTACGTCGCGGGCAGCCAGGGCACGGGCGGCGGCCGAGCCCATGGCACCGAGCCCGATGACGATGACGTCGTACGAGTCGCTCACGGGCAGCTCAGGTCTCATCTGTCGCATGCACCCAGGTCGAGATGAGCCATTGTGAGATGGATATCGGCGGGGGCAGGTCCGGGCGCGAATCCGCGAGCAATTCGGCCCGCTCGAACCACCGCGCTTCGGCGAGCTCGCCGTCGAGCAGCCGGGGCTCGACCACGTCGGCCACCCGGGCGGTGAAGCCGAGCATGAGCGAGGACGGGAACGGCCAGGGTTGGCTGGCGAGGTAGCGGACCTCGTCGACGGCCACCCCGGTCTCCTCGGCGACCTCGCGGATGACGGCCTGCTCGGCCGACTCCCCCGGCTCGACGAAACCGGCCAGCGTCGAGAACCGGCCCTCGGGCCAACTCGCGCCGCGACCGAGCAGGCACCGGTCGCCACCGTCGTGCACGAGCATGATCACGGCCGGGTCCATCCGGGGGTAGTGCTCGCTGCCATCGGCCGGGCAGCTGCGCAGCCACCCACCGCCGGTGACCTGCGTCGGCGTGCCGCATCTCGGGCAGTGCGTGTGCGCCCGGTGCCAGTTGGTCAGGGCGACACTGGTCGCGAGCAGCCCGGCATCACGACCGCCCAGCAGCGCTCCGACCTGGCGCAGACCGGCCCATTCAGGTGGCGGCGCCTCGATGACCGCCGCGAAGTACGGCCGCTCACCGTCCTCGCCGAGGAAGAACCTCGTCGGGGCGTCCGCGATCTGGTCGGCTGAGGCGAGCGCGAGCCGCGGATGGTCGGCTTCACCCTCGACGGGGACGGTGCCGTCCGAGCCGACCCGAAGGATCGCGGCCCGCTGCCAGGCGCTCGCCAGCCACTCCTCGTCGGTCCGGTGGTGCGCCGCGCGGTCGAGACTGGCCCCGGACAGAGCCAGGGACGCAGTCACCCGGCTGCGACCTCGTCCAGAGCCGACAGGCTGGGCCGCACCCTGTCGTAGTCGCCGACGACGACAGTGATGAGTTGTCTCGGCGCGAGGAAGATCGCCGCCTGGCGGGACACGTCCTCGATCGTGACTCTGCCCAGCCGTTGTGGGTGTTCGCGCAGCCAGTCCGGCCCCAGCCCACTGGCGAGCAGGGCGGACAGGGTCGAGGCGAGCCCAGCCTGCGTCGCGGTCGACAGAGCCAGCGTGCCGATGGCGTACTGCCGTGCGCTGTCGAGCTCGTCGGCGCCGACCGGCAGCGTCGCCATCCGGCCGAGTTCGTAGCGCACTTCGAGCAGGGCCGGCGCGGTGACCTCGGTGGCGACATCGGCATCGAGCAGCAGTGACGAACCGGCCGCCGAGTGGTCGATGACGCAGTGCGGGGAATAGGTGTATCCCTTGTCCTCACGGATGTTCTCGACCAGTCGCGAGGAGAAGTAACCGGCGAAGACCAGGTTGGCCAACTGCATCGCCGGATAGTCCGCGTCCTGCCGCGGCAGGGCGCGGCCACCGAGCCGCAGATTCGACTGCACCGCACCCGGCCGGTCGACGACCAGGATCGGCCCGGTCTGCAGCGCGGGCAGCCGGGGAGCCGACTGGGCCTTGCCGGCATTGTCCCATGTGGACAGAGCGGCCTCGACCTGATCCAGCGCGCGCTGCGGAGACAGATCCCCCACCACAACGAGGGTGCTCCCGGCAGGGACCAGGCGTTGCCGGTGCAGGGATCGCAGTTGCGCAGCCGTGACCGAGGCCACCTCCTCGGGATCGGGAATCTGGCGGGCGTAGGGGTGCTCACCGAACATCCTGCGCGAGAGGGCTTCGGCCGCTATCACGTTGGGCTGGGCCCGGGCGATCCGCAACCGCTCGATCATCCGGTCGCGCTCCCCGACCACCTCCTCATTGGGGTACGACGCGTCGGTGACGACCTCGGCCACCAGGTCGAGCAGCCGCGGCAGCCCGGTGGACAGCGCGTTGCCGCTGACCATGAGACGGTCGGGATCGCTGTTGACGTGCAGCGAACCGCCGATCTCCTGCAGGGCCACCGCGATGTCGACGGCAGACTTCGTGCTGGTCCCGCTGAGCAGCGTGTCCGACAGCACGCTCGCCTTGGCCGCATGGCTCGCGGCGCGGCCGGAGAACGGCACCCGCAACCGCAACTCGACCAGAGGCACCTGGGGTCGCCGGACCACGACGATGCGCAGCCCGGTGTCGAGCGTGCGCTCGGCCACCGTGAACGCCTTGGCCTTGCGCGGTGCGGTCAGCGCCGGGACGTGGCTCAGCACGGAGGTCACGACCTGCCTCCCGGAACGATCTCGAGCACCGCGCGCCGCTGCGGCGCTAGGGTGGCTGCGGCGGCCACCACGGAGGCCTCGTCGACCCGGCCGATCAGGGCCGGCAACTGACCCACCAGCTCGGCCGTACCCCGCTGTTGCTCGAACGCGGCCATGACCAGGGTCCGGCCCAGCACGGCATCGACCTCGCGCAGCAGTTGCGTGGCGATCCTGGCCTTGACCCGGTCCAGCTCCCCCGCGGCCAACCCGTCCTCGGCCAGCCGGCCCAGCTCCTCGTCGATCGTGGAGATGACGCGGTCGGCACTCACGGCACCGGGG
>JBAVXU010000411.1:0-8036 GCA_049698415.1 Mycobacteriales bacterium
GAGCAGCGGCGGTCCGGCAAGATAGCCGGCCCATCCGCTCGGATCGGGCGGTGGCGGCGCCGGCACCGGGTCGGGGCTGGGCTTGGCCTCGACCCGGGCGTGCCTGGGTGGGATGGCGAGCCGGAGAACATCGGCCAGGGTGCCCGCGCTGCGATCGGCAACGGCGCGCGCCAGCCGGGCGACCTCCGCGCTGAGCACCGGCTCTGCAGAGACCGACCGGTTGACGGGCGTCAGCTTGCCGGCATGGTCGGTCTCGGCGACCCGGTCGAGAACGAGCCCGTTGACGAGCCGGCCGGAGAACCGCACCCGGACCCGCGAGCCGACGACGACCGAGTCATCGAGCTCGGCGGGCACCTGGTAGTCGAACGGCCGGTCGAGATGCGCCAGTGAGGAGTCGACCGACACCCGCGCGACGGGCAATGCCGGCTGCGTCATGCTCCCCGGTCTATCAGAGCGCGGCGACGATCCCGGTCAGGTGACGGCGTTGCGCAGCGAATCGGCGCGGTCGGTGCGCTCCCAGGTGAAGTCGGGAAGTTCGCGGCCGAAGTGACCGTAGGCCGCGGTCTGGGCGTAGATCGGGCGCAGCAGGTCGAGGTCGCGGATGATCGCCGCCGGACGCAGGTCGAACACCTTGATGACGGCGTCCTGGATGTCGATGACGTCGACCGTCTCGGTGCCGAAGGTTTCGACGAAGAGCCCGACCGGATGTGCCTTGCCGATCGCGTAAGCGATCTGCACCTCGCAGCGGCTGGCCAGCCCGGCGGCCACGACGTTCTTGGCCACCCACCGCATCGCGTATGCCGCCGAACGGTCCACTTTGGACGGATCCTTGCCGGAGAAGGCGCCTCCACCGTGCCGGGCCATGCCGCCGTAGGTGTCGACGATGATCTTGCGGCCGGTGAGGCCGGCGTCACCCATCGGGCCACCGATCTCGAAGCGGCCGGTCGGGTTGACCAGGACGCGGTAGTTGGTGGTGTCCAGGCCGAGCCCGTCGACCTCGGCGGCGATGACGTGCTCCTTGATGTCAGGAGCGAGCAGGGTGTCCAGGTCGATGTCGGAAGCGTGCTGGGTCGAGACGACGACGGTGTCCAGGCGGATCGCCTTGTCGCCGTCGTACTCGATGGTCACCTGGGTCTTGCCGTCGGGACGCAGGTAAGGAACCGTGCCCTGCTTGCGCACCTCGGTGAGCCGCCGGGACAACCGGTGGGCGAGCGCGATCGGCAGCGGCATGAGCTCCGGGGTGTCCGTGCAGGCGTAGCCGAACATCAGCCCCTGGTCACCAGCGCCCTGACGGTCCAGCGGGTCCTCGACGCTCTCGCCGGTGCGCGCCTCGATGCCGGCGTCGACGCCTTGGGCGATGTCGGCGGACTGCGAACCGATCGACACGCTTACGCCGCAGGAGCGGCCGTCGAAGCCCTTCTTCGACGAGTCGTAGCCGATCTCGAGCACCTTTTCGCGCACGATGGTCGGAATGTCGGCGTAGGCCGAGGTCGTGACCTCACCAGCGACATGCACCTGACCGGTGGTGATGAGCGTCTCGACGGCGACCCTGCTGTGCGGGTCGTCGGTGAGCAGGGCGTCGAGGATCGAGTCGCTGATGGCGTCAGCGATCTTGTCCGGGTGGCCCTCCGTAACCGATTCAGAGGTGAACAGACGGCGAGACACAGCGCTCCCTTGGTGGGTTCGACGAAATTGTTCCCGCGGAGTCTAACCGCGGGCCGGATTCATGCGACATTCAGCCGGGCTACGACGAGGTTCCAGACGGCATCGGCGAGCGACTCCTTGGACCCGGGCGGGATCTCGGTCGACGTGCCGTCCTGGCCGAGGACGACCGCGCTGTTGTCGGCCGACTCGAAACCGAGCCGCTCCCCGACCTCGTTGACGACCAGCAGATCGCAGCCCTTGCGGGCCAGCTTCTCCCGGCCGTGCTCGATCACGCCGGCTGCGTCGTCGCCGGTCTCCGCTGCGAAGCCCACGACCACCTGGCCGGGTGCCCGGTGCGCGACCAGGTCGACGAGGACATCCGCGGTGGCGGTGAGTTCGATGGGTGCGGGCAGCCCACCGGCTTTCTTGATCTTGGTCGCCGCGACGTCTGCCGGGCGGAAGTCGGCGACCGCGGCCGCCATCACGACGGCGTCGGCGGCGTCGGCCTCGGCCAGCATCACGTCATGCATCTCGGCGGCGGAGGTCACCCGGATCACCTTGGCTCCGGCCGGGTCCGGCAGCGCAACGTTGGCGGCGACGACGGTGACCTCGGCGCCGCGCGCGACGGCGGTCCGGGCGAGGGCGTAGCCCTGCCGCCCGGAGGATCGGTTGCCGAGGAAGCGCACCGGATCGAGCGCCTCTCGCGTGCCACCGGCGCTCACGAGGATCCGGCGACCGGCGAGGTCGAGTGAGGGGGTCCCGGCCTCGATGAGGCGGCGGCACAGGGCGAAAAGCTCGTCGGGCTCGGGCAGTCGGCCCACACCGCTGTCGGCACCGGTGAGGCGCCCGGCCGCCGGATCGATCACCAGGGCACCGCGGGCACGCAACGTCACGACGTTGGCCTGCGTCGCGGGATGCTCCCACATCTGGGTGTGCATCGCGGGCGCGAACACCACCGGGCAGCGCGCGGTGAGCAAAGTATTTGTGAGAAGGTCGTCGGCTAGGCCATGCGCCGCCTTGGCGAGCAGGTCGGCCGTCGCGGGAGCCACCACCAGCAGATCGGCACCGGCGCCGACGGCGACGTGGCCGACCGTGTGGACGTCGGTCCAGACATCGGTGGGTGCCGGGTGGCCGGACAGCGCCTCCCAGGTGGCCAGCCCGACGAAACGCAGGGCGTTGGCGGTGGGGACGACGCGCACGTCGTATCCGCTCTCGGTGAGCAGGCGCAGCAGTTCGACGGATTTGTACGCCGCGATGCCGCCCGCAACGCCCAGGACGACGTGCGGGCGCGTCATGTCGGTCTCGCTCAGCCCTCGACCTGCTCGTGGGTCAGCAGGTCCTCGTTGATCTCGCGCAACGCGATCGACAACGGCTTCTCCTGCGCACTCGTCTCGACCAGCGGGCCGACGTATTCGAGCAGACCCTCGCCGAGCTGGCTGTAGTAGGCGTTGATCTGCCGGGCGCGCTTGGCGGCGTAGATCACCAGGGCGTACTTGGAGCTCGTGCGTTCGAGCAGCTCGTCGATCGGAGGGTTGGTGATGCCCTCAGGCGCGGCAATGGTTCCGGACACTCAGCACACTCAGCTCTCTGCCGGGCCCTGATCGCTCGAGCGGCGGGCCGGCGTACGGACGGGGGAATCGACCAATCGTACCAATTCCTCGGCCGCCCGCTCGACATCGTCGTTGACGACCATGACATCGAACTCCGGCCCGGCTCCCAGCTCGATCCGAGCCGCCTCCAGGCGGCGGGCGATGGCCAGGGCGTCCTCGGTCCCCCGGCCCACCAGGCGACGGACGAGTTCGGGCCAGGAGGGCGGCGCGAGGAAGACCAACTGGGCATCCGGCAGCGCGGCCCGCACCTGCCGGGCGCCCTGCAGGTCGATCTCGAGCAGCGCCGGCTGACCGGACTCGAGCCGCTCGCGCAGCGGGCGGCGGGGGGTGCCGTATCCGTTGCCGGCGAACTCCGCGTGCTCGAGCAGCTCGCCGTCGGCGATCATCTGGTCGTACGCAGCCCGGTCGACGAAGTGGTACTGCACGCCGTCGACCTCACCTGGGCGCGGCGATCGGGTGGTGACGGAAACTGAGACCCAGACCTCCGGATGGACGCGGCGGACGACCCCGACGACTGTGCCCTTGCCGACACCCGAGGGGCCGGAGAGCACGGTGACCTGACTCGTTGCGACGGGATGCGCGGGCGCATCCGGCTGGTCAGTGGCCACTACGGCCGGAGCCGAGCTCCTCGAGCAACGCCCGGCGCTGGTTGTCGCCGAGGCCACGGATACGTCGGCTGTCAGAGATGCGCAGGTCGCGCATCAGCTTCTCCGCACGCACCTTGCCGATGCCGGGCAGCGACTCGAGCACCGCCGAGACGCGCATACGACTGACCACCTCATCGGTCTCCCCGATGCTGATCACTTCGGCGAGTTGCATCTCGCCCTTCTTGAGGCGTTCCTTGATCTCAGCGCGTGCCTTGCGAGCAGCTGCGGCTTTCTGGAGCGCGTCAGCGCGCTGCTCGGGGCTCAATGTCGGGAGCACCACGCGGGGTCACCTCTGCTGGCATCGACTCGACTCGCGGGCTGCTCCTCGCGGGTCTGACCACGCGAACGTAGCGAGACAGCGGCCCTGAGAGCAACGCCACACCCCGGGTGGAGGTGAAAACCGCCCTGCCGGTCGCGTGTTCTGTCGGCGCATCACCGCGGTCAGAGCAGGTCAGCGGCCATGGCTTGCGCGGCCGCACCCGGATCGTCGCCGCCGGTGATGGGCCGGCCGACGACGAGCAGGTCGGCACCGTCGGCCAGTGCTTGTTGCGGGGTCGACACCCGCGCCTGGTCCCCGGAGGCAGCGCCGGCCGGACGCACCCCCGGCGTGATGAGTACGACGTCCGGTCCGACGGCCGCCCGGACCGCCGCGACTTCGCGCGGCGAACAGACCAGCGCCCGCGCGCCCGATGCGACAGCGAGCGATGCCAGCCGGGTGACCACCTCGAGCGGATGTTGCCCCAGCCCGACGGCAGCGGTGTCTGCGTCGGACATCGACGTCAGCAGGGTCACCCCCGCGATCATGCAATCGGGCAACGCCTCGGCCGCGGCGGCGATCATGGCGGCGCCACCGCCGGCGTGCACCGTGAGATAGTCCGGCCGGAGCTTGCTCACGGCCCGCGCGGCACCGGCCACGGTGTTGGGGATGTCGTGCAGTTTGAGGTCGAGGAAGAGCCGGACGTCGGTGTCGCCGCGGGTCCGGAGTACGGATTCGGGGCCGTAGCGACAGAAGAGTTCGAGCCCGACCTTGAGCGTCGACACGTGCGGGGTCACGGCTGCGGCCCACTTTTGCGCTGTCGCGAGGTCGGGCGCGTCAAGAGCGACGGCGATCGGGGCCCGAGTAGTCACTGCTCCTCCACTGCTGGTGCCGGGTCGGGGGTATCGGGACGGTGCGCGTAGCCGACCGCATCGCTGAGACGTCCGAAGCCACGCTCACCCAGAGCCTGCGTCAACTCTCGCAGAATGCGTACGGGCGCCTGCGGGTCGGAGAACACCGCCGTGCCAACGGACACTGCCGATGCACCCGCGAGGATGAATTCGAGCGCGTCGAGACCGGACCGGATCCCGCCCATGCCGAGGATGGGCACTGCGGGCAGGGCGCTGTGGACCTGCCAGACGCAGCGCACGGCCACCGGCCTGATCGCCGGGCCGGACAGGCCGCCGGTGCGCCCGGCGAGGTGTGGCCGCATGGTGTTCGGGTCGATCACCATGCCGAGCAGGGTGTTGACCATGGACAGACCGTCCGCGCCGGCGTCGACGACCGCTCGGGCCACCGAGACGATGTCGGTGACGTCCGGTGAGAGCTTGGCGAAGATCGGCACGGTCGGCGCGGTCTTCTGCCGGATCGCGGCGATGACCCGGGCCGCCGCACGTGGGTCGCAGGCGAAGACCTGTCCCCTGTCCTCGACATTCGGGCAGGAGATGTTGACCTCGAGCATCTCGATGCCCGGCTGGTTGCGCAGTTTGAGCGCCAGCGTGACGTACTCCTCGACACTGGAGCCGGCGATGCTCACGACCGCGCGCGCTCCGCGCTGCGCCAGCCAGGGCAGATCGTGTGCCAAGAACTCCGAGACCCCCGGGCCTTGCAGGCCGATGGAGTTGAGCATCCCGCTGGGGGTCTCGGCCATCCGTGGCGTTGCCCGTCCCGATCGGGCATTGAGCATGATCGACTTGGTGACGATGCCGCCGAGCTCGGTCGGATCGAAGAACTGCGCCAACTCGCGACCGGCCGCGGCACAGCCGGACGCGGTGAACACCGGGTTGGGCGCGTGGAACGTCGACAGCCATGTCGACATGTCAACCGATGGCAGTCGGGTTTCGCCATGTGCCGGTCGCAATGTGACGTCGCCGCTGGTCATGTGCCGACCGCCTCGACCGGCTCGCCCAGGGTGCCGGCAGGCACCGTACCCACGTCGTCGAAGCGAACCTGATCGGCGAGGAACACCGGACCGTCCACACAGGACCGCACCATCCGGGTGATCCCGTCGTCACCGATGATGGGCAACACGCAGGTCATGCACACCCCGATGCCGCACGCCATGGACTCCTCCACGGCCACCTGACATGGCAAGCCGTAGTGGTCGGCGATGGCGGCGACCGCACGCAACATGGGCATCGGACCGCATGCATAGACCAGACCGGCTTCACTCCGCTCGATCACGTCCGGCAACACGTCGGAGACGCGGCCGCGCTCGCCGGCCGAGCCGTCTTCGGTCGTGACGGTCAGCGTGGCCGCCATCCGCTTGGCTTCGAGCACCCCGAACAGCCGGTCGGCGGTGCCGGCGCCGATGACGACGTCGACCCGGCAGCGGCGCCGGCCGAGTTCGGCGGCCAGCGCGAACAGCGGCGCACTGCCGTACCCCCCGCCCACAAGCACCGCTGGGACGACGGTCGCGGGCATCCGGAACGGGCGGCCCAGCGGACCGACGACATCGACCGGATCGTGCTGATGCAGCCGCGCCAGCCAGTCGGTTCCCTTGCCGTGGACGGCGAAGACCACCTCGACCGTGCCGCCGTAGACCCCGCGCTCGGCGACCTGATAAATCGCGAATGCCCGGCGCAGCACCATCGAGGTGTGCTCGCCGCCGACCGCCAGGGCGACGAACTGGCCGGGCCGCGCCCGCTCGGCGATGCCGGGAGCCACCAGAGTCATCAGCCAGTACGCACCGACCCGGCGCAGCGAGAGGACCTCGCCGGCGACCTGTACCGCTCCCGCCGGCCGGCTCATACGAGACCTCCGCCGCCGACGTCGCCGGCCGCCGCGTGCCGGCCGGCCCACAGTGCCGCATGCAACTCCTGCAGCGGCTGTACGCCGACCTCGTCGCGGATGAGGGCCTCGATCCCCTGTACGCAGGCTGCTGCGCCCTGGACTGTGGTGATGCACGGCACGTCGCGGGACACCGCTGCGGTACGGATCTCATAGCCGTCGATCCGCGGGCCGGAGTTGCCCCACGGCGTGTTGATCACCAGGTCGACGTGGCCGTCGAGGATCAGCTCGACGATGTCCGGCACGGACCCACCGGTGCCGTGCTTGGGCACCACGGTCGCCTCGACGCCGTTGCGGCGCAGCACCTCGGCGGTGCCTTCCGTCGCCAGCACCTCGAAGCCGAGATCGGCCAACCGCTTCACCGGGAAGATCATGGCCCGCTTGTCGCGGTTGGCGACGCTGACGAACGCCCGGCCCTTGACCGGCAGCGAGCCGTAGGCGCCGGCCTGCGACTTGGCGAAGGCCTTGCCGAACACCGTGTCGATGCCCATGACCTCGCCGGTCGACTTCATCTCCGGGCCGAGCAGGCTGTCGACGCCGTGGCCCTCGGCGGTCCGGAACCGTTTGAACGGCAGGACTGCCTCCTTGACGGCGATCGGCGCGCCGGCCGGCAGCACGGCGCCGTCGCCCTGGGCCGGCAGCATGCCCTCGGTACGCAGCTGCGCGATCGTGGCGCCGAGCATGATGCGCGCGGCCGCCTTGGCCAGCGGCACGGCGGTCGCCTTGGACACGAACGGCACCGTTCGCGACGCCCGGGGGTTGGCCTCGAGGACGTACAGCACGTCGCCGGTCAGGGCGTACTGCACGTTGAGCAGCCCGCGCACCCCGACGCCACTGGCGATGGCCTCCGTCGACCGGCGCACCGTTTCGATGTCGCCGCGGCCCAGGGTGATCGGGGGCAGCGCGCACGAGGAGTCGCCGGAGGGGATGCCGGCCTCCTCGATGTGCTCCATCACCCCGCAGAGATAGACCTCGGTGCCGTCGCACAGGGCATCGACGTCGATCTCGATCGCGTCGTCGAGGAACCTGTCGACGAGCACCGGGTGCTCGGGCGTCACCTCGGTGGCCCGGTCGATGTATGACATCAGG
>JBAVXU010000412.1:0-7510 GCA_049698415.1 Mycobacteriales bacterium
CCACGGGCCAGCATCGGCTTGAGGATCGACGCGGCGTCGATGGCGCCCTCGGCCGCTCCAGCGCCGACGAGGGTGTGCAACTCGTCGATGAACAGGATGATGTCGCCTCTGGTGCGGATCTCCTTGAGGACCTTCTTGAGGCGCTCCTCGAAGTCACCGCGGTAGCGCGAGCCGGCAACCAGCGCACCCAGGTCGAGGGTGTAGAGCTGCTTGTCCTTGAGCGTCTCGGGCACCTCGCCCTTGACGATGGCCTGCGCCAGCCCCTCGACGACGGCGGTCTTGCCCACGCCGGGCTCGCCGATCAGCACCGGGTTGTTCTTGGTCCGGCGCGAGAGCACCTGCATGACCCGCTCAATCTCCTTCTCGCGCCCGATGACCGGATCGAGCTTGGACTCGCGGGCGGCCTGAGTGAGGTTGCGGCCGAACTGATCGAGCACGAGAGAGGTGGACGGTGTGCCCTCGGACGGGCCGCCGCCGGTCGAAGGCTCCTTGCCCTGATAGCCGGACAACAACTGGATGACCTGCTGGCGCACCCGGTTGAGATCGGCGCCGAGCTTGACCAGCACCTGGGCGGCCACGCCCTCGCCCTCACGGATCAGCCCGAGCAGGATGTGTTCGGTGCCGATGTAGTTGTGGCCGAGTTGCAGCGCCTCGCGCAACGACAACTCGAGAACCTTCTTGGCCCGTGGGGTGAACGGGATGTGCCCGCTGGGTGCCTGCTGCCCCTGGCCGATGATCTCCTCGACCTGCTGACGGACGCCCTCGAGAGAGATGCCCAGAGACTCCAGAGCCTTGGCAGCGACGCCCTCACCCTCGTGGATCAAGCCCAGCAGGATGTGCTCGGTGCCGATGTAGTTGTGGTTGAGCATCCGGGCTTCTTCTTGCGCCAGGACGACAACGCGCCTCGCTCTATCGGTGAACCTCTCGAACATCGCGCACCTGCTCCTCACTGCCGCTGCGGCAACCGTGGGCATCCCACATCGTCGGGCACCGGACATGTCCACTCTAGCCCGCGGACAGCCGACCTTCCTGTGCAGTCGCCAACGTCAACCGCCAGCCCTCACTGGTGGTTACTCCCAGTACAACGCAGTCCGGCAATGAATGATTCGCTGTGATCTGCGCCGACAGCGAAACCCGGCCGGGCAGCGGAAGGCCGCGCGCGAGCAGGCCTCGGCCTACTGTGCGGCTTCGTACATCTCCACGACCCGCGCGGGAATGCGGCCACGCTCATTGACCTCGATGTTCTTGGTCCGCGCCCAGGACCGGATGTCCGCAGCGCGGCCGCGCCGCTCGCCACCGGCACCGCGCCGGGTGGAACGTGACCCGTTGCTCCGACCGGCCTTGCGGGCCGCCCCCACGAAGGGGGCCAGGGTGTCACGCAGCCGACCGGCGTTGGCCTGGTTGAGATCGATTTCATAGGATGCGCCGTCGATAGCGAACTTCACCGTCTCGTCGGCGTGCCCACCCTCAAGATCGTCAACCAAGATGACCTTTACCTGCTGCGCCACTGGAACCCCTTCCGTCAAACCTCGATTTTGCTTCAATTTAATCATCCACCACTGCTAAATCAAATAGCTAGCGGCCGGGACAAAGAATATCGCGTAATGCCCGGTATTCGCCAAACGGGTATTCCGTACCCGCAGAACTCTTACGCAGAGTGTGTCTATCGACACGTTCAGCCCTCACCCTTAAGGGGTGCGACGCCTCAGTTGGGCCGGACGAATGGGAAGAGGATTGTCTCCCGTAGTCCACGAGCACCGGTGAGAACTGCCAAGAGCCTGTCGATCCCCATTCCGTTACCCCCTGACGGCGGCATCCCGTGTTCGAGCGCCCGCAGGAAATCCTCGTCGAGCGCCATTGCCTCCGGATCGCCCCGCTTCGCCGCGGCGGCCTGTTCGACCAGCCTGGCGCGCTGCTCAACGGGATCCACCAACTCCGAATATCCTGTAGCCAACTCGGTTCTGAAGATATACAGGTCCCACTTCTCGACGACACCCGGGGTGAGTCTGTGGTCACGCACCAACGGGCTCGTATCGACCGGGAAGTCGCGGACGAACGTGGGACTGACCAGTTGATCCCCGCACAGCGTCTCGAACAACTCCTCGACGATCTTGCCGGCACCCCAGTGCGGTGGTACCTCAATATCGTGACTGCCGGCGTATGCCACCAGCGGCTCGATCGGGGTCTGCGCCGTGATCTGATCGCCCAGCACGTCGGACACCGCACCATAAAGCGAGATCGCCGGCCAATCACCGCCAAGATCATGCTCAGTGCCGTCAAAGTGCCGGACGGTGGTCGATCCGAACACCGCAATCGCGGCTTCCTGAATCAGCTCACGTGTCAGGGTCGCCATGGAGTTGTAGTCGCCGTACGCCTCGTAGGTCTCGAGCATCGCAAATTCCGGTGAGTGCGACGCATCGGCGCCTTCGTTGCGAAAGTTTCGGTTGATCTCGAACACTTTTTCAATGCCGCCGACGACCGCGCGCTTGAGGAACAGCTCCGGAGCGATACGGAGGTAAAGATCCATGTCATAAGCATTGATGTGGGTCCGGAAGGGCCGCGCGGTGGCTCCACCGTGCACAGCCTGCAACATCGGCGTCTCGACCTCGGTGAACCCGCGCCGGTGCAGGGAATCGCGCAGCGACCGGACCGTGGTGGATCGCGCCTCCACCATCCGCCGGGCGTCCGGTCGGACGATCAGGTCGAGGTAGCGCTGGCGGACCCGGGTCTCCTCCGCCATCGGCTTGTGCGCGACCGGCAGAGGCGCCAGGGCCTTGCTGGTGACCGCCCATCGGTCGGCCAGCACGCTCAGCTCGCCGCGCTTGGACGTGATGACCTCACCCTCGACCCCCACGTGGTCGCCGAGGTCGACGATCGACTTCCACTGCGCGAGCGACTCCGCACCGACGCGATCGAGGGAGAGCATCACCTGCAGCTCGGTGCCGTCGCCCTCGCGCAGGGTGGCGAAACACAGCTTGCCGGTGTTGCGCAGGAACATCACCCGGCCCGTGATGCCGACATGCTCACCGGTTGCGGTGTCGGGCGCGAGATCAGGATGAGCGGCCCGCAGGTCGCACAGGCTGGTGGTACGCGGAAAGCCGACCGGGTATGCCTCGATGCCGGTGGCGAGCAACCGGTCGCGCTTCTCCCGCCTGACCCGCATCTGCTCCGGCAGATCGTCGAGGGGTTCCGGTGACTCCGTGGATTCCTGGTTGGTCACCGCGCCAGCCTAACGATGTGCCGCGATCAGGCGTTCTTCTCGTAGACCAGTCGAAGTCCGATCAGGGTGAGGTCGGGCTCGTGGTGCTGGATCGTCTCGCTCTCCCCCAACACCAGCGGGGCAAGCCCACCGGTCGCCACGACGGTCGCCTCGCCGCCCAATTCGGCGACGATCCGCCGGACCAGACCGTCGACCTGGCCCGCGAAGCCGTACAGGATTCCGGATTGCAGCGCCTCAACCGTGTTCTTGCCGATGACCGAGCGGGGGCGGACCAACTCGACCTTGCGCAGCTGGGCGGCGCGGGCGGCGAGTGCCTCGACGGAGATCTCTATGCCCGGCGCCAGCGCCCCGCCGAGGAACTCCCCCTTGTCGCTGACCACGTCGAAGTTGGTCGAGGTGCCGAAGTCGACAACGATGACCGGGCCGCCATAGAGATGGTGGGCCGCGAGGGTGTTGACGATCCGGTCCGCCCCGATCTCCTTGGGATTGTCGAACAGCAGCGGCACACCGGTACGCACGCCGGGCTCGACCACCACGGTCGGCACGCCGTCGTAGTAGCGGGCGAGCATGGTGCGCAGCTCGCGCAGCACGGCAGGCACGGTCGAACAGGCCACGATCCCGTCCACCGAGGACAGGTCGGCGAGCAGCCCGCGGTAGAGCAGGGCGATCTCGTCGGCCGTGGCACGTGAGTCGGTCTTCACCCGCCAGGAGTGCTCGAGCTTCTCGCCGTCGAAGATGCCCAGGACTGTGTTGGTGTTGCCGACGTCGATGGCGAGCAGCATCAGACTGACTCCGTACGTAGGTCGGCGGCGATGTCGAGCACCGGAGCCGAGTGGGTGAGCGCGCCGACCGAGATGAAGTCCACGCCGGTTGCCGCAACCTCGCGCGCCCGGGCGAGGGTGAGGCCGCCGCTGGCCTCCGTCCGTGCGCCTGCGCTCCTGGCCAGGGCCACCGAGGCACGCAGGTCGGCAAGCGACATGTTGTCGAGGAGCACCAGGTCGGCACCAGCGGCCAGCGCCTGGCGCACCTGCTCGACCGTGTCGGCCTCGACCTCGACCGACAGGTCGGGCCACTGCGCCCGGACCGCGGCGAAGGCCGGCCCGACACCACCAGCGGCCAGCACGTGGTTGTCCTTGATCAGCGCCGCCTCCGACAGCGAGGAGCGGTGGTTGACCCCGCCTCCGCAGCGCACGGCGTACTTCTCCAGGACTCGCAGGCCCGGCGTGGTCTTGCGGGTGTCACGGATGCGTACGCCCGTGCCGTCGACCGCCGCGACCCAGGCGGCGGTCAGCGTGGCCACCCCGGACAGGTGACAGAGCAGGTTGAGTGCGGTCCGCTCGGCGGTGAGCAGGGACCGGGTGGCGCCGCGGGCGGTGATGACGACGTCACCGGGGCCGACCACGGTGCCGTCGTCGATCTCGACACTGACCTCGACGGCCGGGTCGACGGCATGCAGCGCGGCCCAGGCCACTGCCGTGCCCGCGAGGACGCCGTTGCCGCGCACCACGAAATCCGCGATGCCGAGGCTGTCGGCCGGCACAGTCGCAACCGTGGTCACGTCGACGCCCCCCGCCAGGTCCTCGGCGATCGCCGCCCGGACCAACTCCTCGACGTAGCCCGCATCGGAGCCACCCGCCGCGCCGGTCATCGCAGCGGCTCGTACGACGTCTGCAACTCACCGTCGGTCAGCGTCGTCAGCAGGTGACCGCGGAAGTCGTGAGCCGGCTCGCCGAAGTCCTCACGCCAGTGGCTGCCGCGGCTCTCCTCGCGCGCGGCCGCCGCAGCGGTGATGGCGGCGGCCACAGTGAGCAGGTTGGTCGCTTCCCACGAGGCCACGTCCGGTGATGGCCCGGCCCCCACCTTGGCCAGCGCAGCCGCGGTGTCATCGAGACTTTCGGCGCTGCGGAGAACGCCGGCACCCTGGCTCATCGCAAGTCGGATGTCGGTCACCCCCGCCGGGTCCGCGATCCACGGCTCGCCCCGATCGCCGGCGATCGGAAGGCCCCCGTGGGAGACCCCAGCCGCGCTGTCAGCGGCTGTGCGACTGGAAATGTCGGCCGCGATCGCGTCGGCGAAGACGAGTCCTTCGAGCAGGCTGTTGGAGGCGAGCCGGTTGGCACCGTGCACGCCGGTGCAGGACACCTCGCCGCAGGCGTAGAGGCCGGGGATCGAGGTCCGGCCGTACAGGTCGGTGCGTACCCCGCCGCTGGAGTAGTGCGCAGCCGGGGCGACCGGGATCGGGTCGGTGACAGGGTCGACCCCGTGCGAACGGCAGGACGCGACGATGGTCGGGAACCGCGATTCGATCAGCTCCCGGCCCAGGGCAGTCGCGTCGAGCAACACATGATCGCTGCCCGTCGCCGCCATCTGCCGCCAGATCTCGCGAGACACGACGTCCCGCGGTGCGAGATCGGCCAGCGGGTGCCGGCCGTCCATGAAGGCCGTGCCGTCGACATCACGCAGCACCGCACCTTCGCCGCGTACGGCCTCGGAGACCAGCGGCTGCTGGCCGGACGCACCAGCACCGAGCCACAGCACGGTGGGATGGAACTGTACGAACTCCAGGTCGGTGACCACCGCGCCCGCACGCATCGCCAGTGCCACGCCGTCGCCGGTCGACACCGGTGGGTTGGTGGTTGCCGCGTAGACCTGCCCGAGCCCACCGGTGGCGAGCACCACCGAGCGGCCGAGCGCCGCACCGACGCCGTCGCGGCGGCCCTCGTCGATGACGTGCAACGTCACCCCGCAGGCCCGGCCGGTGCCGTCGAGGAGCAGGTCGAGGACGAGCGCGTGCTCGATGATCTCGATGTCCCCAGCCGCCCGGACCGCGGTGATCAGCGCGCGCTCGATCTCGGCCCCGGTGGCGTCGCCGCGGGCGTGGGCAATGCGCCGGCGATGGTGGCCGCCCTCAAGGGTCAGCGCCAGTTCGCCGTCTGTATCGCGGTCGAACCCGGTGCCCAGCTCGACGAGCTCTCGGACCAATCCCGGCCCGCGCTGCACCAGTTGGCGTACGGCCGCCTCGTCGCAGATGCCGACACCCGCGGCCAGCGTGTCGGCCATGTGCTCCGCAGGTGAGTCGGCCGGGTCCAGCGCCGCGGCGATTCCGCCCTGAGCCCAGCGGGTCGACCCCGCGTCGAGCACGGTTTTCGTCACGAGCAGCACGCGACCGGAGCGCCGAGCCTTGAGCGCAGTGGTGAGCCCGGCGATGCCGCTGCCGACCACGACGACGTCGGCCTCGGTGGTCCAGCCGGCCGCTGGCGCGCTCAGCCGGCCGGGCAGGTCGACGCGATTCACGGTGTGCCGCGCAGGGTGACGGCGACGTTGTCGATCAGCCTGGTCGGCCCGAGCCGGACCGCGCTCAGCAGCCGGGCTGGGCCGCGCTCCGGTGCCGGTCCGAGATCGGCAGAGCGCAGTTCGAGGTAGTCGGCCGACAGCTCGGGGCTCTCGCGCAGAACCGATGCAGCAACGGCTGTCGCCGCTGCACCGTCGGCGCCGGATTCCGCAGCAGCAACAGCGGCTGCCAGCGCCCGCGGCAGCGCCGTTGCGGCGGCCCGCGCGTCGACGCTGAGGTAGCGGTTGCGGCTGGACAGCGCCAGGCCGTCCGCCTCGCGTACGGTCGGCCGGCCCACGATCTGCGTCGGCAGGTCAAGATCAGCGGCCATCCGCTGCACGAGGACGAACTGCTGGTAGTCCTTCTCACCGAAATACGCCCGGTCGACATGCCCGAGGATGTGCAGCAACTTGTGCACCACCGTGAGCACCCCGGCGAAATGCCCCGGCCGGACCGCGCCTTCGAGCTGATCGCCCAACGGTCCGGGGTGGATCGTGACCTCGCCACGGCCGCGATAGACCTCTGCCGTTGCCGGGGCGAAGACGACGTCCACGCCCTCGTCGGCGCAGACCGCGAGGTCGGCGTCGAGGTTGCGGGGATAGCGGCCGAAGTCCTCACTCGGTCCGAACTGCGTCGGGTTGACGAAGACGGTCACGACGACGGTGTCGTTCTGCTGACGGGCTGCTCGGATCAGCGCGGCGTGGCCGGCGTGCAGCGCCCCCATGGTCATCACCAGCCCGACGTCACCGGTGCCACCGACCGGCGGCAATGCCGTCGCCAGTTCCTGCCGGTTGGTGGCGACGACGAGGGTGCGGGTCATGCGATGGTCCGCGGTGCGGCAAGGACGTCGAGCAGGGCGGCGGCCTGCTCGGGCCGGAGCTGCCCGGAGGCCAGCGCCCGTGCGGCGGTGCGCCGGGCGACCGCGAAGTAGGTGCTGACCGCGTCAGGTGCTGATTCAC
>JBAVXU010000413.1:0-2155 GCA_049698415.1 Mycobacteriales bacterium
GCCCAACCCGGACCCGACCCGCATCGCGCAGAGCACGTTCCGGGCGCAGGGGCAGCGTTCCTACCGCTTTGAGATGCACGCCGGCGACGACTCCTACGGCGCTCGCGCGGAGCTCGGTCAGGCGATGCCGGCACGGGCCGGGTTCGAGGATCGCTTGTTTCAAGCCGGGCAGGAGCGCTGGATCGCGCTGCAGTACTACCTGCCCGCCGAGTGGCCCAGCGACGACACCTGGCAGAACCTGTTCCAGATCAAGCCCATCTCCGGCGGGGGCGGCGGTCCGAGCATCGGCGTGGATGGCGGTCGCAACGCGTTCAAGCTCTATGGCAACAGCAACGTCTGGGGATCGACCGCGGGCAACATCTTCGACGGCGCGGGTTCGCTTCCGGGCAAGGCCTATCCGCTGACTCGCGGCCGCTGGATCAAGCTGACCTTTCACGTCGTCTTCTCCGCCGACCCGGCCGTCGGCTCGCTGGAGGTCTTCGGCGACCTCGCTGACGGCAACGGGATGCGCACGCTCGTGTCGTCCCGCAACCGCGCGACGATGAAGTACCTCACGAATGGAACGACGGATCCCTCGCACCTGCGCGTCGGGATCTATCGCGATCCCGCGATGACCGCCACGGCGACCATGTACGTCGACGGCATCACCGTCGCATCCACCCGTGCGGCCGCCGAGGCCGGCGCCTACAGCCCTGCCTGAACCGACGCGCCCGCGCTCAGGAGCGCAGGATCCGCAGCGCCAGGTGGCCCGCGTTCTTCGCGTTGTCGAGGCCGACGCTCGCCACCGGCACCCCCGGCGGCATCTGCACAACCGACAGGACCGCGTCCAGACCGCCCATTGCCGACAGCCTGCTCGACAGTGGGACCCCGATGACCGGCAGATCCGTGTGCGCAGCCGCGACGCCCGGCAGCGCAGCCGACAGCCCGGCTCCCGCGATGATCACCCGCAGCCCGCGCAGGCGGGCGTTCGAGCAGTACTCGGCGACGAGCTCTGGCTCGCGGTGGGCGGACATCACGCGTACCTCGTGGTGCACGCCGGCGTCGCGGAGCACGCTCGCGGCGCCGTCCATGACGTCCATGTCGCTCTTGGAGCCCATGATGATCCCGACGCGCGGCGCGTCGACACCGATCTCGTCCAACTCGACGGCCAGCCCCAGTTCGGTGGCCGGCTCGGCCTGTTCGGTCATCCGCCCACCCTCTCCACGGCGCGCAGGGCGTTGTCGGCCCGGAGCCGACGCCTCTGCGAAGTCGATCTTGTCGGCCGCAGCATATGCGGCGCGGCCGTGGGCGCGGCTTCTGCGTCACCGCTCGTGACGCAAACCGCTCACTCGTGGGGGTGGCGGCACCTCGGACAGCGCGCCGGCCACGGGGCGGGCGCGAAGGCCATCCAGTAGCCGCACGATCTGCAGATTCTCACCGGCCAGAGGACATGCATGGTCATACGTAGAGCTTGCGATTGACCACAAAGCGGAGGAGATGAGCGGATCACATTGTGGCGATTGTCTCTTACTCGCGGGCCGAGGAGAGACCGCCTCATTCTGGCGTATCGTCGCTCCAAAAGTGAGGATTAGCCTTTGATACACCGGGAAAGGATTCTGAAGAGGGGCATCCACCAAGGAGGGATAGCGATGGCGGAGTCCGGGCTTTCCAGTGCCGACGGCACTCGTGGCGATGTCTTAACGGAAATCTCTGACGGGATGGTCGCGCTGCTGAAGGAGTTCTACGGCTACGGGCCCACCCGCACGAAGTCCTACTACGAGGACGACCTCGTGGTGTGCCTGCTGCGCGGAGGGTTCTCGCGCGTCGAACGGACCCTGTTCGAGGGGGGTCGCGGTCCGGCGGTCATCCAGCAGCGCATGGAGTTTCAGGACATCATGCGCGAACGATTCTCAGCCGTCATCAGAGCCGCGACGGGCCGTGACGTGATCGGCTTCATGAGCGGCAACCAGCAGGGCCCGGACATCATGTGCGAAGTCTTCATCCTCGCCCCAACCGACCTGCTCGACGGTGACGACGCGAGCACGGGTGACCCTATCTCGCTGGCGGGCTGACCCGAGAGCCGGCAGGCCCGCGAAGGGTGTTCGGCCGATCGTCCGCGTCGATCCTCAATGCCGACTGCGTCAGGTAGGTCTCGCCTGAGACGCTGGTGATCAAA
>JBAVXU010000414.1:0-4659 GCA_049698415.1 Mycobacteriales bacterium
CTACGGCGGGTGCGTCGCCCAGGTCCTCGGCTTCCTCGACGAAGCACCCGGGTTGGCGGCGGCTGCCCGGCTGGCCGACAACGGCCGGCTCGACCTCGCCTCGCTGGTCGGGCTGGCGCGTACGACCGGCTCGTGGATGCGGGTCCTCACCGGCATCGCCCGGGCCGACAGATGGCCGGAGCTGTCAGCCGGTGCGGTGCGATCTGTGCTCGACATGTGCCGCCAGGTGGCGGCGGTCGTCGTCATCGATTGCGGCTTCTCTCTCGAGCAGGACGAGGAGCTCGTCTACGACACCGTGGCGCCGCGGCGCAATGCCGCGACGATCGCGGCGCTGGAGGCCGCGGACACCGTGCTGGCGGTGGGTGCGGGCGATCCGGTCGGGCTGCACCGGCTCGTGCGCGGGCTGACCGACCTGCGCGAGCTGCAGGCGGGCGGGCGAGTGCGAGTGGTGGTCAACAAGCTGCGCCGCGGCATCACGCCGGGCGAGCCGATGGCGGAGGCATCGGGAGCACTGCTGCGCCACGGGGGCATCCGAGAGGCGGCCTTCTTGCCTTACGACCGGGCCGGTCTCGATCGCGCTCTCGGTGCCGGGAGGGCGCTTGCCGACGTGGCTCCCAACTCCCCCCTACGCGTTGCGCTGCGCCAACTTGCCGCCGAACAGGTCGGGGTCGAGCCAACCGCGCAGAACGGGCGGCGCCGAGCCGTCGGCTAGCTCACCCTCCTCCCGGTCGCTCCATGGGGCCGGACTGTCGGTCGAACTCCGTACGAGCGACAGACCTGATGTGCACCTCGTCAGGACCGTCGGCGATCCGCAGGGTGCGCAGCGCGGCCCACATCGCGGCCAGCGGGTAGTCATCGCTCACGCCGGCGGCGCCGTGCACCTGGATGGCCCGGTCGAGGACCGCGAGCGCCACCCGAGGTGCGACCACCTTGATGGCAGCGATCTCCGTACGCGCTCCCTTGGCGCCGACCTTGTCGATCAGCCAGGCCGTCTTGAGGACGAGCAGCCGGGCCTGCTCGATCTCGATCCGGGATTCAGCGATCTGCGCCCTGACCACACCCTGCGCGGCGAGCGGCTGGCCGAACGCCACCCGCGACGACGCGCGTTCGATCATCAGACGCAAGGCTCGCTCGGCCATCCCGATCGCCCGCATGCAGTGGTGGATCCGGCCCGGCCCGAGGCGGGCCTGCGCCATCGCGAAGCCGCCGCCCACGGCGCCGATCAGGTTGGCGGCGGGGACGCGTACATCGGTGAATCTGATCTCGCAGTGCCCGTGCTGGTCGGAGTAACCGAAGATGGGCAGTGCGCGGATCACCTCGACACCCGGGGTGTCCATCGGCACCAGCACCATCGACTGCTGCCGGTGCTGATCGGCATCGGGGTCGGTCTTGCCCATCACGATGAGTACGCCGCACCGCGGGTCTGCCGCGCCGGTGATCCACCACTTGTGGCCGTTGATGACGTAGGAGTCGCCGTCGCGCCGGATCGAGGTCGCGATGTTCGAGGCGTCCGACGATGCGACCTCGGGCTCGGTCATCGCGAAAGCCGAGCGGATCTCACCGTCGAGCAGGGGTTGCAACCAGCGTTGCTGCTGCTCGGCACTGCCGAACTCCTGCAGCAACTCCATATTGCCGGTGTCGGGCGCCGCGCAGTTGAGAGCCTCTGGCGCGATGTCGACGGACCACCCGGTGAGCTCGGCCAGCGGTGCGTATTCCACATTGGACAGACCGGAGACGGCCGACAGGAAGAGGTTCCACAGGCCGCGGCCGCGCGCGTCGGCCTTGAGGTCTTCGACGACCGGCGGCACGTCGTGTTCGCGACCGGCCCGGCGCAACTCCGCTCGCTGCTGCGCATAGACCGGCTCGGCCGGGAACACCCGCTCGGACATGAACGCCTGCAGGCGCTCGGTGTACTGCGTCGCCAGCGGACTGAGCGCGAAGTCCATCCCGGCACCCTACGGCCAATGGCGCTGGCGGCCGCAGGGTGCCGATCGCAGGATGGCTGGCTGGAACTATGCGACAGCGGTGCGTCTGCCGTCGTCCTCCAACTCCTCCTCAGGTTCGCGGCCCGGCGTCAGCAGGTCGAACTTGCGGATGAAGAACCGGAACACGAAGTAATAGACCACCCCGTAGCCCAGCCCGATCGGGATGAGCAGCAGCGGTTTCGTCGCGATGTTGAAGTTGATCAGGTAGTCGATCAACCCGGCCGAGAAGCTGAAGCCGTCCCTGATGCCCAGCGCGGTGACCAGCGCCAGCGACGTCCCGGTCAGCACGATGTGGACGACGAACAGCAGGGGCGCGACGAAGATGAACGCGAACTCGATCGGCTCGGTGATGCCGGTGACGATGGAAGTGATCGCCGCCGAGATGAGCAGACCCGCGGTCGCCTTCTTGCGGACGTCGCCACGTGCCTCCTGGATCATCGCCAGGCAGGCGGCCGGCAGCGCGAACATCATGATCGGGAAGAAGCCGGCCTGGAACAGGCCGGGCTTGCCGCCGTTGGTGTAGGTCCCCTTCTGCAGGAAGCAGGGGATGTCGCCTACCGCCTTGGCGCCGCCACCGGTGGTGCAGTCGCCCAGGTTGAACCACACGATGCTGTTGATGATGTGGTGCAGGCCGAGCGGGATCAGCGCCCGGTTGGCAGCGCCGTACAGACCGGCACCCAGCGCACCGGCGCCGGCGAGGTACTCACCGAAGTTGGACAGCGCCGTCCCGATCGGCGGCCAGACCCAGCCGAAGAGCACGCCGAGGATGAGGGCGGCGAAGGCGGTGACGATGGGTACGAAGCGCCGCCCTCCGAAGAACGCCAGCCAGGTCGGCAGCTTGACGCGATAGAAGCGTTGCCACAGCAGCGCGGCAACGATCCCGATAATGATCCCGCCGACCACGCCGGTGGGGTTGGGCGCGGCGAAGTTCAGCGCGCGGTCGCCGCCACCCGGGCTGGCCGGCATGAGCACCTGGTCCTTGATCTGCGAGCCGGAGAACATCACTCGCGTCACCCGGTCGAAGACGAGGTAGCCGACCAGGGCCGCGATGGCGGTCGTGCCGTCGGACTTGCGGGCGAACCCGATCGCCACGCCGATGGCGAACAGGATCGGCAGGTTGCCGAAGAGCACGTCGCCGGCTGCCGCCATCACCTTGGCGACGCTCGCGAATGGCGAGAACCGGCCGAGCATGTCCGGCTGTCCAAACCGCAGCAGCAGGCCTGCGGCCGGCAACACGGCGATGGGCAGGAGCAGGCTGCGCCCGATTCGCTGGCCGATCCCCAATGCTCGGGAGCGGCCTGACGGGGCGGTTGCGCCGCCAGCAGTGGTCGCGGTCATGCGATTCCTCCTCGGTGCGTGGTTGAGCCGGCGCGGCGGGGGATCTCCAGAGCCGCGTGGAGCTGGTAACGATCGGCGCGATAGGTCGACACGGTGTACTCCACCGCGCGGCCGGCAACCGACGATCTGCGTTCGAGCAGCAGGACAGCACTTCCCCGGGGTACGTCGAGCAATCGGGCATCCGCCGACTTGGCGATGCCGGCACCGATGAGCTGCTCACCGGCGTCGAAGACGAGCCCGTAGCGCCGTTCGAGGACGGCATACAGCGAGCGCCCGGACAGGTCCTCGGAGAGCAGTCCCGGTGCGGCGGCCGCCGTGATGTGCGCGCGCTCCAGCGCCATCGGCGCACCGTCGGCGGTCCGCAGCCGCTCGATCACGTGCACCTCGGCGTCGAGCTCGATGCGCAGCTCGCGGGCCAGCGTCGGGCCGGCCCCGACCGTACGGCGGGCCAACTCCACCGCGCCCGGCTTCAGACCGCGCGCGAGCATGTCCTGGCTGAACGAGGCGAGCCGCAGCGGCAGGTCGATCTTGGGCCGGGCGACGAATGTGCCCTTGCCCGGAACGCGATAGAGCCGGCCCTCGGACACGAGGTGGTCCACCGCATGGCGCACGGTCATCCGGGCCAGGCCGTACTGCGTGCACAGGTCGCGCTCGCTGGGGATCCCGGCGTCGACCGGCAACTCGCGGTCGATGTGATCGAGCAGGATCTCGCGCAGTTGGAAGTACTTCGGCACCGGGCTGCCGGGGTCGATGGTGGCGACGGGCTGCTCGGAGATCTCGATCTCCTCCCGGGTTGACCAGAGGCAGGGTCCCGATAATGTGTTCCGTGCCGGACTAGGCCGGACTAGACCACTCCGGCGCACGGCTGTCAATCGTTGTTTTCGATTGCTGGGGGACGGGCGGTGGAACGGATGACCGTGATCGCCGCACCGCAGGTCGTGGTCCCCGGCGACGTGCTCACCGAGGCAGAGGTGGCGGTCGAGGACGGCCGCATCACCGGTCTGCAGCCCTCGGCGGGCGGCCGGCGCGCCGACGTGGTCCTCCCCGAGGGTGTCCTGGTGCCGGGGCTGATCGACCTGCAGATCAACGGCTGTTTCGGAGTCGACTTCGTCGACGCCTCCGCGAAGGACTGGGAGGACGTCGCCGCAAAGTTGCTGGCGACCGGGATCACGTCGTTCGTCCCGACGTTCATCACCGCACCGGTCGGCGAGCTGGCCGCCGCGCTGGTACGGGCTGGCGAGATCCTCCATCGTGGGCGGCTGGGGGGTGCCCGCGGCCTGGCCCGGGTGCTGGGAGTGCACGTCGAAGGGCCGTTCCTGTCCGAGCGCCGCCGTGG
>JBAVXU010000415.1:0-1737 GCA_049698415.1 Mycobacteriales bacterium
CAGAACGCAGGGAAGAAGTACCGCCGCCAACCGGCGCCCCACATCCGGCTCGCGTCTGCGATGGAGGGCTGCGCAGTCATGTCGATCAGTCTCGCTCAGGCCCGGCGGGTGTCGCGACGGTAGGCCCACATCGCGAAGACCGCCCCGGCCACGCTCCACACCGCGATCACCAGCCAGGCCTTCAGCCCCCACGGATTCCCGCCGCCCAGTCCGACATGACCTGCCTGCACCAGCCAGTAGGACGGCAGGAGTTGGCAGAACTGGGTGAAGAATCCGCTGCCCGTGATCGGGAACCACGTGCCGCCGAGGAAGGCGAACAGCGAGACACCGCCGCCGAGTGCCGGGCCAGCTGCGTCGTCGTTGAGCAGGTGGCCGCCGCCGGTCCCGAGCGCGGCGAACGGAATCAGTGCGACGAGCACGAGGCCGGTCATCTCGGCCCACTGCCCGATGCCGAGCCGCACGCCGAGGGAGATCCCTGCCGCATACAGGAGAACGATCCCGGTACCGGCGAGGACGTAGCCCGTGATGACCTTGGTGCGCAGGTAGCTGCGCGCCGTCAACGGGGTCAGCCGCAGCATCCGGTTCCAACCGATCGTGCGCTCGGCCGCTATCCGCGCGCCGCCGGAGAGCACCGCGACCATCGCTCCGAACGCGAGCAGGCCCGTCATGTAGTACTGCGGTGCGAACAGCCCGGTCGGATGTTGCTTGTCGCCGCCGAAGTTGTGGTTGTCCTTGTTCGGACCGGCGAGCAGGAAGTACATGACGATCGGAAACGCGAGGGAGAAGATCAGGCTCTGCTTGTTGCGCAGGAGCCGCACCATCTCGTAGCGGGTGTAGGTGAGCGTGCTCATCTTTGATCCTCTGAATCGTCGCCGCCGGTGAGTTGCAGGAAGGCCTCTTCGAGGCCGGCGCCGGTCACCTCGATGTCGCGGGCCTGCGGGAACGCCGGCAGGAACGCCCTGATCGCCGCGTCCGAGTCGGAACAGTTCATGATCACCGACTCGCCGTGGTTGTCGGCGTTCGTCACCCCCGGCAGTGCGGCGAGCGCGGCCAGGTCGGCCGCGGGCAGGGTCGCCCGGATCGTGCGCAATCCGACCGTCGCCTTGATCTCGGTGGCCGGGCCGTCGGCGACGACGCGGCCGTGCGACATGAGGATGATCCGGTCGGCGTAGTCGTCGGCTTCCTCGAGGTAGTGCGTCGCGAACAGCACGGTCTTCCCGCTGGTGGTGAAGTGCCGCATCGTCGACCAGAAGTCGCGCCGCGCTTCGACGTCCATCGCCACGGTCGGCTCGTCGAGCACCAGCAGGTCGGGGTTGCCGACGATGCCGATCGCGAACCGCAGCCGCTGCGTCTGCCCGCCGGAGAGCTTGTTGGTACGCCGGTCGGCCAGGTCGCCGATCTTGGTGAGCTCGATGACCTCGTCCACCGGCATCGGGTTCGGATACAGGCTGGCGATCATCCTCAGCAGTTCGCGCACGGTGAGGTACTGCGCCACGCCGCCGACCTGCAGCATGCCGCCGATCGCGCCGGCCGCGACCGCGGCCGTCGGGGTCATCCCGAACACCGTTGCACTGCCGCTGTCCGGCGCCAGCAGCCCGAGCAGCATGTCGATGGTGGTCGACTTGCCGGCGCCGTTCGGGCCGAGCAGGGCGACGGTCTCGCCGGGGGCGATCGACACGTCGATCGACCGGACGGCGCGCACCGGCCCTTTCGGGGTGCGGAAGGTCTTCGTGAGGC